>CAMDGD010000009.1 GCA_945897785.1 Paludibacter jiangxiensis
TAGTCGAGCCTTAAAAAGCATATAAACAAAAGATAATCAGTATTATATCTCATTAATTTGTTGTTTTTTTCTGCAAGAATTAGTATCTTAGAGGCATAAATCTTGCAAATAAATTATGCTATCAAAGAAAAAAAATACAAAACAGAGCAGTTTGTTTTTGGGTTTGGATGATATGTTAAACCAAAAACATCCGATGTATATTTTGGCCAATAAAGTTGATTGGCAACTATTCGAAGATTCGTTTAGTCCTTTATATTGTGCAGATAATGGTCGCCCAGCTAAGCCAATTAGGCTAATGGTAGGATTGCTTATTTTAAAGCATTTGCGTAATATTTCAGATGAAAGTGTGGTTGAACAATGGAGTGAAAATAATTACTATCAGTATTTTTGTGGAGAACAAGTTTTTCAGCCTTGTGAACCCTGCGAAGCATCAGAGCTGGTTCATTTTCGTCACCGGATTGGAGAATCTGGAGTTGAACTAATACTGAAAGAAAGTATTCGTATTAATGGCAATGATAGCAATGACCCAACAGCAAGTATTGACACTACCGTTCAGGAGAAGAATATCACTTTTCCTACCGATAGTAAGTTGCACCGAAAAATCATTGACAAGTGCAAGAAGATAGCAGAAAAGGAAGAGCTCCCAGTTCGCCAAAGTTATACACGCACATTAAAGAAGCTTGCATTAAATCAACGTTTTAGAAATCATCCGCGCAACAAGTGGAAAGCACGAAAAGCCGATAGAAAAGAAAAAACCATTGCAGGCCGATTGGCTCGAGAGTTAGAGCGGAATTTACCTCCTAACTCTAAGTACCAATCAGATGTTGAATTGTTTAATAGAATTTTAAATCAGAAAAAAAACGATAGTAATAAAGTTTATTCTGTACATGAGCCTGATGTTCAGTGCATATCCAAAGGTAAAGAACATAAGAAATACGAGTTCGGAAATAAAGTTTCCATTATTTATACTCAAAGAACAGGAGTGATTATCGGAGCAATGAGTTTTAGAAATCCTTATGACGGACATACGATTGAACCTGCACTTGAACAAGTTGAAAGGCTATTAGGCAAAAAAACAATAAAAACATTGATTGGAGACAGAGGTTATAAAGGGAAAAAGCATGTAAATGGCACAACAATAGAAATTCCAAAACCATTTAGCGACAAAACGCAGTCTCAATATCAACAGAATAAGCTTAAGAAACAATTTAGAAGAAGAGCTGCCATTGAACCAATAAATGGTCATTTAAAAACAGACCATCGATTAAATCGTAATTTCTACAAAGGGATTACCGGTGATAATATTAATGCCATGCTCGCTGCAGCTGCTTTTAACTTCAAAAGGATGATGAATATATGGAAATCATCTTTTTGTGCTCTTTTGAAATTGCTTTTTGAAGCCTCAATTAATAAATGGATTTGGCAAAATAATAATCAGCTAAATAAAACATGGGCTTTTTAAGGCTCGACCAAATAGTTACGGTGTTATGCACCTTTTGTTCACCGTATGTATTAACATTCTACAAATAGTATGGGACGCTTTTCCTAAAAAACATAGAGAAAATTTAAAACTCAGCTTCTTGTGGGTTTTTGCCCGGATAATCGACATTAAAATGTAGGCCTCGACTTTCTTTTCTAAGCGAGGCCTGTTTAATAACTAGATAAGCTACACTGATAATGTTACGAAGTTCGCATATTTCGCGGGAAACAACTGATCTATCAAACAAAATTTCCGTTTCACTATACAATATTTTCAACCTATTCATCGCTCTTTTTAACCGCAAATTAGAACGAACAATGCCAACATAAGCACTCATAAGCTGCCCAACTTCACGAATACTTTGGGTAATAAGCACCATTTCTTCGGGTAGCGAAGTTCCTTCATCATTCCAATCGGGTATATTTAGCTGAAAATCGTATTGTTCTATAGCCTTAACAGCATGCTTGGCTGCAACATCTGCATAATAAATAGCTTCTAGCAAAGAATTGGAAGCCAAACGATTGGCTCCATGTAAGCCAGAACATGCACATTCACCAGCAGCATACAAACGGCGAATAGAAGAACAAGCATTGTCATCGACCAAAATACCTCCACACAAAAAATGCGTTGCCGGCACTACCGGAATTAGGTCTTTAGTAATATCGATGCCTAAGCTCAAGCATTTTTTATAAATAGTTGGGTATTCTTTTTTTGTTTCTTCGGCATTCATGTGCGTAACATCAAGGTACACAAAGTCGTCACCCGAAATTTTCATTTCATTATCGATGGCCCTAGCTACAATATCGCGCGGGGCAAGCGAACCACGTTTATCGTATTTATACATAAACTCCTGCTTTTTGCCATTACGCAATACAGCGCCATAACCACGCATAGCCTCGGTAATTAAAAAAGAAGGCCGTTCGTTAGGGTTGTACAACACGGTAGGATGAAACTGCACAAACTCCATATCTTTAATAACCCCACGCGCTCGATGCGCCATGGCAATACCATCGCCGGTTGCAATAGTTGGATTCGAAGTAGTTAAATACACATTGCCAATACCCCCGGTAGCCATTAACGTAACCTTGGCTAGAAATGTAGTAATTGATCGGGTTTTCTCATTCATCACATACGCACCAAAACACTCGATATTGGTAGTATTATGTGTGATAATTTGCCCTAAATGATGCTGTGTAATTATTTCGATAGCAAAATGATGCTCAAAAATATGGATGTTGGGATGCTTTTTAAGCTGTTCAACCAGACTAAGTTGAATTTCTGCTCCGGTATTATCTTTATGATGAAGGATGCGATTTTCTGAATGCCCACCCTCCTTGTGTAAATCATATTCACCTACATTATTTTTATCAAAATCGACCCCCCAAGTTACTAATTGGTCGATCATTTCGGGCCCTTTGCGCACAATCTTTTCTACTACATCTGCTTTACAATGACCATCGCCACAAATAAGGGTATCTTCAATATGTTTCTCGAAATTATCTGTCAGCCCGTTCATTACCGAAGCAATGCCTCCTTGAGCATAATAAGTATTTGCCTCGTCGAGAGTTGTTTTACATATCAAAGCAACAGAACCCTTATCGGCTACTTTTAAGGCAAAGCTCATACCCGCTAAGCCACTACCAATAATTAAAAAATCGAACCTTTTACCCATGATTATACTTCAAATGTTTCTGTTTTAATCTGCTTAACAGGATAATAAGCTGCTATAAAGCCCATTACAGAAACGGTTATAAATATCAATACCAAATCTAGCCATTGAATCTCTACCGGATAAGCCTGCACAATAAACTCAGACCCAGGCAAAGTTATCAGTCCGAAATACTGTTGAAGTAAGCACAACCCAGTACCCACAAAAATTCCCACAAAAGAGCCTAACAAGGAAATCATCCATCCCTCCAATAAAAATATTTTTCGCACCAGACCTTGGTCGGCACCCATATTTCTGAGCGTAACAATATCTGCCTTTTTATCGATAATAAGCATAGACAAAGAGCCGATAATATTAAATACAGCAATTAATAAAATAAAACTTAGGATAAGGTAGGTAATCCATTTTTCGATTTTCATAATCCGAAAAAAATCTTCTTGCTGTTCGTACCTGTCAAACACCTTATACTTGGCGCCCAAGACCGACTTAATTTTATCTTTTGATTTTTTTATCGCCTTTTTATCGGCAATTTTAAGCTCAATAGCGGTTACGGTATGTGCCTCGTACTGAAAAAGCGAACGAGCCAACTGGATAGGTACTAGTAAATATTTATTATCGTAGTCGGCTTGCTGAACCCCAAAAACACCTGAAACAAACACATGGTCTAACACAAAATTTGTTTCGGGACGGGTTAGATTGATGGATGAAGTACGTTGAGGAGCATAAATATACACCGGATCGACAAAGTAAGGCCCCACGCCAAGCTTGGCCGACAAACCGGCTCCGGTAATGCCATAGTTAAACGCCTTATCGTAGAGTTGAAATTTACCGCTGACAATAATCTTATCTATCCCTGTCATTTCTGCAAAATCATCGCTAACCCCTTTTACTGTTCCCGACACTTGCTTGTCTTTATATCGAAACAAAGCATTTTCCTCTAACACCTCTGTAAAAAAAACCACTTCGGGCATATGCTTTACCTTTTGCAAGGCCTCATCGCTGGCCATAAACGATTTTCCTTCGACCAGTGAGATTTTCAAATCCGGATCAAAGGCGCTAAACAAGCCTTCGATTAGTGAACCAAAACCATTAAAAACAGATAGCACGCATACTAGAGCGATAGTGCCCACCGTTACCCCCAGTGCAGAAATTGCAGAGATAATATTTATGGCATTGTGCGATTTTTTCGAAAACAAATACCTTTTAGCTATAAACAACGAAAGATTCATGCCTGTAGATTTTAGGCTATTTTTTTAGTAGCTCGTCAATCCTATCCAAATAATCTAGCGTATCGTCGATATGAAAATGTAAGGCAGGCACAATACGAAGCTGATGCCTAACTTTATTTCCTAATTCTAAGCGGATAACGGAAGTTTTTTCTATGATACCCTTCAACACTTCCTGCGCCTTATCGGTAGGAAAAATACTTAAGTTGGCGTGCATAATGCTTAAATCGGCGCTTACATGTACGCTACTTACCGTAATAAGCACCCCTTGCAGGTTACGGGCATAAAGCAAAAAAATATCGCTCAATTCCTTCTGCAATAAGCGCCCAATTTTATTTTGTCTGGTTGTTTCCATATCTTCTATTTACAAGTTAAATATTTACGATTGCCTATTTTAGCAAATGCATTAAAAATGCTCTTGGATGATACATAAGTATTCTTTGCCCTGAAAAACGCATTACTTCTTTAATTTTCTCCTTTTTATCAGAAGAATAACAATGAATAGGGCATTTTTTGCACGAAGGCTTATTATGTTTTAACGGACATTTATCTAATTTTTGTGAAGCATACAAGAGTAATTCTTTGCAATCTGCACACAAAGCCTTGTTATTATGATTCAATCTACAATAGAGCAGAATCATTTTTTGCACAACGGCTTTTTCTTTTGCTATTAACATAAAAATAGTAAGTACTTACTTCAAGCTCCATTCAACACCGTCTTTGCCGTCTTTAATATCAAACCCCATGGCCGTTAGCTCGTTGCGAATTTTATCTGATGTAGCCCAGTCTTTATTAGTCTTTGCCTCTTGCCGTATTCGAAGCAATAAATCGATGGCTGCTTTATACGCATCAGCACCTGTTTGTGCATCATTCTCTAGCTGTATACCTAAAATAACTTCAACAAATAGCTTAAAAGTAGCTTTGAGTTCTTCCAAATCTGCCGAATTAATCGATGCATTCTCACTTACAATAGTATTTATAGCGGTAACGGCTTCGAACAAATGGGCAATTACTATCGGACTGTTCAAGTCGTCTTGCATGGCTTGTTCGCAACGATCGCGCAAATTGCTTAACTCAACAGTAGATGCTGTTCCTGGAACAATCTTTTGCAACCGGGCATACCCATCGAGTAACCGCTGCAAACCTTTTTCGGCAGCCTGCAACGCTTCATTACTAAAATCGACTGTACTACGGTATTGTGCTTGCAAAATAAAAAAGCGAATGGTCATCGGACTATAAGCCTTCTCTAATGAAGCATGGTTGCCGGTAAAAAACTGGTCGAGCGTAATAAAATTGCCCAAGCTTTTGCCCATTTTTTGTCCGTTGATGGTAATCATATTATTGTGCATCCAGTACTTCACGGTTTCCTTACCCAAGGCAGCAGTTGACTGGGCTATTTCGCACTCGTGATGGGGAAAAACCAAATCCATTCCACCGCCATGAATATCAAATTGTTCGCCCAAATATTTAGTTCCCATAGCCGAACACTCAAGGTGCCAACCCGGAAAACCTTTACTCCAAGGCGATGGCCAATGCATAATATGTTCCGGAGCGGCCTTTTTCCATAAAGCAAAATCGACGCTACGACGTTTTTCGTCTTGACCGTCGAGCTCCCGTGTTGTTTCGAGCAAATCATCTATATTTCTTCCGGATAATTTTCCGTAATGATGCTGTTGATTGTATTTTTCCACATCAAAATAAACGGACCCCTGACTTTCGTATGCAAACCCC
This sequence comes from Paludibacter jiangxiensis, assembly GCA_945897785.1. Taxonomy (GTDB): domain Bacteria; phylum Bacteroidota; class Bacteroidia; order Bacteroidales; family Paludibacteraceae; genus JAFGVL01. The sequence goes on from CAMDGD010000009.1 coordinate 6,107, forward strand.
GCTTCTTGAATTTTTTTTACGAATTCAATTTGTTCGATTATATGACCCGAAGCATGGGGTTCGATGCTTGGAGGCAACACATTTAGCGCCTCCATATTTTTGTGGTAAGCATTTAGGTATCGTTGCACAATTTCCATTGGCTCCACCTGATCTAGACGGGCTTTTTTCCCAATTTTATCTTCGCCACTATCGGCATCGTTTTCCAAATGACCAACATCCGTTATATTCCTTACATAACGGACCTTATAGCCCAAATGCTGTAAGTAGCGAAAAAGCAAATCGAATGTAATGGCCGGACGCGCGTGACCTAAATGGGCATCGCCGTATACCGTCGGACCACAGACATACATACCCACGGTATTATTATGAATTGGGACAAAAAGCTCTTTTTTGCGTGAGAGTGTATTGTAAATACTTAATTTATGTTCCATGTTATACACTGAAAAGGATAGGATTACTCAAAAAAATAAAACACAAAGTTAAAATAAGTAATTGATAATTAATAACCGACAAGCTACAATTATAATTTGACAGCCCTTATTTTCGGGAAAATTAACGAATTTTTTCGTTCACAATAAAATAATGCGGAGTAAAACAAAAGAAGCAGCCAAAAATAGCTGCTTCTTTCCTATCTCGTTGCCCGTACTATTTACAAGCCGGAATTTTATTGATTCGTGCTTCGTGACGACCTCCTTCAAAATCTGTTTTAAAGAAATCTTCAATAATTTTAAACGCTTCTTCTTCTGTTACATAACGAGCCGGCAACGAAAGCACATTGGCATTATTATGTAGGCGCGCCAATACGGCAATTTCGGTATTCCAACACAAGGCAGCACGAATACCCTGATGCTTGTTAACCGTCATAGTTATACCATTACCACTACCACAAATAGAAATGCCGTATTCAAATTCGCCCTTTTCAATAGCATCAGCCATTGGATGTGCAAAATCGGCATAGTCGCAACTATCAGCAGAATAAGTTCCAAAATCCTTAAATTCCGCGCCTGTTGCTGTAAAATCTGTAATAATTTTGCCTTTAAGTTCAAAACCGGCATGGTCTGAACAAATAGCAATTTTTTGTTCACTTAACTCTTTCATCCGAATACTATTTTAAATTAATTATAATGAAAACTACGATGAAACAGGAAAAAATAGAAATTGTCTAAAAATAATTATATCCATTTTCTCTAAAAGATATGTCTTGAATTTCTTCATGTTCATTGTTTAAACTTAGTGTCCTTAGTAGTTCTTTTTACAAAAAAGGTCATCGACCAGAGGAAGCAAAAAACACTAAAATCTTTTTCATTTCTTTTTTAAAAAAGAAACGAAACAAAGAAAAATATAACAGGCTGAACTCACTCCGCCTCCTTAGGTCGGCTTCGCTCAAACAGCACCCTGTCGGATAAGGAATTTTTTAATAACCGACTTCGTCGGGTTTTTGCTATAGCTGTTCTTTTTACACAAAAAAAACAAACGATTGTTCTTTTGTTTTGAAGTATTCTTTTTTGTCATGTACTTAGCTAATAAATACCATCAAAGAAAAGAAATTTATATTAGAAATCAGAATATAGACAGTTTCTCAATTTCCCATTCAAGATTATCAAAGATACAAAAAGAAGCCGAATAGGCAATCGTTAGGCGTTAGGATTCTGTGCTCAACGAATTCCACCCTTGTGCCTTAAGCGGAAACTCTTGCTCATCGCGGGTAACTAAACACAAGCCCATCGACTCTTTACAAATATGGCCGATAACAGTTACATCATCAATATCTATTAGCTTATCGTGCAAGGCCAAAGGAATAGTAAATAACAACTCATAGTCTTCGCCACCATTTAATGCGGCAGTGACCAAGTTCATATTAAACTCCTCGGCCATCGAAGCTGTTTGAAAATCGATTGGTATTTTATCTTCATAAATACGACAACCACACTTGCTTAGCGTACAAATATGCATGAGCTCAGAAGACAAGCCATCAGAAATATCAATCATAGCCGTAGGTAAAATAGCTTTATCCTGCAATTGTTTAACAATATCTTTGCGCGCCTCGGGGCGTAATTGTCGTTGTAAAATATACTCTTTCCCTGAAAAATCGGGCTGTGCGTTAGACTCATTGGCAAAAACCGACTTTTCTCGTTCCAACAATTGCAAGCCCATATACGCTGCGCCTAAATTGCCTGAAACACAAATTAAGTCATTTTCTTTAGCCGTATTGCGGTACACAATATTTTTTGCTTCACCCTCGCCCAAACAAGTTATACTGATAGTTAACCCGGTAACAGAGGCTGAAGTATCACCCCCAACCAGATCAACCCCATGTTCCTCGCAAGCCAAGCGGAGACCAGCATAGAAATCTTCCAAGTCTTCGACAGAAAAGCGTTTTGAAACCCCAAGCGAAACAGTAATTTGTTTGGGGAAACCGTTCATGGCATAAATATCTGAAAAATTAACAATAGCCGACTTATAGCCCAAGTGTTTAAGGGGCATATAAATTAAATCGAAATGAATTCCCTCGAGCAATAAATCGGTAGTAACTAAACATTGCTTATCCTTGTAATCGAGCACTGCGGCATCATCACCTACCGCCTTTAAAGTAGTATTATTCACTATCGGGAATTTTTCTGTAAGTCTTTTTATCAGACCAAATTCACCCAAAGAAGCTATCTCTGTTCGTGCCATTAGTAAAAGATTTTATTAAGTGAAAAATTGCGAATAAAAAAATTAAAAAAACGAGACCAAGTTCTACTGTAATGCAAGCGCCCCCCTAGTTGTTCGTTAAAAAAGTCGGTATGTCGTTCATTCAAACTATCAATAATTACCTTTTTTAAATGACGGGTTCGTTTACGTTTAGAATTTTTGTGCACCCTATAATACAAGCCAACAATTGGCAAACGAATCATATCGCCACCTGATTTTAGCATTGCAATCCAGAAATCCCAATCTTCACGACCAAGTATCTCTTCGCAATAACCGCCAACTTTCTCCCAATCAGCTTTTCTATACATGGCACAATTGTCGATTAGATTTTTTCGCGCCAACAAGCCCAAACTAAAAGCCGGCAATTTCCACCGACCACTTTTATCGCCAATAAATTCAGCTTCGGTACTTACTACTTTAACGCTTGGTTGTTGTAGTAAAATAGAGGCAGCCTTTTCGATAAAATCGGTCGAAATTAGATTATCTGCATCCACCGGCAAAATAAAATCACCCTTAGCCAACCGAATGGCATGATTTCGCGCTGCCGATGCTCCCGCGTTTGCCTGTTTGTAATATTTTACCCGAGCATCTTTAAGAGCATACTCCTGAGCAATTTGAGCAGAACAATCGGTTGACCCATCATCCATTAAAATCACCTCAAAACTATCGTATGCAGACGCTAGCACAGCATCGACCGTCTGTGCCAAAAAATCTTGCATATTATAAATGGGTATTACAACAGAAACTAGCGGCTTACTCATACTAAATTTTATCTAATCCTTTGGTGTATTTTAACCAATAATATTTTAAGGGATTGGTATATTTTAACTGTTTCCAGGGCCTACTACTGTGAGGTTGATGCAATACAGGCAAGCAGGTAAGTAAATAATTTGTAAATCCTAGTTTCTTAGATTGATGCGAAACAAACACATCATACCATGATTTTTTTTCGTTTAATAACGCAAAATCAATTTCTTTGAGCAAATTATACGAAAGCAAGGTACAACAAAAACTTAAGCGCTTATGGGTTTTCAACTCCCTGTTTTGTTTCCCTTTTGCATACAAATATGGAAAATTAATTTCCCCGTTTTTATCCACAGTAACGGCAGCAATCATTCCACAGCGATTATCTTCAAGCGATTTCTCATATAATTTTTGGATAGTATCCGGCTGCACCACCACATCCGATTCAATAATCAACAACCCGCTTTGATTGACCAACGCTTCCTGTTGAGCTAAACGCAAACTTGTTCTGTAGTTAGGTGAAGCTGTTTGTACAATATCTTTTAAGTTGACTAGCTTATACCCAAATTTGGTGTTATTATCTTCCAATATGCGCGTATTTTCAGCCGTACTTAAATCGTTGTAAATAATATATTCATACGGAACAGCTACGAGCGATTGGTGTACAGATTGTATCGTTTGTAAGCTTGTGTCAATAGAATCTTTTACCGGAGTTATAATAATTAATTTACTCATATAGCTAGAAATACTCGATTAAAAGGGATAATGTTTACATTGCCTTTGCAAAAGCATGCCGACAATGCAAAGCAAAAGACAAAAGTAAGGAAAAATAACAAGCGTAAAATCATAAAAACTGATTAAATTTGTCATTCATTACTTAAAGAACTATAGATTATGTCAATTTCGGTACAGGCAGTTAGTAAGTTTTACGGGCAACAATGCGTATTAAACAAAGTGCGATTTGAAATCGGCTCGGGCGAGATTGTAGGGTTTTTAGGGCCAAACGGTGCCGGGAAATCAACCATGATGAAAATTATTACCGGCTTTGTTCCTTACGAAGAGGGTTCGGTAAAAGTATGTGGGTTAGAAGTAAGCGAAAACGGCTTACAAACAAAAGGCTTGATAGGCTATTTACCGGAACATAACCCCCTGTATTTAGAAATGTATGTAAAAGAATACCTTCGTTTTGTAGCAGAAATATACCAACTGGGAAAAGCAAGTCATGCACGGGTAGATGAGATGATAGAAAAAACAGGACTTACCGCTGAGTACCATAAAAAAATTGGGCAACTCTCTAAGGGCTACCGACAACGGGTTGGTTTAGCGCAAGCACTAATACCTAACCCTAAAGTGCTAATATTAGATGAGCCAACTACCGGATTAGACCCCAACCAACTTATAGAAGTGCGCAATTTGATTGCCGAAATAGGGAAAGAAAAAACGGTATTGCTTTCTACACACATTATGCAAGAAGTATCGGCCTTATGCGATAGGGTTATTATAATCAACAAAGGAAATATTGTGGCTGATGAAAAAGAAAAAAACATTACCGCCTCCAACCGAAAAAAACAACAACTACTTACGGTTGAAGTGGATCAAGCAATCGATGAAAAAGAATTTCTTTCTGTTTTGGGTGTAAAGAAAGTAACCGAACTTAAACCCCTACAATTTTTAGTTGAAAGTGATGAAGATATTCGCGCTGCCGTTTCACGATTTGTTTCGAGCAAAGGCATTGCCTTATTAACATTAAAACAAGAAGAACGGAATATGGAAGATGTTTTTCATGAACTGACACAAAACAATGACTAGTCATGGAAGAAAACTTTGACATACGGAATCAATCGCGCGAATCGGAATACGAAAATGCCCTTAGACCTTTATCTTTTGTCGATTTTAGCGGACAGCAAAAGATAATCGACAACCTCGGTATTTTTGTTAGTGCAGCTAAAATGCGTGAAGATGCCCTAGACCATGTTTTGCTTCATGGACCGCCCGGTCTAGGTAAAACGACCTTATCAAGTATAATTGCTAATGAATTGGGCGTAGGCTTAAAACTCACCTCGGGACCCGTACTTGATAAACCGGGCGATTTAGCCGGAGTGCTAACCGGTTTAGAAACAAACGATGTCCTTTTTATCGACGAAATACACCGATTGAGCCCGGTGGTAGAAGAATACCTGTACTCTGCCATGGAAGACTATCGCATAGACATAATGATAGACAAAGGGCCCAGTGCTCGTTCAATACAAATTGACTTAAATCCCTTTACACTAATCGGAGCCACTACTCGAAGCGGCTTACTAACCAGTCCGCTACGAGCAAGGTTTGGTATCAATTGCCATTTAGAATATTACGATAGCTCTATACTTAGTACTATTGTGTTACGATCTGCCAAATTGCTTAACATCCGTTGCGACGAAAAAGCAGCAAAAGAAATTGCGGGTCGCAGTAGAGGAACGCCTCGAATTGCCAATGCCTTGTTACGACGAGTGCGTGACTTTGCTCAGGTGAAAGGCTCAGGAAGCATCGATTTAGCCATAGCTCAATATGCTCTAGAGGCCTTAAACATAGATAAGTTTGGCTTGGATGAAGTAGATAATAAAATACTGTGTACACTGATTGATAAATTTAATGGCGGACCGGTTGGCATTACAACTATTGCAACAGCACTAAGCGAAGATGCCGGAACTATAGAAGAAGTATATGAGCCTTTTTTAATTAAAGAAGGATTTATGAAGCGAACACCTCGAGGAAGAGAAGTTACACCATTGGCCTACAAACATTTAGGACGAGTAAAAAATAACGAACAAGCCTCGCTTTTTTAACGATACAGTATGGGAAAAATGAAGTCCTTAGCAAAGGACACCGCCATTTATGGTGTTAGCAGTATTTTAGGTCGGTTTTTAAATTGGTGCTTGGTGCCTATTTACACTTATGTTTTAAAAGACTCCGGTGAATACGGAATAATTACCAACCTTTATGCATGGACAGCCTTGTTGTTGGTATTACTAACTTACGGCATGGAAACAGGATTTTTCCGTTTCATGAACAAAGACAACGAAAATGCCAAAACGGTTTACAGCACAACGCTAATCTCTATTGCCATTAGTTCCATTATGTTTGCCATAGGTGTTTTTATACTTCAAACACCTATTACCAATGCCTTAGGATACAACGGATACAACGAATATATTTGGATGATGGGCCTCATTGTTGCCATCGATGCTTTTACAGCCATTCCTTTTGTTTACCTACGACACCAACAAAGACCCATCAAATTTGCCGGCATCAAACTGATAATGATTTTTATAAATATCAGTTTAAATTTATTCTTCTTGCTGGCTTGCCCTTGGTTATGGAAAAACGCGCCTGAATTAATTCGCTGGTTCTATAATCCTGATTACGGAGTAGGCTATATTTTACTTGCCAACGTTATTTCAACAGCTTCCGTTTTAGTACTATTGCTGCCGCAAATTTTCGAAGCATCGTTTACTTTTGACAAAGCCTTACTTAAACGGATGCTATCTTATTCGTTCCCACTGCTAATTCTGGGCGTTGCAGGTATAGCCAACCAAACCATCGACAAAATAATATTCCCCTATTTATACGGCGATTATACCGAAGGTATGCGTCAGTTAGGTATTTATGGCGCTTCGTTTAAAGTAGCCATGGTAATGATGATGTTTACTCAAGCCTTTCGATTTGCCTATGAGCCTTTTGTATTTGGGCAATATAAAGACAAAAACAGCAAAGAGGCATATGCTGATGCCATGAAATTTTTCATCATTTTTTCACTCTTGATATTTTTAGGCATGGTGTTTTACCTAGATATACTCAAATTTTTAATAGCCCCAAGCTATTGGGAAGGCTTACAGGTTGTGCCCATTATTCTGGCATCGTATCTTTTTCAAGGCATTTATTTCAATTTATCCTTATGGTATAAGCTTACAGACAAAACCCGTTATGGAGCCTATTTCTCTATATTGGGCGTTAGCCTAACGGTGCTAGTAAACTTTTTATTAATTCCTCATTTTAGTTATTTTGCTTGTGCATGGGCTTCGTTTGGCAGCTATTTTCTGATTATGCTTTTATCATATTTTTACGGACAGAAATATTATCCTATCAATTATCAGCTTAAAAAAATGGCTAGCTATGCCTTGCTTACAATAGGAATTTTTATTGTAAACGAAATTGCCGAAAGCATTATTCCCTACAATTTCTTTGTAAATTATTCGATTAAAACGCTATTAATTATTGGTTTTGTGTTTTATTTTATAAAACGAGACTTAAAACTAAATCAAATACCTTATATAAATCGATTCATAAAATGAAGATTTACGCCCTTTTGCTTATAAAAAATGAGCTTGATATCATTGAAGCTGTGCTAAAATCTGCCCTTGAATGGAGTGATAAGATTATTGTATTTGACAATGGAAGCACCGATGGTAGCTGGAAGAAAGTACAAGAACTAGCAAAAGATAGTCAGAAAATCGTTCCTTATATTCAAGACCCACGACCTTTTCGTATCGGCTTACGAGCCATCCTGTTTGATGCATTTAAAGACGAAATGACTGCCGAAGACTGGTGGTGCATACGAATGGATAGCGATGAATTTTATCTAGATAATCCCAAGGAATTTTTAGCGCAAGTTCCATTCAAATACAAGCAAGTATGGAAAAGTAGCATAGATTTTTACCTTACCAAAGAAGATATTGCAAAAAAAACTTTTTCCGGAGATTTCGCTAAAGATAAAACCCTCATAAACCATTATAACCCTTATACCTGGGCAGAAGTGCGGTTTATTAGAGCAAGTAAAAAGTTAACGTGGAACATCGATGATTTTAAACCAAAACCTCTAGGACTAATTTATCCGAAACAAATTAGGGTCCTACACTATCAGTTTCGGAGTCCGCAACAAATGCAAAAAAGGTTTGAAACACGACAAAAAGCTAGAATAGAAAAATGTGGTTCTTTTAAGCATGAATCGGGCTCTAGCTGGAAAGACTACCTAAAAGAAAGCGAAGACTTACTCTTACTTGAAAACGATAAGCCTCCAATAATATACAGAAACCGAAATAGTTTTAATCGCCTACATACACGGATACTAAAAATATGTTTACATTTATTAAGAATATATTAACTGAAAAAATAAGTATGAATATACAGCAAAGTTATACCGATAGCATAGGAAAAATAAACTATTTCTTTGCATTAGTACTTGCCTTTTCTCTTGCCCTACCAACACAAATTATAATTATAAGCTGGTTAGGATGGCTAATTACCTGGGTTCTGGAAGGACGATTTTTATCGTTAAAAAATTTTTCGTTCAATAAAAATAAAATTCCATTTTTATTGTTTGCTCTATTTTTTGTGTGGCAAGTAATATCCTTAAAATGGACTAGCAATCTATCGGATGGGTACAAATCATTAGAAAAACAAATCTCCTTTATTGCCATTCTTCCAATTGTTTTTTTTGGCGTAAACAAGTATTACAAAACTAAGCTTATTCTCTTAAGCTTACTAATAGGTACCATTTTATCGTTGTTTCTATACTATGCCGTATTGCTATATGTATACAATGCCGATTATTTTTACTCAGGCGGAAACGTAGAGGCTTGGAAAGGTGTTTTTGACCTTCCATTCTTTCAAAATTACTTGGTTCACCTGAAGCATCGTTTATACTTATGTACAATTATTTCACTCTCTATTATTTATTTACCGGTTTTTAGAAAAGAGTTGCAGTTTAAAATTGGCAAACCATTGTCGGTAATTAGTTTAGTTCTTATTAGCTTGTTGCTATTGGCTTATATCTATGCAACCGGTTCAAGAAGCAACCTCTTAGCTCTCATGCTTATTGCTGGAATATATTGTTTTAAATGGGCTTGGCTTAATGTAAATAAATTTACGGTTATTGGCATTAGCATGGTATTTATTTTAATTTTAGGCGTTACATGTAAATACCACCCCAGACTAAAAACAATATCAGTAAAAAATGCTATAACTACTTTGAAAACTGGTACTGTTACAGATTCTGAAAATTACGAACCGCGGATGTTAATATGGAATACTATTTATGAATCAAAAAATGAATTTATTTGGTATGGCAAAGGCGTAGGTAGCAGCACCAATTTTTTGGTGGAAAAATACAAAGAAAAAAATTTATTCCCCATTTTTATCGAAAGAAGATTTAGTGCTCATAATCAATACCTCTCAACCACTATGGAACTAGGCATAGGCGGAGCTATCTTTTTGGTTTTTCTTTTTATTGCGTATCCATTCTTTTTCAAAAACAGCACAAAAAGGTTAGCATTTTATTTTTCTTTTTTAATGGGATTTAATATGTTAACCGAAGGTATGTTAGGTCGAATTGAAGGCATTCTAATATTGCTATTCTTTTCGTTATTCTTTCTTTGGCATCAGGAAGAAGAAAATATAAAGCAACTTAACAGTTGATTTATAATAAGCATGTAATTATAAAGACCTCTCAAAATTTTTGTATCCCATTCTTACAAACGAACTGATTTGCTGCAATTTTTAAGGCTGCTTTTTGGGTATTTTCCGACTGGTCTTGCCATATTTCCGTATGATGCAAATGGTACTGAACGGCTAAATTACGTAGCGAATAATGATGGTACCCGGCAGCAATAAACCGCCAAGACAAATCACGGTCTTCGCCATAAGCAGGCTTTACATAATCTTCATCAAAGCCATTTATTGCCACAATAGCTTGTTTGGAAAAAGACATATTGCTTCCGGTTAAATGACGCATTTTTCGCATTCGAGGTATAAACCCAAGTAAACCCGTTGGATTAATAAAAAACCCCTCTTCAACAAACTTTATTCTTTTGCTATTCGCTAAAAATGAGCTGAATAGAATATGTTGCATACGAAGTATGTTAACCGAATTTGAAAGCAAAACAGCAGTTAGTTTATTATTTAATTTTACGCGCTTACCACATAAAATACGATCAGGCGCCGATTGTTTCACATGGAACTCTACAAAACGGGGATGCAAAACACAGTCGCCATCAATAAAAATTAGCCAATCGGCATTTGCTGCTTGTATAGCCCTATTTAACGCCTTATTTTTTTGCCAACCAGTATCTTCCTGCGATAAATGAAGGTACTGATTTTTAAACGGATAACTATGTATAAACTCTTTTACATTAAGATGTTGAGCATCTTCAGAAATAATTATCTCAAAATCTTGTTCTGTTTGATATTGAAGCGAATCCAATACCACACGCAAAAAATCAATAGAATTATAAATAGATATAATTAACGAGGCTTTAGGCATAACACATTATTTTCTACCAAAATCGGCGGGTATCTCTCCCCATAATTTTGTTTCCCATTTCAATATCGTATTGTAATTCGAATTTTCCATCAACCATTTTTCTGCACGGGCTATCAAATCAAAAATAACCGCATTATTCGCCGTTCTTTCTAATTTTGTTTTACATTTTTTTTGTTTTATCCAAGCAATGGCATTCATGCTATCGGTATATACAGGCATGTGGCTGTTCATTTTTTTTAGTAATGCCAAGCCATGTACCAAAGCTAAAAATTCGCCCACATTATTGGTGCCTTCGTCAAATGGTCCCTGCCGAAAAAGCTCTGCGCCAGACAAAACATCAACACCTCTGTATTCCATCTTACCCGGATTACCACTACAGGCTGCATCAACAGCTAGGGCATCTTTTACCGGTTGTTGCTGTATTGGCAGTTCATCCCAGGTTATTGGCAACGTATTAGCCTGCTTGTTCGCTGCTACAAAATCAAAATAATTCTGTTGAAAAGCCAAATTGGCGGCCTGTTGTGTTGGAAAACTTTTGTACTGAGCGCCATCAAAACCATCTACCTGCTTTTTACATGCATCCCAACTAGTATAAATACCGGTTTCTCTACCCTTCCATACTACATAATATTTTGGTTTCTTTTCCTTTGCCATCAAACTAAACTATTATTTTATTCTGAATTATGCCCAATCTTAGAATTATTGTTAGGATGAAAACGAAGTACGGTATCGCGCAAATATTCCACATCCATATGGGTATAAATTTCGGTTGTTACTATTGATTCGTGACCCAGCATTTGCTGAATGGCACGCAAATTTGCTCCTCCCTCCAACAAATGTGTTGCAAACGAATGGCGAAAAGTATGGGGACTAATATTTCTTTTAATTCCTGCCTTTTCAGCGAGGGTTTTCGTTATCATAAAAATCATCACTCTCGATAATTTTGAGCCTCTTCTATTTAAAAAAAGATAATCTTCGTGCCCTCGTTGTACAGACAAATGTTTTCGTAGTAAAATCCAGCCTTTTATCTGTATCAACGATTCGTTGGAAAGGGGCACTAGCCGTTGCTTGTTTCCTTTGCCCTCCACTTTCATAAAACTCTCATCTGCAAAGATATTGGATATTTTTAAATGCACCAACTCCGATACGCGTAATCCTGAACCGTACATAGTTTCGATGATAGCACGGTTTCGCTGCCCTTCGGGTAAAGAAAGATCGATAGCCTGAATGAGCATATTTATTTCTTCCACCGACAGTACTTCCGGCAAATGCTTTCCTAATTTAGGCATCTCAAGTAATTCGGTTGGGTCCTCCTCCAACTGTTCATCGTATTGCAAAAAACGATAAAATGATTTTATGCCGGAAATAATTCGTGCTTGTGAACGCGCCGAAATACCCAAATCACTCAAATCTATGATGAAATCGCGTAAATGAGCCAACTTGGCATCCCTATAAGCTATATTGCTGTCGCTCAAATAAACCATAAGCTTAGTTAAATCACGCAAATAAGCATCAACCGTATTCTTCGATAAGGATTTTTCGAGCAATAAAAAAGCATGGTATTTTTTTAAAACGGGATCCATCATAGCATCATATTAATAAAAAGCGAATTTACTATTCTTTATCGAAAAAAGATACCTTTGTAAAAAACAAAAGTAAAAACGGCAACGAAATGGAAATACAAGGAAAGCGAATTGTTATTACCGGAGCAACATCAGGTATTGGGGCAGAAACACTAAAATTAGTACAAAAATATACCGGAACTACTATTTTAGCCATTGGACGAAAAATAGAACAAATACCTGAAAACGAAAATGTTATTGCATACAAATGTGATGTATCTAAACAAGACGAGGTAGATAAAATGGTTGCTTTTGCCCTTGAGAAAATGGGCGGAATAGACATTTTTATTGCCAATGCCGGATTTGGGTATTACGAAAAAATCAAAAAAGCAGATTGGCAACATATGGAAAATATTTACCAAACCAATGTATTTTCTCCTATCTATAGTTATCAAAAAATGTTGGAGCTAAATCCACAAAATCCATTCTCCTTTATTATCACCGCATCTGCCGTTTCATTTTTTGCAATGCCCTACTATACGCTATACTCGAGCACAAAACATGCATTGCAAGGGTTCTTAGATGGCATCCAATATGAAAAACCTACTCATGCTCATATCGGAATGATTTATCCGGTAGCTACCAAAACAGGGTTTTTTGAAAACTCCGTAATTACTTCTAAAATAAAAGAACCTTGGCCAACACAAACAGCTGATGTGGTTGCTAAAGCAATAGTAAAGGGCATATTGAAAGAAAAAAGAATGATAATGCCTTCTATGATTTTTAGATTTGCCTATGTAATTGGGCGAATTTTTCCTAGCATAGTTCGATGGAATCTCCGCTTACAAGGCGTAGAACCAAGATAATCAAAAAAAAGGTTTAATGGTAAGCCGTTTAGTAAATTCTAATCTTGTATAATTTTAACTGAAGGAGAACTCTTGGCAGAAAAATAAACAGTTTCTTAGTATCTTTGTGTGTTCAAAAATTGTTGATAAATGAAATTTACTTACGATGTAATAGTTATCGGGGCCGGTCATGCAGGCAATGAAGCAGCAAGTGCTGCGGCAAGACTCGGTTCAAAAACAGTGTTGATAACTATGGATATGAATAAAATCGGACAAATGAGCTGTAATCCTGCAATAGGCGGAATAGCTAAAGGTCAGATTGTTAGAGAGATAGATGCTTTAGGCGGACAAATGGGTATTATTACGGATAAAACGGCTATCCAATTTCGATTACTGAATCAGTCAAAAGGTCCTGCTATGTGGAGTCCTAGAGCACAAAGCGACCGAGAAGCCTTTATTACCGAATGGAAACGAACACTCGAAAACACCCCGAATCTTGATATTTGGCAAGACACTGTATCGCAGATTTTAGTAAAAAATAACGAAGTTATCGGTGTTATTACTAAGATGAATGTACAATTTAATGCAAAATGTGTTATTTTAACTGCAGGTACATTCTTGAATGGATTAATGCATATTGGTAATGTACAAATTTCGGGAGGTAGAGTTGCAGAACCTTCTTCTGAATGGCTTACCGAACAACTTAAAGATTTTGGTTTTACAACGGACAGAATGAAAACAGGAACGCCCGTACGTGTAGATGGACGCACGGTTGATTTCTCAAAATTAACTGAACAAGCCGGCGAAAATGATTTTCATAAGTTTTCTTACCTTGATTTTAAACCACGAAATTTAAAACAATTAAGTTGCTGGATATGTTATACCTCGCCAATTACGCATAAAATTTTAGCTGGAGGTCTAACTGACTCTCCACTTTACAATGGACAAATTAAGAGCATTGGCCCTAGGTATTGCCCGAGCATTGAAACAAAAATTATAACCTTTGCTGAAAAAGAAAGGCATCAATTATTTCTTGAACCAGAAGGGGTAAACTCTCAAGAATTTTACTTAAACGGGTTCTCCTCTTCGCTTCCGTTAGAGGTACAATACAATGCCCTGCGTTCTGTAGTTGGCTTTGAAAATGCGCGTATTTATCGTCCAGGCTATGCTATCGAATACGATTTTTTCGATCCAACGCAATTAACACATACACTGGAAACAAAGTTGATTAAAAATTTATTTTTTGCCGGACAAATTAATGGCACAACAGGATACGAAGAAGCTGCCGGACAAGGATTGGTTGCAGGAATTAATGCACATATAAATTGCCATGGCGGAAAAAGTTTTATTCTAGAAAGAGACGAAGCATATATCGGCGTATTGATTGACGACCTAGTAACAAAAGGCGTTGACGAACCGTACAGAATGTTTACCTCCAGAGCAGAATATAGAATCTTACTTAGACAAGATGATGCCGATATGCGACTAACAGAAAAAGGATTTAGGATTGGTTTAGCAACAAAAGAACGATACGACTTACTGCTCGAAAAGAAAGAACACCGGGATAGACTAATTTCTTTTTTTCGAGAAAAATCGGTCAAAACCCAAGAAGCTAACCCAATGCTCGAAAGCATAAATTCATCGCCATTAAAACATGGCACAAAAATGATTGACCTTTTGCTACGACCTGAAATAAACATTGCAATACTTACAGAACACTTTGATTCATTAAAAACAGAACTTGACAAAATTCCTAACAGAAAAGAAGAAATTGTCGAAGCTGCCGAAATCCTATTAAAATACGAAGGGTATATTAATAGGGAAAAAGGTATTGCCGAAAAACTAAAACGATTAGAAAACATAAAAATAAAAGGACGTATTGACTACGACAGCGTGAGCTCCATATCAACAGAAGCCAAACAGAAGTTAAAGAGAATAGACCCCGAAACAATTGGACAAGCAAGCCGTATTTCGGGCATTGCTCCTAGCGACATAAATATATTACTTGTTTTGCTTGGCAGGTAATTGTTCCATGTGGAACAAATAAAACGCAAACTTTACAACTGTTCCACATGGAACAAATAAACACACAAAACATGACATTAGAAGAAGTAAAAAAAGAAATTAGAGACATTCCGGATTTTCCGAGCAAAGGAATACTTTTTAAAGATCTAACTACGGTATTTAAAAATCCACAAAGCATGGAGTACCTAACAAACATTTTAGTGGATATGTATAAAGACAAAAAAATAACTAAGGTAATTGGCATCGAATCAAGAGGCTTTATCTTCGGAGCAATACTGGCACATAAATTACATGCAGGGTTTGTGCCTGTTCGAAAAAAAGGGAAATTGCCTGCAAGCTGTTTCGAACTTGATTACAAACTCGAATACGGTACTGCAACGCTTGAAATACACAAAGATGCACTAAACAACAACGACACTATATTAATACACGACGACTTACTGGCAACGGGAGGCACTCTATGTGCAGCCATCGAACTTACAAAAATGATGGGCGTAAAAAATATCTATGCTAACACAATTGTAGAACTTGAATTTTTACATGGAAAAGAAGCAATGGACGATGTCGTGGTATACAATTCACTAATTAGATTTTAGTTTTTCCCTAACAAAAAACTGAAGCTTCATTCATGCAATATTCCAACAATACAATAAAAAATGTAGTTCAATCGCTACCAGAAAATCCCGGAGTATATCAATACTTCAACAAGGATGGTACAATACTATATGTTGGCAAAGCAAAAAACTTAAAAAAAAGAGTGAGCTCCTATTTTACTAAAGAGCACTATTTACCCAAAACCCGAATTCTAGTTAAGCAAATTGACTCAATAAAATACATTCTTGTTGACAACGAAGAAGATGCGCTTCTATTAGAGAACAACTTGATAAAAAAGTATCAGCCTCGCTATAATGCACTGCTTAAAGACGACAAGACTTACCCAAGTATCTGTATCAAGAAAGAAAGATTTCCTCGTGTTTATAAAACCAGACAATTAATTAAGGATGGATCAGAATACTTCGGACCGTATAGTTCTGTTTTAATAGCCAACACGATGTTGTCATTAATACAAGAGATTTATCCCATACGAACATGTGCCTATCCACTAACAAGAGAGAATATCCAAGATAAAAAATACAAAGTATGCTTAGAATACCATATAAAAAATTGTAAAGGTCCTTGCGAAAATTTACAATCAGAAACAGATTATATGCAAAGCATAATCGAAATAAGGGAGTTGCTAAAAGGAAATGTTCAAAACATAAGCGACTATCTTTTAAAAGAAATGATAAAACTTGCTGACGAATACAAGTTTGAGGAAGCACAAAAAATCAAAGAAAAATATGCATTAATCGAGAAATTTAAATCTAAATCAATCATTGTTAGTAAGCAATTAAAAGACTTAGATGTGTTTTCCTATGCAGAAAATGATCAAAGTGCTTTCATAAATATGCTTCGGGTTATTAACGGCGCAATTGTGCAAGGCTTTACTGTAGAATTTAAAAAAAAGTTAGACGAAGATAAAGCTGATTTAATGAGCAGAGGTATTGTAGAATTACGAAATCGTTTTCAAAGCAGTTCAAAAGAAATACTTGTACCCTTTAATTTAAATGTTACACTTTCATCGGCAAAAGTTACTATACCAAAACAAGGAGAAAAACAAAAACTATTGGAATTATCGCAACAAAATGTGCGGCAATATAAAATGGATAAACTAAAACAACAAGAAAAACTTAATCCAGATCAACGGGCAATTCGTATTCTTGGTAATTTACAAAAAACACTACAATTGGAAAAAATTCCCCTGCACATAGAGTGTTTTGACAACTCCAATATTTCCGGAACAGATGCTGTGGCTGCATGCGTTGTATATAAAAAAGCAAAACCCTGCAAAAAGGAATACAGAAAATTTACTATAAAAACCGTTAACGGTCCCAATGATTACGCCTCATTAAAAGAAATTATTAAGCGAAGATACGAACGTGTTTTAGCAGAAAAAACTGCCCTACCCGACTTGATAATTGCCGATGGAGGTATAGGACATATGCATGCAATACGACAAATTATTGAAGATGAACTACATTTATCAATACCCATTGCAGGACTCGCAAAAGATAAGCGACATAAAACAAACGAAATTCTTTTTGGGTTTCCACCAAAAATAATTGGATTAAAAGCAACAGATGAGTTATACAAATTCTTAGCCTCAATTCAAGAAGAAGTGCATCGATTTGCCATTTCGTTTCACCGCAATAAAAGAAGCAAAACACAAATTCATTCTGAACTCGATCAAATAAAAGGGATAGGCGAAAAAAGCAAAAAATTACTTTTAACCCATTTTAAAAGCGTAAAAAGAATAAAAACAAGCACAATTTCAGAGCTAGCAGAAATTGTTGGAAGTACAAGAGCATCAACAATTTACAACCATTTCAACGACACTTTAAGTCGTTGAGAATGGCATAAAATAAAAAAGCTTGTCATCGGTATTGAAATTTTAGCCTCCTAACAAGTTAAAATCGATATGAGAACTATAATACAACGAGTAAAATATGCATCAGTTAGTATTGATGGAAAAATAGTAGCAAAAATTAATACCGGTTTATTAATTTTTGTTGGCATTGAAAATAACGATAGCCTTGAAGATATTAAATACCTTTGTTCAAAAATTAGCATGCTGCGGATTTTTAACGACGATAATAATGCTATGAATAAATCTGTTAAAGATATAAATGGCGATATTTTACTTGTTAGTCAGTTTACCTTACATGCAGCAACAAAAAAAGGAAATAGGCCCTCCTTTATCAAAGCAGCAAAACCAAGCGTTGCCATTCCGCTTTATAAAAGTTTTTGCAACGAAATGGAAATAGCCATGCAAAAAAAAATTGAAACCGGTGTATTTGGTGCAGATATGCAAGTAGAACTAGTAAACGATGGTCCCGTTACAATTAGTATAGACTCAAAAAATAAAGACAATTAGCATGACTATTCAAGAAGCACAAAAGCAAGTAGATAATTGGATAAAAAAATACGGTGTTAGGTACTTTAACGAACTTACAAACATGGCTTTACTTACTGAAGAGGTAGGTGAGTTAGCCCGAATCATTGCCAGGAAACATGGTGAACAATCGTTCAAAGAAAATGAAAGCGATACTAGTATGGCAGATGAATTAGCAGATATATTGTGGGTATTGATTTGTTTGGCAAATCAAAGCGGTATAAATTTAACAGATGCATTTGAAAAAAATATAATAAAAAAAACAAACAGAGACAACAAAAGACATTTAGAAAACGAAAAAATTACACCAAATGACAGAAGAAAAAAATTACTTTAAAGGATACGAAACAAAAATAACCAACGAAGAAGTAGACCAAATAGTAGAAAGAATTATTACAGCAAAGGCTGCAGAAAACAATACAAAAGAAGTAATAAAAACAATATTTAGCTGTATCGATTTAACCTCACTAAACCATACTGATACCGAAAAAAGTATCAAAGATTTAGTAGATAAGGTAAATAACTTTAACGATATTTACCCTGATATGCCGGCGGTTGCAGCTATATGTGTATATCCTACTATGGTAAACACAGTAAAAGAAAACCTTACAAAAAATATTCAAATAGCTTCTGTTTCAGGTGGTTTTCCTTCTTCACAAACCTTTATGGAAGTAAAAATTGCAGAAACAAGTTTAGCGCTATATGATGGCGCAACAGAAATAGATACAGTGATATCGGTGGGGAAATTTTTAGCTGCTGATTATGAAACTGTTAAAGAAGAACTTATTGAAATTAAAGCTGCATGTAAGGAAGCACATATAAAAATCATATTAGAAAGTGGTACGCTAAAAACAGCAGAAAACATTAAAAAAGCATCAATATTAGCTATTCGTTGTGGTGCAAATTTTATAAAAACCTCTACCGGAAAAACGGAACCTGCAGCCAATTTATCGGCAGCTTATATTATGTGTAAAACAATAAAAGAATTTTACGATAAAACGGGCGAAAAAGTTGGGTTTAAACCTGCCGGAGGTATAGTTAGCACTACCGATGCTATAAATTATTATACCATTGTTAAAGAAGTATTAGGTAATGAATGGCTCAACAAATCACTTTTTCGTATTGGTGCAAGTAGATTATCTAACAATATATTAAGTGAAATTTATAACAAAAATATCCTGTATTTTTAATACCAATGAAATAGGATAAACTATCAACAATTTGTTAATAGTTGGTTATAAAAGAAAGAAAAGAAAATGAAAAGAAAATTTGCATTTAAATAAAGTATGAAGTATAAAATTGATTAACTAAAATGCAAAAAAGTTAGGTAAAAATTAGTGGTAAATTATGAGCATACATTTACTAGTATTTGTTAATTAATAACAAACAATTTTTTTAACCAATGCTATTATTAACAGCTTGTTGATATCATTATAAAATACTGATGGTAAAGTATATATAAAAATTACTATTGTTGATATACTATTATTAACAGCTAACAAATAAATAAAACAATACTATAGTAAAATAGTTATAAAGCTTATCAACATACCATTATTATTACTATATAGATTTTGTAAAATTTAAAAGAAATATAATATAATACTATAACAAGAAAAATTGTTTACAACCGTTTTTTGTTTGGCAAGCATAACTACAAAAAAATAATACAATATGGCTACTGAAAAAAGTGTAAAAAAAGGATATATAGATAAAGCAATACCTTCTAATATAAATCTTGTTACAGCTATAAAAGCATTGTGTAAGGAAAAAAATGCAGTTATTATGGCGCATTATTATCAGCCAAATGAGATACAAGATATTGCTGATTTTATTGGAGATAGTTTGGCGTTAGCACAACAAGCAACAAAAACAAATGCATCTATTATTGTGCTTTGTGGCGTACATTTTATGGGAGAAACAGCTAAAATTCTTTGTCCGCAAAAAAAAGTATTGGTTCCCGATTTAAATGCAGGATGTTCATTAGCTGATAGTTGTCCGGTTGAAAAATTTGAATCGTTTATAAAAAATTATCCTGATTATACAGTTATATCTTATGTAAATACAACTGCAGCGGTAAAAGCATTAACCGATATATGTGTTACTTCTACCAATGCTAAAAAAATTGTAGATCAATTACCAAAAGATGCAAAATTACTTTTTGGTCCTGATAAAAATTTAGGCGATTATATAAATAGTACTACCGGAAGAAATATGGTATTATGGAATGGTGCTTGCCATGTACATGAACAATTTTCGTTAGAGAAAATATTGTTTTTAAAAGAACAATATCCAACGGCTTTATTATTAGCACATCCTGAATGTAAAAAACCACTTTTATTAGTAGCTGATTTTATTGGTAGTACACAAGCATTATTAAATTTTGCTACTGAAAGTGAAGAACAACAATTTATTATTGCTACCGAAAGTGGAATAATTCATGAAATGCGTAAAAGAAATCCACAAAAAGAGTTTATTCCTGCACCTCCTATTGATAGTACTTGTGGGTGTAATGAATGTAATTTTATGCGTTTAAATACCCTCGAAAAGATATATAATTGTTTAACATACGAATTACCGGAAATTAGTATTGATGAAGAAATAAAAAAAAAAGCAGCAAAAAGTATAGTTAAAATGCTATCATTAAGTTAATTAAAACCAATCAGTTATATTAACTCTCATAATACCATCAATTTTTCCGTTTATAATAAAACCATCCCGCGATAAAGTTATTTTTTGCAGTTTTATATCGTGTAAACTTCCATTAAGGTTAATTCCTTTATCAAAAGAGTAATTTTTAAAATATTCGTTGCTTGCGTTGATGGCTTTTTGTGTGTAATTATGAAGCGGAATAGTAAGCATAGGTTCTATTTTTTTTAGAAAGCTTTTGTGTAGTAACCAATCAGCCGATTTTAGTAAGGATTTTTTCGTATTTAATTCAAAATCAAAATCAGTAATTTTTATTGTTTGGGTGCTATCAATCACCGTTACAGTTCCTAAACAATATATATCTCCTTCTACAGAGCCCGATAAACTAGCTTTAACGACTAAATTATCATTTTGACCCCAAACATGAATACTATCAATAATTACTCGTTTTTTTCCTCTTTTAAACTCCTGACCAACAACTAGTTTATTGGCAATATCCGTAATAGTTTTAAAAGGTATTTCAATTTTTGAATGGATAGAAAAATAAGGTTCTATTGAATTTATTTGTTGTAAATCAGGTAAAGGTGTTACCGTTTTTGCAGACACCGGTTTTATACCTACAAATGTTTCTATTAAAGCTTCGTAAGCAATATTAAATTGCATTTGTTTATTGCTCGAAAAAATGGGTGTTAGTGCTAAATTTTTAGGCTGCATTTTTATCCAAATACCTAAATCTTGGTTTATTAAAATAGGATGATGAAATTCATTCCACTTGGTTTTTAAAGCGTTGCGTAAATTAATTTTTTCTGTGATAGTTTTATCTATTTCAGAGATAATATTGGAGTTTAAAGTAAATAGAATCATGTCGGTAATTGTTTTTGCCGGAATTTTTATTCCACCGGCTTTAATTTCAGGATCTTCTGTCCACCGATAGTTGGTAATTTTACTGTTTGTTATTAATTGCCAGTGCTTGTTTACGGTAAATTTTGACATCATATTGACTACTAGAGCTCCATTTGCTTCATAGTAATTTTCTATTTTTTTTCCAAATAGTTCTTTTTTAAAGCCTGTTTTTATCCATATTTTTATTGGAAGTTGATAGCTTATTACACTACCATCAACAGAAAATAGAATAGGACCAGTTTTCCATACTTTTACATAACGACTATCGTCAGAAAAGTCCTTGTCTTCGTAAATTAATCCTTGTAAGCTTTGATTTAGGCTTTTTTCTAATTCAGGAATACTCACATTGATGGCTAAACCAATGGTAGATAACTCGGTATTTACAAGCGGCTTATTGTATTGTTCTAAGGGCTCAACAATGGCTAATCGGGTAGTGTTGCAAGAAAGCAGAACAGCGCTAAATATTCCAAAAATCAGAGGTTTAAGAAATATATTTTGTATAGTATATATTTTTTTTATCATTGTGAATCGTTTACTAATGTAGCATCTACCCATTTAAAAAGTTTATCGTTTCTTCTAATTCGTTCAGTAACAGCAATTGAAATAGTATCTCCTTTTATGGCTTTGGGTACAGGAGTAAAATTTACGCGAATTTCTGTTGTTTTTCCTTCGTAGGCTCCGGTAGTAGGTCCGGTAATTACATATTCATCTCCTTGAGCAATATCGTAAGTTTCGAGCAAAAATTCGGCAACACCCGATTTTACAAAATAATTGGTACACTTACCTATATACACTTTTTTAACGGTAGCTTCAGAGCCATATTTTTCGCTCCACTCACCAAGTTTTTGTCCTAAGTAATAGCCGTCCCAAAATCCCCGGTTAAAAACCCGTTTTAAACGATTATCCCAAGCACTTATTTTTTCTTTGTTGTACAATCCGTCTATTATGCTTTCAATCGCTTCACGGTAACAAGAAACCACTGTATGCACATATTCTGCGCCTCTTGCGCGTCCTTCAATTTTAAGAACCCGCACACCGGCATCAATTAATTTATTTAAGAAATGAATCGTTTTTAAGTCTTTAGGAGACATAATATATTCATTGTCCATTTCAAATTCCATATCGCTATCTTTTTCTTTTACGATATAGCTTCGGCGGCAAACTTGCATGCAGGCCCCACGGTTGGCCGAATGGTTTTTTTCGTGTAAACTTAAGTAACATTTACCGGACACAGCCATACATAAGGCTCCGTGTGCAAACATCTCAATTTGAATTAATTCTCCTTTCGGACCGGTAATGCGTTGTGCTATAATTTCTTTATAGATTTGCGCTACCTGTTCCATATTTAGTTCGCGTGCCAGCACAACCACATCAGCAAATTGGGCATAAAACTTTAAGCTTTCTATATTTGAAATGTTTAGTTGAGTTGAAAGATGCACTTCTACTCCATTGCTACGAGCATACGACATTACGGCTACATCGGCCGCTATTATTGCTGTAACCCCGGCTTCCTTTGCCACATCTACAATGTTACACATTTGTGGTATGTCCTTATCGTATAGCACAATATTGATGGTAAGGTAGGTTTTTACGGCTGCTTGTTGGCAGAGACGAACAATTTCACGCAAATCGGTTTCGGTAAAATTGTTCGATGATCGCGAACGCATATTTAGGTTTTCAATGCCAAAATATACAGCATCGGCACCGGCTTTTATGGCTGCCGAAAGACTCTCCCAAGAACCAACCGGCGCCATTATTTCAATTTCTTTTCTTGTCATAGTAGTATAAAATCGCAAGTGCGCATATTTTCCATGCAAAAATACTAGCTTTTAGTGGTTTAATCGATAAAAATGGAATAAATCGTAAAGAATATAAAGCATCATTATCAACATTTCAACGGCATATTACTATAGTACTAATTTGATGTTCTTACTAAGTTGCGGTGAAATTCTCGTAAAAACAAGCTATTTTTGTGCATCTTATATTATTAAATGAAAATAGGCTCAATAGAATTTAAGCGGTATCCCTTGTTTTTAGCTCCAATGGAAGATGTTACCGATCCGGCTTTTCGCCTCATGTGTAGAGCGTTTGGTGCTGATATGGTATATACTGAGTTTGTTTCGGCAGATGCCTTAATTCGTAATGTTAAGCGCACCGAACAAAAGTTAACAATTTACGAAAAGGAACGACCTGTGGCTATTCAGATTTATGGTAGAGATGCAGATTCTGTTGCCGAAGCGGCTAAAATTGCAGCAGAAGCCAAACCGGAAATTATCGATTTAAATTTTGGTTGTCCTGTTAAGCGGGTTGCCGGTAAAGGTGCCGGTGCCGGATTGCTACAAGATATTCCTCGTATGATGGCTATTACTTCGGCCGTTGTTAAGGCGGTACATTTGCCAGTAACAGTAAAAACTCGTTTAGGCTGGGATGAAAATAGCAGAATAATTGTTGATTTAGCCGAGCAGTTACAAGATTGTGGTATTGCCGCATTAACCATACACGGACGAACAAGGGCTCAAATGTACAAAGGAGATGCGGATTGGTCGTTAATAGCTGCCGTTAAAAATAATTCTCGCATGCATATTCCCATTATTGGGAATGGCGATGTGTGTACCGCTGAGAGGGCTAAAGCGTGTTTTGACAGGTATGGTGTTGATGCTGTTATGGTTGGCAGAGCATCGATTGGCAAGCCCTGGATTTTTAAAGAAATGAAGCACTTTTTACATACCGGAGAGCATTTGCCGTCTTTGTCTTATACGGAGCAAATGGCCATTATAAAACAACAAGTGCTTAATAACATTCAGTGGTTAGACGAGCGTAGAGGTATTTTACATGCGCGCAGACATCTTGCGGCAACACCCTTATTTAAAGGGATTCCTCATTTTAAAGAAACCCGTATAGCTATGCTTCGCGCCAATACCTTAGACGAATTATTTGCTATTATGGATGGTATAGTATTCTCGGTGTAATTTGTTGTAAGCAGTCAGATTATTAGTCTTCTAATTCGCCGAACTTTCCTTTTTCATAATCTTGGTACGCTTGCCTTATTTCTTCTTTGGTATTCATTAAAAAAGGACCATAGGGAACGATGGGTTCGTTTATCGCCTCGCCACTCATTAGCAAACAAATACTGTCTTCTTTAGCCTCAATATCTACATCAGTTCCTTTGTTTTCAAATAAAATAAAGCGATTTACCGGAGCATCAATTTCTTTGTTAATTTGTAAGTCTCCTTCAAGTATTAAACATCCAGTAGGGTATATCTCCGGAAAAATAAAGCTTGCTTTTGCCCCCTTTTTAAGTCGAGCAACATACAATTGAATGGGTGTAAATGTGTCAGCCGGTCCCCTAATTCCATTATATTCACCGGCAATAATTTCTACTACGCTTTGCTTGTTGTCAATATAATATTTTCCCATTGTGTTGTTTTCGATGGCTTGGTATTTAGCCGGAGTCATTTTGTGTTTTGCCGGTAAATTTACCCAAAGCTGAACCATTTGAAAATCACCACCCAATCGATTAAAATGTGCTTCTTGGTATTCTTTATGCAACACTCCTGCTCCTGCAGTCATCCATTGCACATCACCCGGACCAATTATTCCGCTATTTCCTTTACTGTCGTGGTGTGCAATTTTTCCGTGCACGGCAAGTGTTACGGTTTCTAATCCACGGTGTGGATGCACGCCTACTCCTCTGGGAATTTTACTTGGCGCTAAGGTTTGTTTGGCATTATAGTCGAGTAAAAAAAAAGGACTCATCCGCTGTATATTTTGTGTATATCCTCCAGGAAAAAAATTATTTACGGTGAAGCCATTTCCTACCATATGCGGAGCTGGCGGATACATTATTTCTTCGATAGGTTTATAATTTTTCATGCAAGTAAAAATTCATCTTTTGATTATTCGTTACTTTTTCCTTTGTATTCGTATCCAAGCGTTTCAACTGTTTTTTGAATTTCACTGTCTGTCGTTTTTCCTTCAACATAAGCGATGGATTTTTCAATATCAACTTGTACTGAAGTAATGCCGGGAATTTTCGATAGATTTTTTTCAACGGTTATTTTACAGTGATTACAAGTCATACCGTTTATATGATAAATTGTTGACATACCTGCTTTTTTTTTAAGTATTGATGAATGCTTGTGTTTTTGAAAAAATGCGTTGATTATTAGTGCAATAAGAATTATTGAGGTCGTGGTTTTAAACAAAGACAAGTCGGAATGATGGTTTCCGTGAAGCGCTTCGTGATTCATCATTTCCATACTAAACCAGGAAGCCGGTAAAACGAAATCGATAAGTAATCCGAACGTCATAGCGCCAATAATAATGTTGGCTAAATAAATGGCCAATGTTTTTTTACCAAGAATTTTTCCAACTACCGAGATTGAAGCAATGCTTGTTGCGGGTCCTGCCATAAGCATTACCAAAGCAGCACCGGGCGATAGGCCTTTCATCATTAATACCGCCGCCAGCGGAATAGATCCGGTTGAACAGGTGTACATCGGCACAGAAATCAACAACACGATAAACATGTTCAGTATAGGGTTGCTTAAGTAGGTAGAAAACAGGCTGTCAGGAACGAATAGCGCAATTAGTCCGGCGCCAATAATACCAATAATAAGCCATTTGCCAATGTCTTGAATCATTTCAACAAAACCATAATGCAATACCCTAAGTAGCTTGTTTTTTATTTGGGTCTCTGTGGTTTCTTCATTTTCAACCATCGGTTTTTTTTCGTTTTTATCTAGCTTGTTGGTAATAAAACCACCAAGAATTCCGGTAACAAAAGCAATAATTGGGCGAATAATAGCAAAAGGTAAACCCAATAAAGAATAAGTGGCTGCAATGCTATCTACTCCGGTTTGTGGTGTGGAAATTAAAAAAGATACCGTAGCTCCTTTTGACGCACCTTCTTTATGCAAGGCCATACCGGTTGGAATTACACCGCACGAACAGAGCGGTAAAGGCACACCGGCAACAGCCGACCAGATTGCTGATGTAAGGGTTGGTTTAGCCAGCTTGTTAATATACAGCTTTTTAGGCACGTATACCTTTAGTACTCCGGCAATTAAAAACCCAAGCAGCAAGTATGGCGACATTTCGTTGAGCAGACTTATAAAAGGCATTAGATAGTTCATACAAGTTGTAAGTTATAAAAGGGATTAATTTATAAAGATAATGATTTCCAACGGAAAATACTGTTTTTTCTTGTTTTTTCTTGATAAACAGCAGGATTTATTAAAGAATAATTCATCGTCCCATTTTTGTTGCTCCAACATGTTTAATAATACCCGCTTTGCTTAGCTGATATTTTAGGCTATCGGGAGTTTTATTAAATACCTTAGCTATTTTGTTTCGGGTTATTTTAGGATTTTTTCTTGGGTGATTTCTTGGGTGAATAATACTGTTCTTTAAAATTATTTTTTAAAGATGTAATGCAAACAATCAGTTTATAACATCACTCAATGAGCCTCCAGCCAATTGTTGCCAACGCCGATATCTACTTTTAATGGCACTTTTAATGCTATGGCGTTTTCCATTTCTTCTTTTACAATCTGTTTCACTTGTGCTAATTCTGTATTTAGTACATTAAAATTCAATTCATCATGCACTTGAATTACCATAGTTGATTGGATATTTTCTGCTATAAATCGGTTGTGGATATTTACCATAGCAATTTTTATTATATCTGCGGCAGTGCCTTGTATAGGTGCATTAATGGCATTTCGTTCTGCATATCCACGCACAATGCCGTTGTGTGAGTTTATGTCGGCTAAATACCGTTTTCGTCCAAAAAGCGTTTCTACCCATCCGTTTTCTTTGGCGGTTTGGATGCAAGTATCCATATACAATTTTACCCTGGGGTAAGTAAGGAAATAGCCGTCAATTAGTTCTTTGGCTTCATTTCGCGGAATGGCTAACCGTTCGGATAACCCAAAAACCGAAATGCCGTAAATTATGCCAAAGTTTGCCGTTTTTGCCTTTCGTCGCATATCAGAAGTAACTTCTTCTATGGCTAAATGGTATATTTTAGCAGCAGTTGCCGTATGAATATCTTGCCCTGATAAAAAGGCTTCAATCATATTGGTGTCTTCGCTTAGGTGAGCCATAATCCGTAGTTCAATTTGCGAATAATCTGCCGATAAAAAGACACAATTTGGTTCGGCAATAAAGGCTTTTCGTATTTCTCTTCCTTGTTCATCGCGAATAGGAATGTTTTGTAAGTTTGGATTGGTGGAACTCAGGCGACCGGTAGCAGTTATTGTTTGGTTAAATGAGGTGTGTACTTTTCCTGTTCTTGTGTGTATAAGTGCGGGTAATGCATCGATATAAGTACTGAGTAATTTTTTTAATCCTCTGTATGCTAATATTTTATCAACAATTGGATGTTTTCCTCGTAAGCTTTCTAAAATTTCTTCGCTGGTAGCGTATTGTCCGGTTTTTGTTTTCTTTGCTTTTTCAACCACTTTTAACCGTTCAAAAAGCACTTCGCCTACTTGTTTTGGCGAGGTTACATTAAATTCAAATCCGGCTAATTGTTGCACTTCTTTTTCGAGTTTGTTCATCTCGGAAGTAAGAATTTCTGAAGATTGCTTTAAGGCAAAATCGTCAATCAATACGCCGTTTTTTTCCATCTCTGCCAATACTAACATCAAGGGCATTTCGATATCGTAAAATAAAGATGATATTTTATTTTCTTCAAGTTGTTTTTCTAATAGTTCTTTAAGTTGATAGGTAATGTCGGCGTCTTCAGCGGCATACTCCGTTATTTTTTCTATCGGAACCGAACGCATCGATAGTTGATTTTTTCCTTTTGGGCCAATCAATTCTTCAATAGCAATCGGACGGTAATTTAAGAATATCTCCGCAAGATAATCCATGCCGTGTCGCAGTTCCGGTTGTAATAAGTAATGCGCTATCATTGTGTCAAACAGCTTTCCTTTTACTACAATATTGTAATTGCTCAATACCAATAGATCGTATTTAAGGTTTTGACCTATTTTTTCGATGTTTTCGGCTTCAAAAAAAGGCTTAAATTCGTTTAATACGGCTTGTATTTCGGTTGTATTTTCACTTACCGGAACATAGTAAGCTTCTCCTTTTTTCCAAGAAAATGCAATGCCAACCAACGAAATAGTAAATACATCTAAGCCGGTAGTTTCAGTATCGAAGCAAACGGCTTTTTGGGCCAGTAATTCTTGAAGTAATTGGGTCCGTTTTTCTTGGGTATCAATACTTAGGTAAATGTGCGGTGTAGTTGTGGCATTTGCCAAATGACTATAAGCACTGGGGCTAATTTCAATTTCTTGGGTTTGCGGGTTAACTTCGCCAAATAACGAGGTTTGTTGGGTGTCAATTTTTTTCGAAGACGATGGCTTTGCTTGAATAGCTCCGTTTGCATCAAAACGAGCCAACATATTGCGAAATTCCAATTCTACAAATAGGGCTTTTAATTTTTCGTCGTCAGGATGTTCAAGTTTGAGCGATTCTTCGTCTAAATCTATTGGCACATCAATTTTGATGGTAGCTAAAAAACGAGAAAACTCGATTTGTTTTATGTTATTTTCGATTTTCTCTTTTAAAGCCCCTTTCAATTTATCGGTGTTTTGAAGCAAGTTGGCAATGCTACCAAATTCTTTTAAAAGCTTTACTGCCGACACCGGACCAACACCCGGACAACCAGGAATATTGTCTGAAGCATCGCCCATCAAGCCAAGCAAATCAATTACTTGTTCTGTGCTGCTGATGTCGAATTTCTTCTTTACTTCTTCTACGCCAAGAACTTCATAATCGTTTCCACCAAACTTCGGTTTGTAAATAAATGCGTGTTCATTTACTAATTGTCCGTAATCTTTGTCCGGAGTCATCATATATACATCAAAGCCTTTTTTCGAGGCTTTTGTAGCTATTGTTCCAATAACATCATCGGCTTCGTAGCCTGCCACTTGTAATACCGGAATATTGTAGGCTTCAATAAGTTGTTTAATGATAGGTACTGCTTTGCGGATATCTTCAGGTGTTTCTTCGCGGTTTGCTTTGTATTGTTCGTAAATTTCGTGACGGAAAGTAGGGCCGCTAGGGTCAAAGGCTACGGCGATGTGTGTAGGGCTTTCTCGTTTCAGCACATCTTCTAAGGTATTAACAAAACCAAAAATGGCCGAAGTGTTTAATCCTTTCGAGTTGATACGAGGATTTTTAATAAAAGCGTAATAGGCTCTATAAATTAATGCGTAAGCATCGAGTAGAAATAATTTTTTCACAAGATTAATGGCTAATAAGTAAGAACTATGGTGTATGTTATTTTTCGATAGAAAGGGAAATAATTGATGGAATTTTTATTGTTGCGAGATGTTTTTTTCAGTTCAAATTTTGATAATAAATGCCTTTTGTTTTAGGCTACTGTGTTATATTTCCGTAAAAGTATTAAAAATTGTCTTTCTATTGCTTTTTAAATACTGAAATCTGTACTGAAAATGTTATTTTTGTATGTCGATTTTTTATATAAGTAATGCGAACATACTATTATCGACCCCTTCCTTTAATTAGGCTGTTAAATTAGTAGCTGTTTAATTAACTAGTACATACTTAAAATGGGCAATACACAAATCATAAAAGCTCCAATTGCTGAGGAGTTTGCTAAATTTGAAGAACTTTTTGTTGCTTCGTTTAAAACAGAGAATCCTCTGTTGAAGCAAGTCTATGCCCATGTGATGACAACTAAGGGTAAGCAAATTAGGCCCATGCTTACACTTTTAGCCGCAAAATTATGCGGGATTGTTACTCATGCAACATATTTTTCGGCTATCGGGTTGGAGTTATTGCATGCCGCAAGTTTGATTCACGACGATGTGGTGGATGAAACCTTGCAACGAAGAGGCGTGCCTTCTGTGAATAGTGCGTTTAGCAATAAAGTGGCTGTTTTATCGGGCGATTATTTGTTGTCGCAAGTGTTTTCTTTTGCCGGAAAATTCGATGACGCTCGTCTTATAGAAGCGTTTACAACTGTTGGAAAATCTTTGTCTGAGGGCGAGTTGTTGCAAATGGAGTATGTAAATAAACCTCAATTTAACGAAGCAAATTATTTTCAAATTATTCAGAAAAAAACGGCTGTTTTGTTTTCTACTTGTATGTATACCGGGGCTCTTTCTGCGCATTTAGCTACTGATGAGCAGGTAGAAAAACTTCGTTTATTTGGCGAATATTTGGGCATCTGTTTTCAAATCAAAGATGATATTTTTGATTATTCCGACAGCAAAGAAATTGGCAAACCAACAGCCAATGATATTCGTGAAAAGAAAATTACCTTGCCCTTAATTTATGCCCACAATCATGCTTCTGAAGACGAAAAGGCTGAGGCAATTCGTTTGCTTGATCAAGTAACGCTAGATGAACAGGCCATTGCTTTTTTTGTACAGCTGGCTCGAAAAAAGGGAGGCATTGAGTATGCAGCATACCGTATGGACGAGTATCGAAATAAGGCAGTTGCTTTATTGGACGATTTCTCGAACAAACAGATTGTAGATACCTTAATCTATGCCATGGATTATGTGGTAAGTAGAGATAAATAAGCTTTTATTAGAAAAAAAACCGACAGATGTTTCTTACCTTTGCATGCGCAAAAAATCAAATAACATAAATAAAATGAGTAAAAAAGCAGTATTAATTATTTGTGATGGATGGGGTTTGGGTAATCACTCAAAATCTGATGTTATTTCTTCAACACCTACTCCTTATTGGGATGCTTTATTGGCAAAGTACCCGCATTCACAACTACAAGCGTCGGGAGAAGATGTTGGTTTGCCTGAAGGCCAAATGGGTAATTCCGAAGTGGGGCATTTAAATATTGGAGCCGGACGCATTGTGTATCAAGATTTAGTGAAAATTAATTTGGCATGCAGGGACAATAGCATTTTAGAAAATCCGGCAATTGTTAAAGCGTATAGTTATGCCAAAGACAACAATAAAAGCATACATTTTCTTGGTTTAGTATCCGATGGTGGAGTGCATAGTTCATTGGAACATTTATTTAAATTAACCGAGATATCAAAAGTGTATGGTATTGAGCGTTCTTTTGTGCATTGTTTTATGGATGGTAGAGATACCGACCCAAAAAGTGGAAAAGGATTTATTGCACAATTAGAGAAACACTTGGCTACAAGTGGAGGTAAAATTGGGTCGATAATTGGTCGTTACTATGCTATGGATCGCGATAAGCGATGGGAGCGCGTAAAGCAAGCATACGATTTGCTGGTTTGTGGAGCAGGAAAACATGTAACTGATACTGTTAAGGCAATAGAAGAATCGTATGCAGAAGGTATAACAGACGAATTTATTAAACCTATTGTTGCCGTTGATGCTTCCGGTAAACCGATAGGAACCATACAAGAAGGTGATGTTGTGTTATTTTTTAATTACCGTAACGATAGGGCTAAAGAACTTACTGTTGTGCTTTCGCAACAAGATATGCCGGAAGCAGGGATGCATACCATTCCTAATTTGCAATTTTTTACCATGACTCCTTACGATCCAAACTATAAAGGAGTACAGATAATTTTTGATAAAGACAATGTGCAAAACACTTTGGGTGAATATTTATCTGCAATAGGAAAAACACAATTACATATTGCCGAAACAGAAAAATATGCCCATGTTACTTTCTTTTTTAATGGAGGAAGAGAAGCCCCTTTTGATGGCGAGGAGCGCATTTTAATACCTTCACCTAAAGTGGCAACATACGATTTAAAACCCGAAATGAGCGCTTATGAAGTGAAGGATGCTTTGGTTGCGGAGATTAAGAAGCAAAAGTTTGATTTTATTGTAGTGAATTATGCCAATGGTGATATGGTAGGACATACCGGTATTTACGAAGCTATTCAAAAAGCGGTTGTTGCCGTTGATGCCTGTTTAGAAGACACCATTGAGGCAGCTAAAGCCAATGGATATGAGGTGATTTTAATTGCCGATCATGGTAATGCTGATAATGCAGTAAATGCCGATGGTTCGGCTAATACAGCACACTCATTAAATCCGGTTCCTTTTCTTTATATTAGTGAAAATACAGCGGTAAAATTAAATTCGGGAGTTTTAGCTGATGTAGCCCCTTCAATTTGTAAAATAATGGGTATTACTCAACCAAATGAAATGACAGGAAATAATTTGATAATGGCATAGGATCTTTGTGTTAATTCCATAACTATATTATTAAATGGGCTCTTTTGTAAGAGCCTCTTTTTTTATGTAAAGTTTTTGTATATTCGTAAAAAAATACTGTTTATGAGAAAACTGTATGTTGTTTTTTATTTTATTTTTTTTGCTTTTTATTTAAGTGCTCAAGAGGCGGTAGAATCTTTTATTCGTGCATCTTGTTTTTCAAATGCAAACATTAGTTTGTTACTTAAAGAGATTGATTCTGAAAAGATTATAATGTCTCATAGACAAGATAATTTGACTGTGCCGGCATCAACAGCAAAGTTAATTACAACTGCTACTGCTTTAGAGTTGCTAGATGGAGATTTTGTTTTCGAAACAAAGCTTCAATACGATGGCGAGATTAGGCATGGGGAATTGCATGGAAATATATATATCCTGGGCAGTGGAGATCCTACGCTTGGATCAACATATATGGGTGATACTGCGTTCTTTAAAAAATGGATTGATGCCGTAAAACAGTTGGGTATTAAAAAAATTACCGGTGCTATTATTGCCGATGCTAGTATTTTTAGTACCGAAGGAATATCGCCAAAATGGCTGTGGGAAGATATGGGCAATTATTATGCAGCAGGTGCGTATGGTATTTCAATGTATGATAATACCTATACGTTAACCTTTAAAACCTCCGACGTAGGCACTATTCCGCAGCTCGTTTCGATTAATCCTGAAATACCCGGACTTACATTCTCGTTACAGATTAAGGCTGCTAATAACCAAAAGGACAGTGCCTATATTTATGGCGCTCCATTTTGCAACGAACGGTTTGTTTATGGTTCCATTCCTGCAAATAAAGCACTTTTCTCGATAAAAGGCGATATTCCAAATCCACCTTTATATGCCGCGCAATTATTTACCCAAAAATTGCAGGCCAACGGAATTGAGATTTCCAATCCACCGCTAGCCTTGTTTGAAAATAAAAACATAGAGCGAAAAGAATTTTTTGTTGAGGTTTCTCCTCCATTAGCAAACATTATTGCCAACATTAACCAACGAAGCAATAACCATTATGCAGAACACTTGTTTCGTTATATAGGTCTTGATAATAGCAAACAGGCCGGTATAGCTGCTTCTATGCAAGCAATTAAAGCATTCTGGTTGGCTCGAGGCTTGGATGTGTCCGGGTTAGTATTGTATGATGGATCCGGTTTATCGCCGGTAAACGGGGTGTCTGCGCAATTTTTGGTCGAGTTGTTATCGTATCAGTATAAAAGTAGTATATCCAATGAAGATTTTTTTAATTCCTTGCCTATTGCCGGAGAAAGTGGAACTGTAAAAAATTTCTTGAAGAATACCCGATTAAAAGGAAAGGTGTATGTAAAAAGCGGTAGCTTATACAGAACGCAGTGCTATGCCGGCTATTTGAGCGATAAGGATGATAAGTGGTATGCTTTTGCCATTTTAATAAACAACTATTCGGGTCCAAGAACGAATGTGCTTAATGAAATTGAAAAATTATTACTGTCTGTTGGAAAATAAATAGTTGCATGCAGCATTTAATACATTTAAAAGAAACATCTTCCACTAACCAATACTTAACAGAATGCTTGCGTAAGCAAACCCTTAAGGAAGGCACTGTTGTGTTTGCCGATTTCCAAACTTCCGGTAAAGGGCATGCAGAGAACCATTGGGAGTCTGAAGCCGGCAAAAATCTCACTTTTAGTGTGTTGCTTTACCCCGATTTTTTAGAGGCACAAGAGCAGTTTTTTCTTTCTCAACTCGTTTCGTTAGCCTTGGCTGATGTGCTGAAGACCATAATTTCTGGTGTTAGCATAAAGTGGCCAAATGATATTTATGTTGACGATAAAAAAATTGCCGGCGTGCTTATTGAGAATGTGTTATCGGGTAAACATATTACTTCTTCTGTAATAGGCATTGGTGTAAATGTAAATCAAACAGCATTTTTTAGTAATGCCCCAAACCCTGTTTCTATAAAAAACTTGACTAAAAAGGATGAAAATTTAACATTTTTATTAAACGCATTTTGTGGCAGTATTTTTGCACGTTACACACAGTTGTTGCAAGAAGACAGAGCCGGAATTTTAACCGATTATTTTTCTTCTTTATACCGAAGAGAGGGGTATCATTTATACCGAGCTGATGGGGTTGTTTTTAGTGCTAAGGTTTTAACAGTGTTGCCTTCAGGGCAGTTGGTCTTGGAGAAAAAAAACGGCACCAAAGCCCAGTTTGAATTTAAACAATTAGCGTATCTTTTTAAGTAGGTTTTTTTAGTAGTTTAAACTTAATTGCATGTAATTTCTTTATTTTTAAATATTTTTTTATATTTGCACAACAATTTTTAACACGAAAGTGATATAAAGCACTGTTTTTTAACTATAGTTATATAAAATTTACAAAAAACATGCTTAACACAACTATTTAAAATGGAAGTAAATTATGTATTAGTAGCAGTTATTCCTTTGGTGTTGTTTCTTCTTTTGATATTTTACTATACGATTTTAAGAAGAGGTAAAGTTGTACCGAAAATAGCTAAAACCAAAAATACACTAAAAATAATAGGTGTTTCAACACTTACAACTGACGACACATTTATAGAGGACGATGCTTTATTATGGAAAGAATTTAGGCGGGTTAAAGAAAAGAACCTGATACCCAAACCAAAGGATGGATTTAGTTATGTGTTAATTAAGATGATGCCGATAAATGGATCAATTTCTTGGGAGTATTTAATTGGTGAAATTGTAAGCGATTTTAAACGGGTGCCTATAGGATTTAAACCGTTCGAGATAAAACCGCAATTGTATGCAATGGTTCAAAGAACTTTTAAGAGAGAGATTCCTTGGATTAATTCAACTTTAAAAATTGAAAAATATTTGTACGATAAATGGTTGCCAAATTCTAAATATGCACTGAATACTGAATCAACCGTTAAAACAATTGAATATCATACTAAAAAAAGTGGTGATTCGAACAAAAGAAATATTGTTTTTTATCTTGCAATAAAGAGAAGAAAGGAGTACATTTTTCTGTGATTATCAACTGTTTATTATTAACTAAAAAAAAATCTTATGGATACTGGTAATGTTATAGCAGCAATAATTCCTACGGCGTTGTTTCTTTTTCTTATACTGTATTATACAGTTTGGATGGGAAGCGGCTATTCGCCGAAGATTATACGAACAGGGCATACTGCAAATATTGTTGGACTCTCAACTAAAACAACGGATGAGTCATTTATTGAAGATGATTTATTGCTATGGAAAGAATTTAAGCACCTAAAAGACCAAAATATAGTGCCCAACAAAAAGGAAGAACACAGTTTTATTTCCATTAAGAAACGACCTATAAATGGAGAAAAATCGTGGGAGTATATGATTGGTCGAATCGTAACTAATTTTAACGAGATACCTGCCGGATTTAAAACATTAGAAATTGAACCGAATCTTTTTGTGGCAGTGCATCTTCAAGTAAAAGATGAGCAATCATGGGGGATAACTATATCAAAACTAGAAAAATATTTGGAAGAAAAATGGTTGCCGTTGTCTACAAAATACGAAATTAACAAGGATTCCGATGTAAAGTCTCTTATTTATCACGACAAGTCAAACAAAAAGAAAACCAGGGCTATTATTTATTATTTAGCAGTTAAAGAGAGAGTAATTGATACAAAAAAAAGAGCATAAGCTTATGATAAAGAAATACATCTAGTTTTATATTAAAAGCCTTGCTCAATTTGAGTAAGGCTTTTTTGTAAACATAAGAATTGATTTTTTTGGAGTATTATTTTTTATTATTTGAGGTGCACTACTACAGTGCATTATTTTGTAACTTTGTAGTTACATTCATGCTCATAATTTTTTTTAAAATAAAATCTATTGTCTGTGAAAAACTCCGGTAAAATACTGTTGTTTTTGTTGCTTTTCATTTTTGCGGCAAATGTACAGGCTCAATATTATAGAGATGAGCACGGTCGGATTTTGTACGAACTTATCGTTACAGAAAGAAACGATACCATATTCCTTACTAACTTACATCCCTTGTATGTGTTTCCTCCAATAAAGTTTAAAAACAAAAAACAAGAAAAATTTTATTGGCGTACCGTTCGTGATGTAAAAAAAACATTGCCGTATGCCCGAATAGTAGGTAAAACATTAAATGACGCCAATGATCATTTGATGCAGTTGCCCACAGACGAAGCCAGAAAGGCATACCTAAAAAATCTTGAAAAACAGGTTAAAAAGAAATATGAGCCCGATTTACGAAAAATGACTTTTAGTCAGGGAAAAATGCTTATTAAACTAATAAACAGAGAAACCAGCTATACCTCGTACGATTTGATTAAAATGTATAGAGGAAACTTTGTAGCAGGGTTCTGGCAAGGTATAGCTCGTTTGTTTGGCACCGATCTTAAAATGGAATACGACGGAAAAGACAAAGAACAAATAATTGAACGGGTAATTTTATTGGTGGAGTCCGGACAATTATAACACATCTGCCCTTCATCTTAATATCCTTCTTGTTGTTTCAATCCCTTTGTTTACCTTTGCGCTTTAAAAAAACAAATCAAAATTAACTATGGCTTTACAATGTGGAATTGTAGGTTTGCCCAATGTTGGTAAATCTACCTTGTTTAATTGTTTATCAAATGCAAAGGCACAAGCTGCAAATTTTCCTTTTTGTACTATAGAACCTAATGTGGGCGTAATTACTGTACCCGACGAACGACTATCTGCTTTGGCTACATTGGTTAATCCGCAACGAATTGTGCCAACAACGGTCGAAATTGTTGATATTGCCGGTTTGGTGAAGGGTGCCAGTAAGGGTGAAGGATTGGGCAATAAATTTTTGGCAAATATCCGCGAAACAGATGCTATTTTGCATGTGCTTCGTTGTTTTGAGAACGAAAATATTACCCATGTGGATGGAAGCATCAATCCGGTAAGAGATAAAGAAATAATCGATATTGAACTTCAATTAAAAGACCTTGAAACGGTAGAAAACCGAATTAGTAAAGTACAAAAACAAGCACAAACCGGTGGAGATAAAACTGCAAAAATACTTTACGACCTGCTGTTGCAGTATAAAGAGGTATTGCTTCAGGGAAAATCTGCTCGAACAGTACAGATAGAAAATAAAGAACAAGAAAAATTGGGTAAAGAGCTAGGTTTGCTAACCAATAAGCCTGTAATGTATATTTGTAATGTAGATGAGGCTTCTGCGGTTAATGGCAATGCTTTTGTCGATGCAGTTCGCGAATCTGTAAAAGGAGAAAATGCAGAGATACTTATTATAG
Organism: Paludibacter jiangxiensis; assembly: GCA_945897785.1. GTDB lineage: Bacteria > Bacteroidota > Bacteroidia > Bacteroidales > Paludibacteraceae > JAFGVL01. The sequence continues at coordinate 44,277 of CAMDGD010000009.1, forward strand.
CAGCTGCCACCGAAGCCGATATAGCTGAACTAGATACTTATGAAGAAAGACAATTGTTTTTAGAAGAGGTAGGATTAACGGAATCTGGTGTAGCTCGTTTAATAAAAGCAGCATATCGTTTATTAAATTTGGAGACTTTTTTAACCGTTGGTGTTCAGGAGGTTAGGGCGTGGACTTACAGTAAAGGAAGCAAAGCGCCTCAGTGTGCCGGTGTTATTCATACCGATTTTGAAAAAGGATTTATTCGGGCAGAAGTTATCAAATACGATGATTATATTGCTTACGAATCTGAAAATGCTTGTAAGGAAGCAGGTAAAATTGCCGTGGAAGGAAAAGAATATATTGTACAGGATGGAGATATTATGCATTTTCGGTTTAATGTGTAATTAATTTTTTAAATTTGACTATTATTTAGCGCGCAAAAATTATGTCAGAAAAAGAATCAAATTCATTCGCTCGTTTTATTTTAAGCAAGGTTTTTTTAAAACAGCTGGCCATTGCTTTGGGGCTGTTTCTTGTGATTGCTATTATTGCATTTTTCTCTTTAAACAATTATACCGATCATGGTGAGTCGGTGGTGGTGCCTGAGCTGAAAAATAAAAACATTCAAGAGGCTATTCCAATATTGGAATACATGGATTTACACTACGAAATTATTGATTCGGTATATATGGCTAACAAACCTTCCGGTACAATAATTGAACAGATACCTGCTCCTCATGAAAAAATCAAGAAACACCGAAAAATATATTTAACCATAAATAGCTATGCAAAACCCTTAGTTAGCTTGCCGGATGTAAGGGACTTATCTTACAGAAACGCACGAGCAACGATAGAGGCTCTTGGTTTGCGGGTGCGCAATGTAGAATATGTTCCTTCAGAATATAAAGATTTGGTAAAAGAAGTTAAGATGGCGGGTGTTGTGTTGGCTCCCGGAAAGCGCTTGCCCTTAGCATCAGCTATCACATTAGTGGTTGGCGGTTCGCAATCTGAAAGTAAGGAAATAGATTGTCCTAGTTATCGCGGATTAACTTACGAGCAAGCCTTACTCCAGTTAACACTTGATTCATTATCTATTCGTACTGTTCAGTTCGACCAAGTACCCAAAAATAAAACCGATTCATCGACCTATTTTGTATATAAGCAATCGCCCGTAAAAGGGTATCCGGTGTATACCGGAACTGCAATTAGTTTGTGGTTGACAAAAGATAAATCCTTGTTTTCATCGACAGAAGAAGTATATATTCAAGAAAAGAAAGATACACTTAAAAAGACACAGGCAAAAAAAGATATAGAGCGATTTTTTTAAAAGCTATGGGCATAGAATCTATTGACGACGAAGTATTGGATGATTTTGATTTGTTAGAATCGCCTAAGGAATTATTTGAACACCACCGTTTTGTGGTTGACAAAGGACAGTCAATGATTCGTATAGATAAATACCTCGTTAATACGATGCCGGATATCTCGCGTAATCGTATTCAAGATGCTGCTACAGCTCAGTCTATTTTGGTAAACGGAAAACCCGTAAAATCAAATTACCGCATCAAACCCCTCGATGTTATTTCAATTTTACTCGCATATCCTCCAAACGAGTTTGAAATTATTCCGCAAGATATTCCTATTAATATTGTTTTTGAAGATGAGGACTTAATCGTTATTAATAAAACGCCGGGATTAGTTGTTCATCCGGGTTTTGGTAATTTTGAAGGAACCCTTTTAAATGCATTAGCTTGGCATATGAAAGATAATCCGACTTTTGATGTTAACAATCCGAATATTGGCTTGGTGCATCGAATTGATAAGGATACATCGGGCTTGCTTTTAATTGCTAAAAATGAAATGGCAAAAACAAAGCTCTCCAAGCAGTTTTTTGATAAAACAACGCACCGGCGGTATGTTGCTTTGGTTTGGGGCAGTGTAGAAAAAGAGGAGGGAACCATTATTGGCAATATTGGCCGTGATCCAAAAGATAGAATGCAGATGACGATTTTTCCTTCCGATAGCGAATTGGGGAAACATGCTGTAACGCATTATAAAGTGTTGGAGCGCTTGGGTTATGTTACGGTAGTTGAGTGTCGTTTAGAAACAGGCCGTACCCATCAGATAAGAGCCCACATGAAACACATTGGGCATATTTTGTTTAACGATGCTAGGTATGGAGGCAATGAGGTGCTTCGAGGAACTACTTTTGCCAAGTACAAAGCCTTTGTGCACAACTGTTTCTCTGTTTGTCCACGACAAGCCTTACATGCCAAAGAATTGGGTTTTGTGCATCCCTCAACCGGAGAAACCCTTTTTTTTGATTCAGCATTACCGGAAGATATGCAACTGCTTATAGATAAATGGCGTGGATATGTTGCCAATCGAATTCTTGAGTAATATTATTTATGCGAATCAGGAGTTAAATAAAAAATCACGAAGTGGTGATATTATTATAGAAATAGTGATGTAAATGGTGTAAAAACCACGAAGTGGTGACATAATATTATACCATCCAGTAGGGATTAATTGACCTTTTTAAGTTTAACGCCTGATTTGCATTATTACTTAAAAATGGTCTTTTATAAGAATCAAGAGTCAAGTCAAAAGAACAATTTATTTTATATTCGTTTAATCGTATGGTAGTTAAAAAAAACATTGCTATTGTAGCCGGTGGAGATCAATCGGAGATTGTGGTATCTCTTAAGAGTGCAAAAGGTTTGTATGATTTTATCGACAAGCAAAAGTACAACCTGTATATCGTATTAATTCAGGCCTCTAAATGGCGGGTTCAGTTGCCCGATGGGTATGAACTTCCGATAGATAAAAATGATTTTAGCTTTGAGTTGTGCGGCAACAAGGTGCTGTTCGATTGTGCATACATTACCATACATGGTATGCCCGGCGAAGACGGTAAGTTGCAGGGATATTTTGAACTTATTGGTATGCCTTATAGTTGTTGCGATGTATTATCAGCCGCATTAACTTTCAACAAATTTTCGTGCAATCAGTATTTAAAAGGATTTGGTGTGCGTGCAGCAGAGGCTGTGTTGGTTAAAAAAGGGCAAGCAGTTAATCCCGACGCTGTAGTTACTCAATTAGGCTTACCGTGTTTTGTTAAACCAAACATTGGTGGTTCAAGCTTTGGCGTAAGCAAGGTTAAGGCAGCATCAGAAGTACCTGCAGCCGTTGAAAAGGCTTTTAAAGAAGGCGACCAAGTGATTATTGAAAGCTTTATGCAAGGCACAGAAATTACCTGTGGCATGTATAAAACCGATAAAAAAGAAGTGGTTTTTCCTATAACAGAAGTTGTTAGTCACAACGAATTTTTCGATTTTGATGCAAAATACAAAGGTCAGGTAGAAGAAATTACCCCTGCACGAATATCGGACGACTTAACAAATAGGGTTCAAAAATTAACCCTTGCAATTTACGAAATATTAGGCTGCAAGGGAATTGTGCGCATAGATTACATCATCACCCAAGGCGATGTAATACAGCTATTAGAAGTAAACACCACACCGGGAATGACCCCCACCAGCTTTATACCACAACAAATAAAAGCAGCCGGTTTACAACTAAGCGAAGTGTTGTCTGAGGTAATAGAATTTGCAATTGCTCAGAAGGGATAGCTCGTTCGCTGCTTACATTTTTTACTATATGACCAAAAGAAAATGGAATATATTGTAATTAGTATAGTTACTTTACTTGGTGCCGGATTAACCTTATTTTCGGGCTTTGGATTAGGTACTTTGTTAATGCCGGTTTTTGGTTTATTTTTTCCTATTGATGTTGCAATTGGCTTAACAGCTGTTGTTCATTTTTCGAATAATAGTATTAAACTTGCCTTTTTTTACAAGCATTTATATTGGAAAGTAATACTATTATTTGGTATTCCTTCGGTTGTTGCAGCATTTTTTGGTGCTTATCTATTAACAAGTCTTTCAGCGTTACCCCCCATATTTTCTTATACAATTGCCGATAATGTATTTTCGATAACGGTAATAAAATTGACCATAGCAGTGTTATTAATTATTTTCTCGTTGATAGAGTTGTTGCCAAGATTTTCGGATAGGCAATTTGATAAAAAATACATGCCAATTGGAGGCTTGCTAAGCGGGTTTTTTGGAGGGTTATCGGGTAATCAGGGAGCATTACGGTCTGCTTTTTTGATTCGTGCAGGCTTAACAAAGGAGGTGTTTATTGGCACCGGAGTTATAATAGCCTGTTTTATTGATATTACCAGACTCTCCATTTATTCAACGAGTATATTAAGCCATGTAGATAGTTCTCAAATACTATTATTGCTTGTAGCGGCAATTGCGGCCTTTGTTGGTGTTTATGCCGGAAACAAATTGGTGAAAAAAATCACCATAAAATCACTACAATTTATTGTTGCTAT
>CAMDGD010000010.1 GCA_945897785.1 Paludibacter jiangxiensis
GGCGTATGGCTCCTGCCTACGCCCTTACTACACAAAATTTCAGCTTATCATTAAAGCCTTTTTTTAAACCGATGTTTGTTCTCTTTATCTTTTGCCTTTTGCCAGTCGGAGGCCGGCTTTTAGTCCCGAAACATCCGGACAAAGATGCTTCGCTTAGCTGCCTACGCTCATCGAAGTTCTAGTTCCAGTCAGATACCCGCCTACTATTGCCTCTTTGCTAATGTTTTCTTTTTTCTTGTCCATTCTTATTTTTGTGCGATGTTAAATTTACACTATTTGTGTAAACTTACATTATTATTAGTCAAAAATTATTATAACCTTTGCAAATGTTAGAAGTGGATAGATTTAAACTTGCTTGCAACCACAGAAAAAAAAATGCTAAAACAGATTCAACAAGAGATTTATAAATTAAAAAAAGATTGTTTTGAAAAAATTAATATTATTTGCTCTTATCATTTTCTCAGCTAATATTGTTTACGGACAAGACCTTATTATTAAAAGCACAGGGGACAGTGTCTATTGTAAAATATTGAGCCAGGATTCAAATAAAATTAATATTAGTTTTATGAAAGATAATCAGGCAATTAAAACATACATACCCATATCTGGTGTTAGTAAAATATTGCCTGCGTATTATACAAACACAGGTCATTATCTTAAATCTGCATCAAATTGTATGTGGGGACAAATGCTAACAGCGATGGCTTCAGGAGCATTGTTTTATTTTGGGGCAAAAAATAATAATACTACCTTATATGTTGCTTCAGGAGCGTTTGGTATAGCTTCTTTATTCTGTACTATTGCTATTCCAATTCAACTTAATAATGCTGGGAAATCATATATACGAGAGAAAAAAAAGTAAATGCTAAATAATGAAGTGCTTCCCCAAAAAAGTTGTCTAATTTATGGCGCGCACTTCACTTTTTTAGAAATTTCGCTTTTATTGTCCATTATCTGTAGTTAATCCCAGCTTGTCGTAGGCTAATAAATCAATGCAAAACTTACCGCACTGCTGGGCGTATGGCTCCTGCCTACGCCCTTACTACACAAAATTTCAGCTTATCATTAAAGCCTTTTTAATAACCGATGTTTGATCTTTTTATCTTTTGCCTTTTGCCAGTCGGAGGCCGGCTTTTAGTCCCGAAACATCCGGACAAAGATGCTTCGCTTAGCTGCCTACGCTCATCGGAGCATTTCGTGCTAAATGCCGCATCTTCGTAAACTGCCATTAGAATACCGCTTGTCTTACCACACGATACGCTATCGCAAATCGTTCGGCAGCGCCGAACCCAGCCCTTTATTTTGACACCCTACGACGAACGGAGGAAACTCTAAACTTAGTGAGCCAAAATTATTCAGCAATCCATTTGTAAGATTAGATGCTCTTAAATCAATACAAAATTTAAAATCTATTGATTATCAACCACTTATAATTTCACGATACAACTAATGTTTTAGTATATATAAGGCACATATAGTGCAAATTAGTTAAAATTCAAAACTATTCATCCTACTCTTTATTGAAGTCATTGATTCTTAAATTCCTTTCTATATGCTCAATTTGAGCTTTAGGTATATCTATTTCGGCAGCAATTTTAGACCATTGACTAACCGCCAATATCACTTCATCAATAATTTGATTTGCCTTCTTAATACCAAATGTTTTACCTAGTGCCAACAAATCAGTTCTTGTAAAGTTATCAAATTTTCCATTAATAGATGATTGATGAACATCTGTCCAAGCTCCACCGGCTTTATATTGAAAAATAATATCATACGCAGGAGAAATTTTCCATTCCCCATTTTTATCCATTAAAAATGAAAAGTTTTTTACATGATCATCATGGTTTCTTGCAATTACATTAAATAATGCCCGTCTATATTGTTGTTCCAACTGGAAATAGGGAAGTTTAAGCCTTTTCATTACTCTAAATAATGTTTCGTAACTACTTGCTCTTTGTATTCGATAATCAATACCTGCTAATGCCCCTAAAGTTTGCATGTGAATCTTCTCGCCACTGTCTGTTCTATCAAAACGCTTTGTTAGAAAATGGAATCTGTTGTTTTCTTCATACAAGATACTTTCAGTCATATCAACACCTGCATTTTTTGCTAATTGGTAATATGCGTATTCTATTTTCCCTATTCCTTTTCCTTCACCTAAGGTCTTTTCATTTGCGCCGTCAATTTTTAAGAGCCAATAGCTATATCCTTCGGGTTGAATAATATCTCCGGCTCTAATTGTTAGAATTTTGTTGTCTGAATTAGTTTTTATCGCAACTAATGCTTTTGCTCGTGCTCCACCAACAGACGAACCTATTCTTAGAATATCAGTCAAACTATCTTTGTTTAAATCACTATAAGAGGTTTCTTTCTTTCCTTCCAACACTTTTATAGCTACTTCTAATATTTCATTTACGTTTATCTTATAATCACTTTTCTCTTTATGGTTTATCGGTTCAAATTCTAATGCCCCCATGCCTCTTCTACCTACATAGGTTAATCTATCTACATGATTTATAGCATCAAAAGACAAATCCCTTTGTCTTAACCATTCTTTCATCATTATATTACCAAAATCATCCGGCATCGAATCGGATAACAAATATGGAAGATTATGGAAATTTATATGATTCCGGTTTGTTTCAAATATACGTTCTTGTAGAGGCATTACAATAGGAGAAGGTTCCAACCCACTTCTTAACGCTTTGCTACTATATTGAAAGGTCGTACTTCCTTTATTTTCATTCCATTCTACAGAACCTACAATTTCACCATATAATTTTACTGCTACTACCATATATTAGCTTCTTTTTTTACACGCTCTTTTTCTTTCGGTCTTTAGTTTTGCTTTTTCGAATTTTAATTTCAATTCCAAATCTTCCCCCACTCTAAATACGGATTCTAAATCCTTTATTCGATTTAATCTCACTAAAATCCGTATCAGGGTTTCAAGTGTCATAGATTTTCCTTGTTCTATTAAGCTTATAGTTGACACACTTAATCCAACATCTTCACTCATCTCTTTTTGAGTAAGGTTGTGCTGTAATCTTATTTCTTTGAGTCTTTTCCCGATTTCTTCTAAGATTTCTTTTTCTGTAAGAAACATCCAATTATCCATAATACAACTATTAATTATTTCGTAGTTGCTGCTATTTATCATACACAACAACTAAAACTTTATAAGTTACAGACAAAGATAATAATTATTTTCACAACTACTATAATTTTCATAGTTATATAGCATAAATTCGAGTAACTATTAAACTTTCATGAGTTATAAAGACATTTTTAATATCATGCCATAGTAATTGTAGCATTTTTATCGCAAAAGCTGGGCGTAGGCTATGGGGCAGAGCCTACGCCCAGCAACTACACCTTTATTTTATTTGACTACGCTCATCGGGAGTACACACCCTACTAAATTAAAACAACAGTTCAAACTCCAACAAACATATTGCTTTACTGTTTTTATATTACTAAAAATCAATTAGCAAAATAAAAGGGTGAATATCCAAGACATTCACCCCTCTTATCTGCAATAAGCTATATAAAGACTTTACTTGCGACTAATCATATCAATCACTTCCCTATACAAAACCGACTAAAAATAGATCCCAGAATTTCCTCTGTACCAATAGCACCGGTTATTTCGCCCAAGTAGTGCATACACTCACGGATGTCTTGCGACAAGAAATCGGCTGGAATACTATTATCTAAGCCCTCTGCCACTCTATTTACGGCGGCAAGAGCCTTAACCAATGCTTCGTAATGGCGCACATTCGAAACAATAACATCTTGCTCGTTAATTGCTGCTAAGTTTGCGACATCCATCAACATATCTTGTAATTGTGGAGCATTTGTGCCGTGCTTAGCCGAAAGCAGCACAACCTTTTGCACGGCAGGAAATTTTATTTCGGTTAAAGCCGCCAAAGCTGAAGCTGAAAGCAGGTCTGTTTTATTACACACCAAAATCATTTTTTTTTCAAACAAATACGGTTCTATTTTACTAATTTGCTGTTCAATAGCCCGAATATCTTGTACTGCATCCACCACCAGTAAAACAATTTCTGCCTGACTAATCTTTTGATAAGTCCGTTCAATACCCAAATTTTCTATCACATCAGTAGTATGTCGGAGTCCGGCAGTATCAATAAAACGAAAAGTAATGCCGTTAATTACCACCGTATCTTCAATACTATCGCGCGTTGTACCGTGAATATCGGAAACAATAGCCTTTTCTTCGTTAAGCAATAAATTTAACAAAGTCGATTTTCCCACATTTGTTTCACCAACAATAGCCACCGGAATACCATTTTTAATGGCATTACCCAAACTAAACGAATTGGCTAAGTGGCTCAACTTATCACTAATCTTTTGAATTAAGGCTTTCAATTCTTCCCGATTGGCAAATTCCACATCCTCCTCCCCAAAATCGAGTTCCAACTCGAGTAAGGAAACAAAAGTAAGCAAGTCCTGCCGCAACAAAACCAGTTCGTGAGAAAACCCACCGCGCATTTGCTGCATGGCAATACGATGCGAGGCCGCCGAAGAAGAAGCAATTAAATCGGCAATAGCTTCTGCCTGCGACAAATCCATTTTTCCGTTCGAGAATGCTCGTTTAGAAAACTCTCCGGGCTGCGCCAAAACAGCCCCTTTACGCACGAGCAATTGCAACAGCTGCTGCTGAATATACTGACTACCGTGGCAGGCAATTTCCACAGCATGCTCTCCGGTAAACGAATGTGGCGCTTTAAAAACACTAAGCAGCACATCATCCAATACAGTAGCACCATCATAAATTGACCCATAGTGAATAGTATTGGCAGGCACATCCTTTAGTTTTTTACCTGCTTTTGCTGCTACAAAAATAGCATCACAAATAGCAATAGCCTCATCACCCGAAACACGAATAACAGCAATAGCCCCTTGTCCGGAAGCCGTAGAAATAGCGCAGATAGTTGGTAGATAGTTCATATAGTACCTCCCCCCAACCGCACCCCAAAGAAAGAGAAAATGCATGCCCTGTCAATGTATAGTTGATAGGGATAGTTTAATTTTTCCATACGATTATTACACCAATATTAATTATTCTTAAAAAACTTTTACCAAATAGCTAAGTGTACAGCAATCACTCTCCCACTCTTTGGGGTGCGGTTGGGGGGCGGCACTATATCCTTTCCAACACCTTCTCAATCAACGCCAACATAACCGGCTTATAATCGGTATTTACTGCTTTAACCCGCCTATTGGCAATAACACAACAAACAGTCATGGCTTTATGCCCCATAAGCTTAGCTAATCCGGCAATAGCAGAGCCCTCCATTTCATAATTCGTAATCTTATGATTATTGTAACGAAATGATTCTATCTTATCATTCATACTCGGATCATCCAAACCTAATCTCAACACTCTCCCTTGTGGTCCGTAAAACCCATTAGAAGATATCGTTACACCACGCAACATATCATGCTGAGTAATTCGCTCTAACAATTCTTTATTAGCCTTAACTATATAAGGAGAAGCCTTTAGTGGAGACCAACTCATGTGTTTCTTAAATGCTTCCTCGAATTGCAGGTCAGCTACTTCATTTCTTCCTGCATAAAAATTTAGCACCCCATCAAAGCCTATAGAATGTTCGGAAGCTAAAAACGAACCTAAAGGAATATCCGGCTGCATTCCACCGCAGGTACCAATTCGAACAATATCCAACTGTTTAAACTCAGTTTTTTCGGTTCTGGTATTCAAATCGATATTAGCTAAAGCATCCAATTCGTTCATCACGATGTCGATATTATCTGTGCCAATACCTGTAGATAAGACAGTTATACGCTTCTCCTTATACATTCCTGTAATAGTTTTAAACTCGCGATTAGCAACAACACACTCATGTGTATCGAAAAAAGAAGCAACTAGCTCAACCCTATCCGGATCGCCAACAAGTATAATTTTTTCGGCAAGCTGATGAGGCAACAAATGCAAATGGAAAATACTACCATCTGCATTGAGAATCAGTTCTGACTCAGAAAAATACTTCATAAAAAATGGGCTAAGTATTGTTAGTTAAAAATGAAACCCAAAAATACGGATAAGAAATTAATAATTGGGTATGCATCCAACATAAATTTTGCCTTAGACAACTGCAATTGTAGGGCATAAAAAAAGCCGAAGAGAGTATCTTCGGCTAAAACCATTGAACTTAAACTTATTACTTATAATCTTTTAACGATTCTTGTAAATGTTGACGAGCAAAGAAAATACGACTTTTTACCGTACCTATTGGCAACTTCATTTTTTCGGCAATTTCATGGTACTTATACCCTGAAACATGCATCGAAAAAGGCACCTTATATTCGTCAGAGAAACTGTTAATGCAATGCGTAATCTCGTTAATAGAATAGGCACCATCAGGAGTGTTAAAACCAGACTCTTGAGGAATGTTTAAGTAATAAGAATTTTCTGTATGATCAAGAATTGTTTGATCGCGAACAATTTTGCGGTAATTATTAATGAAGATGTTTTTCATTATCGTCAATACCCATCCTTTAAAATTGGTATTCTCGACAAATTTTTCTTCATTTGTCAATACTTTAAGTATTGTTTCCTGCAATAAATCTTTAGCTTCATCTCTATTGACCGTTAGAGAACATGCAAAGTTGTACATGTTATTTTGTAAGCCTAGTAATTTTTGTTCAAGTTCCAAGTTTCTCATGACATACAATATATAAGATAGGTTGGTAATACTTTTATATGCGTGCTTTTTATGTAATTAGAAATTCACAGACTGTTTTAATTAATGTTACATGTAATAAATATTATCACATACTAATTATTCTAGAAAGGGTAACAAACATACAACATTTTTTTAATATATTTCACACTCTACTAAGAAATTTTAAATCTAAAACACTAAAAAATAGGCTTTCATACTTAGCACACTATCTAAAATATGTTAAATAGGCTAATGTAAGAAAAAAATGTTTTTTAACACAGTTTTTCAACAGCATTTGCAAGTTTTCAACAAATACATTATTTTTAGTTGCCAATTTAACACAAAAAAAAAACTATAATTATGAATCAATTTTTGAATTTACTAAAGCAAAGAAGAAGCACACGGGTATTTACTGATAAAAAAATAACACCAGCCGAAATCGACAAAATATTACAAGCCGCATTAATGTCACCCTCAGGAAAAAGCATCAACGAATGGGCATTTATTGTTATTGACGACAGCACTCTTTTAGAGAAACTAGCCCAAAGCAAAGCCCACGGCTCTCAACTACTAGAGAAAGCGCCTTTAGCTATAGTTGTTATTGGTGACACAACAAAATCGGATGTTTGGATAGAAGATTGCTCCATCGCCTCCATAATCATTCAACTGCAAGCTGAAGCCATGGGACTAGGCTCTTGCTGGGTACAAATTAGACAACGAAGCGATAAAAACGGCACTCCCTCCGAAAATGTAGTACGAGATTTATTAGCAATACCGCAACAATACGGCATAGAAAGTATTATTGCTATTGGAGAAAAAGCACAAGAAAGAAAGCCTTTTGACGAAAGCAAACTGCAAAAAGAAAAGATTCATTACAACCAATACCGTTAAGCATGAAAAACCTCCGTATCGTGTTAATTGGTTCGGGCAATGTTGCAACGCATTTAGCCAAGGCATTTACCCAAAGTGGGTGTGTCATTGAGCAAATATACAGCCGCACAACACAAGCAGCAAAAAGCCTTGCTAAACAATACCAATGTAGCTTTACCACAAACTTAATCGACATTTATACTCATGCCGATTTATATGTGTACGCCATAAAAGATGATGCGTTAAAAGACATTATATCAAGCATAAAACCAACCAACGGATTGCATATACATACCGCAGGTAGTTTGTCTTTAACCATTTTTGAAGGATTTCAGCAGAATTATGGCGTATGGTATCCTTTTCAGACTTTCTCAAAAAAACGGGCGGTCGATTTTACTAATATTCCCATATTATACGAGGGAAACACCACCGATAACGAACTCGTTTTGGCAGCATTAGCAAAAAAAATTAGCAGACACAGCCTTTATTGTAGTTCAGAACAACGAAAAGCTGTACATTTGTCTGGCGTATTTGCTTGTAATTTCACCAATCATTTGTATGCCATAGCAGCAGAAATACTTGAAGAGAGTGGACTATCATTTAACATATTGCTCCCGTTAATAAGCGAAACTGCTGCAAAAGTAAAAGAATTATCACCCTGCGAAGCACAAACCGGTCCGGCAGTACGATACGACAACCAAATTATCGAGAAACACGAAGAAGCATTGGCAAACAAACCAAACGAGCAAGAAATGTATAGACTAATCAGCAAAAATATTTTTATAAGAAGTACACACTGATTTTTTAGCTAATATCAATAAAAATTCACCTAATTATTGCATGAAAAACTTTAAAGAATACCTACCCCAAGTGCAAGCAATGATTTTTGATGTTGACGGTGTTCTCTCAGCAGCATCAATAACCTTGCATCCTAACGGAGAACCTATGCGCAGCGTTAATACAAAAGACGGCTATGCCTTACACTATGCTGTATTAAAAAAAATGCCCATAGCCATTATAACCGGAGGAAAAACCGAAGCTGTACGCATTCGCTTTGAAGCGCTAGGCATAAAAGAGGTACATATGAATGTGCATATAAAAATGGAGGTACTAAAAGATTTTTTGAAAACATACCACTTAGCCCCTGAAAATGTATTGTATATGGGCGATGATATTCCTGATTACGAAGTAATGCAATTTGTGGGCATTCCGGTTTGTCCGGCAGATGCAGTGCCAGAGATAAAAGCCATCTCCCTATATATTTCCGATAAAAATGGAGGCGAAGGATGTGTACGCGACATTGTAGAACAGGTGCTTAAGTCGCAAGGCAAATGGATGGACAGCAAAGAAGCCTTTGGCTGGTAAAAAATAGAAACGGGTTATCACATGGCTACCAAACGATTAGCCACAGCGCATCGTGGTAAGATAATGCAATATCACGACTAACAGGAGTAACTATTGCCAAAGGCAATTATCGCGAAGCGAATATCAAACTAACAATGTAAATTAAGGGTAGCATATTGTATTTTTACAATCAATGAACCTTAGAGTTGCATAAAAATAAAAATAAACCACAGCCCCTAAATGGGCTGAACTTTATATACTAAAATTCAACCAAGTAGTTCACATTAGTAACACACAATTTATGAAATCATTTTTTCAACTTATTCGATACAAAAACCTATTATTTATTGCCGGTTTGCAATGGTTAATGCGCTATTCGGTAATACTTCCCATACTCAACACATTTAAGGTTGACAAAGCTTTTATTATGAGCGACCTTCAATTTGGCTTCTTGCTATTGGCAACTGTATGCATTGCTGCAGCAGGCTATGTTATTAATGATTATTTCGACACAAAGATTGATGGTATTAACCGACCCGACACGGTTATTGTTGGCAAAACAATTACTAAAAAACAAGCCTCGTTGTTGCATCAGGCTCTTACGGGCATTGGCGTTGCGTTGGGCTTATTCGTTGCTTTTCAGTCGCAAAACTTATCGCTTGGTTTTATCATCCTACTTGTTCCGGGTTTGCTATGGTTTTACTCGGCAAGCTATAAAAGGCAATTTTTACTAGGCAATATCATTGTGGCCTTACATGCTGCTTTTGTACCACTACTTATAGTTATTGCCGAAATGGCTTTTTTAAGACTAAACACAGACGAATTAATCTTTGCCACACCAATACCTATTAGCCTATATGGATGGGTAAGCGGTTTTGCAGCCTTTGCTTTTATTACCACACTTATGCGCGAAATAATAAAAGACATGGAAGATGTAAAAGGCGATCGTGAAATGGAATCACGCACGATGCCTATCGTTTGGGGTATAAAAAAAACAAAAGTGGTGCTTTACCTTCTTATTGCGTTTACCATAACCGCACTCCTATTTGTTCAATTCAACTTGATAAACAGCTTCGACTTATTGCTCTCTGAGACAAAAAGCACCTTATCTATTCGTTATATTTTTGTTGGATTACTACTTCCTTTTGCCTATTTAGTCTATTTGCTGATAAAAGCAAAAAACACTACTGGATTTCATTATGCCTCATCGCTGCTTAAATTCATTATGGTTGTTGGTAGCTTGTATAGCTTAGTTTTTTATTTTCTATTGGCAAAAGCACAAGACATTTCTTTATTCAACTTATTTATTATCAATCAAGGATAAACGCTATGTTAGAAAATCTTAAAAAATACAACATCATACTTGCTTCGCAATCGCCACGAAGAAAAGAATTACTTAAAGGACTGGATATTCCTTTTACAGTAATGACTATTCCCGATTTGGATGAGTCGTACCCAAAAGAGTTACAGGCAGAAGCTATCCCCATGTATTTGGCCGAAAAGAAATCTCAAGCATACAACACTCTCCTTAATGACAACACCTTACTTATTACAGCAGACACTATCGTTTGGCTTAATAATAAAGAACTGGGAAAACCAAAAAACCTGACGGAGGCAAAAGAAATGCTATCTTTCTTATCTAACAAAGAACACGAAGTAATAACAGGTGTATGTATAATGACTACAAAGAAAAAGAAAAGCTTTTATGCTGTTTCAAAAGTAAAATTTGCGTCGCTTACCGAAGCTGAAATAGCTTATTATTTAACCAACTACAACCCCCTTGATAAAGCCGGTTCTTATGGAGTGCAAGAGTGGATTGGCTACACCGCGGTAGAACATATGGAAGGCTCCTATTTTAATGTGATGGGTTTGCCAATACAACGGCTATATCAAGAACTGAAATCTTTTTAAACAAAACAAAGAGGTATTCGTTTTTTTACCTGTTACCGCTTACTTTCAAGCTCAATCTCCAACCCATCCCAAGCTAAAAACACATTTTCGGGCAGCGATTTTTGCACCACTTCGTGTAGGCCCATATCGTGACTCATATGAATCAAATAAGTCCGTTTTGGTTTTAATTTATCTATCAGGGTTAGCGATTCACTTAACATCATATGTGCAGGATGTGGAAACTGACGCAAGGCTACCAATGCAAGCACATCCAACTGCTGTAGCTTTTCGCAGGCAGAATCATCTAAGGTACTCATATCGGTTAAATAGGCAAAGTTCCCAATGCGATAACCTAAAACAGGTAGTTTGTGATGATAAAGACGGATGGCCTGAATAGTAAATCCTGCTGCAACAAACGGTTCATTTCCAGCCTCTATTTGATGTAAATTGATTTTAGGCGCTCCCGGATAAGGATTTTCGCTAAAAACATAATGCAAATTGCGTTTCACTACAGCCAACACACGCTCCTCGGCATACACTTCGACTTGTTGCAAAGGACGCACCTCATCCAATCCGGAAACATGATCATAGTGCTCGTGCGTCAACACAATTCCCTCAAGATGACTAATGTTATTCCGCACCATTTGTTCACGAAAATCGGGTCCGCAGTCGATAAGCAAATTGGAGTTTCCTGTTTGTACTAAAACCGAACTACGAAAGCGCTTATCTCGTTCGTCGGCACTGCGACAAACCTCACAAGCACAGCCTATTTGGGGTATTCCGGTAGATGTTCCGGTTCCTAGAAAGAGGATTTTCATACGTTAGCGAATTTTGAGAATTATTTTTGACAGGATTTACAGGATTAACAAGATAGCGAATTTTGAGAATTATTTTTGACAGAATTAACAGGATATACAAGATTTTGAAAAATTAAGTTACATTATCCTGTGAATCTTGAAAATCCTGTCAATATTATCCTAATCTACAGCCTCAAATTATTAGGATCAACTGCATCCTTAGGTAACTGCATTCGAATACGCCATTCGGAAGGATACAAGACATTGCATCGGTTGCCTAAGTTTTTTACCCATCCTAACGGAAAACCCTTGTAACAAATCAACACAAAGCCTTTAGGCATATCTGTTAACACAATATTTTCGGTGCGTAAAAAAGCGATAGCCGTTTGCCAATCGACATCAACACTAACACATTGAGCTCTATTTAATGCAGTTGACAGCGCCAACCCAGTATCCGGAATCAAATCTTTTCCCTTAATATCTGCTAAGGGTATTCCGGCATAAATCAATTTCATTTTCTTTTGCAAAAAATTCATTTTATCGGCATATATTGAAGGAACAGCCCACACTTTCTCCTTTGTAGAAACCAACGTGTAATCTTCTGAATTAAGCAGATAGCCCAACAAATCGGTTTGTTGTTTGCTTGGTTTATCCGGTTGTTTATCCTGTTTTATTTTAAGGGTATTTTCTTCTTGTGTCTTCCGCAACACCGCCATAAAAAACCCTTCAGCCTTTGTTTTATGGGGATAAAAACGGTAACCCGCATCTGTTTCTGTTACCCCCCAAGCCTCATCAATTTTTATTCTTACAAGCTCAGCTCCCAAGGCTTCTTTCATCCACAAAACCATTAACTCATTTTCTTCCCTATTATAAGTACAAGTACTGTAAATAAGCAATCCATTGGTTTTTAATGCCGGCCAAACCTCTTGTAATAATGATTGCTGCCGCCTTACACATTGGCTAACATTTGCCGGCGACCACTCGTCAATTGCCTTTGGGTCTTTACGAAACATGCCTTCTCCGGAGCAAGGGGCATCGACCAATATATGATCAAAAAATCCCTTTAGGGCCGAAAAATCAGCCGGACTATTATTGCTAACCAATACATTAGGATTGCCCCACTTCTGTAAATTCTCGGCTAAAATATACGCCCTAGAGCGAACAAACTCATTGGCTATAAGCATACTATCTTTGGGTAAAAGAGAAATCAAGTGTGTAGCTTTTCCCCCAGGAGCAGCACATAAATCGAGCATAGTAGCAGGCTTATGTACCAACTGCGTAAGCACCTGCTCCAAAAACATGGAACCGGCCTCTTGCACATAATACACACCGGCATGCAATAAGGGATCAAGGGTGAAAGAAGGACGTTGAGACAAATAGTGCCCAGTACTACACCAAGGCACTTTGGCATATGACAACACAGCATCAGTCTTGGCTAAATTTATACGAATACTGCTTGGAGAAATAGTACTTAAACTCTCCACAAACGAAGAAAAAGCATCGCCCAACAAAGGGGCTGTACAATCAATAAAAGCTTGAGGAAGTTTCATGCAAGAGCTAAATTTTACCGCAAATTTATAAAAATAGTCGTACTTTTACGGCATAAAAATGCATCTTAATTATGGCAGGCACCGTTTACCTTATTCCGACTACCTTAGGCGAATGCGATTTAAACACCGTATTACCCGAAGGAAATAATACAATAACAAAACAAATTAGGCATTTTATTGTAGAAGATATTCGCACGGCAAGACGGTTTTTGCGTAAAGTGGATGCCGAATTTCCGATAGACGACTGTGCTTTTTTTATCCTTAATCAACACACCTCCGAGCTTGAATTAAACTCCTTTTTAGCTCCTATCGCAGCAGGGCACGATATGGGGATTATATCCGAAGCAGGCTGTCCGGCAGTAGCCGACCCCGGAGCCGCCATTGTGCAACTTGCACAGCAAAAAAATTATACCGTAGTACCTTTGGTAGGCCCCTCGTCAATATTATTGGCTTTAATGGCATCAGGATTTAACGGACAAAGCTTTGCGTTTGCAGGGTATATACCTATCGAAAATAGCGAAAGAATAAAAGCCCTAAAAAAATTAGAACAACGGGCAATACACGAAAAACAAACCCAATTATTTATTGAAACTCCATACAGGAATAATAAGCTAATGGCAGACATACTAAAGCACTGTCAACCCAACACGCTATTATCCATTGCAGCCAACATCACATTGCCTGATGCATATAGTAAAACAAAAACAATAAAAGCATGGAGTAATGCGGTGCCCGATTTAGCAAAAAAACCTTGTATTTTCGGACTATTTGGAGCGTAGTTAGCAATTATTTTTCGATACCAGCAGCAAACTGTTCGGCAACAAAAACGGTGTTTTTCAAATACTCGTATTCCGTTTCAAAAGCTTCGGTAAATATACCCTTGCCTAAATTTTCTTCTACTTGCCATTTAGGCCAATATTTTAACTGTCCGCTATTGGTATGTTTTAAATGAGCATCTTCCATTTCCGAGACATAATACAACAACACATACTGGTTTTCTAACTGACATTCCACAATATGCTTTAATAAAAAATGTGGAGTAACTGCTAAGTTATGAAATCTATCAGCAATGGCTCTTTTGATGGAATCATCAATCTTTTCTGAGTATAACAGATGTGTTGTAACCATACAATCCCATTTTCCATCAGAATCCACATCCTCGTTACGAAAAAGCAATACGGCATCTTTTAGCAAAAAATGTATTCGCACTACCGGATGTAATTCTTTATATGACGAATTGGCAAGCGCAACAGAACGGGCTACTTTTCCAACAACAACACCATCTTTATTTACTATTGGCCAAAAATCTTCTAAATCTAACAATCTACTAACATACCGAATACGAAAAATCTCAAAAACAACTAATCCGACGATAAGCGAAAACTCAAATATATCAAAAGATTTATGAACCCCTATAACATCTAATTGAGGCATATAAATGGATAACACATAAAGAAACACATGCAAAAGCATGATTACCATCAATAGCTTAGAAATAAAATAAAACTCACGCAAATTATTCTCAAGCACCTTGGCTTTACCGGCATAGCTTTGATGAAAAAATTTATACATGGAGGAACGCATAAAAAAAGTTCCGATAATACCTACGACTGCTAAGCCATGAAAAATAATTAATTCTAAAATAGATCCATCAGGAACAATGAACACATACGAAGTAATAAATTTATAAAAGGAAAAAAAGAAAAGATAAAACAGCACTATGGGCTGATTAGAATACACTTTCAGAAAATAATTATACATTAACACAACAACCGAAAGTAAAACACCAATATGCAATGCAATAGTAAGCCCAAAAAACGGTTCGACCATAGAAACCGTAATAATAGGCGACAATCCGATTAGTGGATTATACAAATGATTGTGTTCTTTATTAAATCGTGTTTTCATCTTTTACCGAGAGCGTCATAGTGATATGCAACAACTCGTATCCAAGTGTATTTTAATAAAACCTTAAACAACATTGAACAAAAGAAAGTTCAGTTAAGTATGCCTGTTTTGCAACATTTAACACCTGATTGTCCTTTTTTTATTACACATTAACTTACTACGTTCAAGTAAGAATAAATATCATTTTAGAATGATTTATCTTTACCACCTAACTACCAATGAAAAATAGCCTTTATTTTAAGAAAAGGCTTCAAAGGTAGTAGAATTGTACAATAAAACAATACACTATACTTCATATACTGTAAAATGAAAACAAAGTCATTTTTCAATAGATAAGTATAAATGCTAAAACATCGTTAACACATCATTATAAAGACATCATTTTACTAATGTATTTACCAATAATATCAAATTCTAAATTTACCGTAGTGCCCGGTTTGATTTGATGAAAATTGGTATGCTCGTAAGTAAAGGGAATTATAGCAACAGAGAAGCTGCTTTTTTGGGAATTACAAACGGTTAAACTTACGCCATTAACGGTAACAGAACCTTTTTCAACCGTCATGTACCCCTGTTTTTCCATTGTAACATTTAAAGGATAGTCAAAAGTAAAGTACCAGCTACCAGCCTCTTCTTTCACCTCAACACAAGTGGCGGTTTGATCCACATGTCCCTGAACAATATGCCCGTCTAAACGGCCATTCATCAACATGCTTCGTTCTAAATTCACCTTACTGCCAATTGCCAGTTTGCCTAAATTTGATTTCTCGAGCGTTTCCTTAATCGCCGTAACGGTATATACATCTTCAGTAATATTTACTACCGTTAAACATACACCATTGTGTGCAATACTCTGATCAATTTTCAACTCATGGGTAAACGAACACCGCATGCTAATATGCAAATTTTCTTGTTCTTTTTCTATGGCAACTACTGTTGCTGCCTCTTCTACTATCCCTGAAAACATAAGCTTATTTATTTTTGAAAAACAAAAGTACTAAAGTTTTATTCAAATGCAATTACTTTTCCGTTAAGCGATTGTCAATCATCCGATTGTTATATTGCTGAATAAAAGCTTGCGCTTTCTTCAACACCTTTTGCTTAACAACCTCATCATCAATATTTTTTTGCAACGAGCGGTCGTTTTTATACGCATACAACCCGTTCACCTTTTTGCCATCGTACAACAACAAATAATCATCTACAAAAAACTGATAATTATCGTGCATAAAATTTACCGCATAAGCCGCTTCCTTTTCAACAGAAAACAAATCCTTACCAAAGGAAAGAAAGGGTTTGTCGTACTGCAAATAACCTAATACTGTGGGCATTATATCAATTTGCTGCGCAAGAATCGAATCATTGTATCCTTTCATACTACCATCTGGAGTATAAAAAATTAGCGGTACCGAAAATTTATCCACCGAATTTTTATAGGCCTCATAATGCGGAGAGAAAGCATGATCGGCTGTAATAACAAAAAGAGTATTATTGAACCAAGGCATACGGCTTGCTTGCTCAAAAAAACGACGCAAGGCAATATCGGCATAATGCACACAACGATGAATGGGGTGTGGCCCCTCTTTTAACTTCCCCTCGTATGCCAAAGGCACTTTAAATGGATGATGCGATGAAATAGAAAACACCGTAGCACAAAACGGTTGCTTAAAGCCATTCATCTTTTTGGCAAAGAATTGAAAAAAAGGCTCATCCCAAATACCCCACATACCATCATAATCGCCATTGTTACCATACTCTTTTTTTCCATAATATGCCTCAATTTTTGCTGTTTTTGCATATGCATCAAAACCCATAGAGCCATTTTGTGCTCCATGAAAAAAGGCAGTATAATACCCTTTTTCGCGTAGTAAACCAGGCAAACTAACAATGGTATTGTATGCATACGAGGTTAAAATATAGGGCGATTGCATGGCAGGAATGCCAGATAAAACAGCAGGCAATCCGTCGATAGATTTCTTACCATTGGCAAACGCTTCTTCAAACACCAAACTCTCATTAATTAATGAATCAAGGAATGGTGTATAGCCGGTATAGTCGGGTATGTCATTGTGCTGATTTAATCCCCCAATATATTCTTTTGAGAAACTCTCCAATATAAAAACCACCACATTTTTTGCTTGAAAAGTGCCCACTTTTGGTAAAAAATAAGGCGAATAAATAGCCTCCAATTGAGCTTCTGAAAAATAGTTTTTCTTATCCAACCCTTTTTGATCGGTAGTGCGAATTATACTAAAAGGGGTATTCAGCACCAATACGGTATGCTCCGGTTTTTCGACAAAAGCCGATGCGTTACTGAGTGTAATTGGTCGGGTACTATGCCTAAAGCCTCCCCTTACTCCTCCAATAAACAAGGCTACCACAAATAAAAAAGCCAGGAAATTTGCTGTATAATATAAGTAGCTGTTGTTGATTTTCACTTCCCTATATACTGGCACTTTTTTATACCAATAAGCCAACAAAAAAAGTAAGGCAACAAAAAACAATACGGCATACCAATAATCCACTAAAAATTGTATGGTAAGGCTTAACAAGTTTTCTTCGTGACTAAACTGAGCAAAGACATCCCAGCTTGTTCGCCTAAAAGTGAATGAATAATACGGTATATCAGCAATATTCGCAATTAACGCTATGCTATTGGTAAGCATGAAAATCCAAAACAACATACGTTGATACGACGGCAGCAATCTGAATTTGAATGGAATGGCATTCCCCAATATAAAAAGAATGTTGACATACAAAATTGCGGAGGTATCAAACCGTAATCCTCCTAAAAAAATGTACAACAATTGATTGCCCGAAATACCTGTAAAAAACTCAATATTATACCAATAGTAAGCTAATCTGCAAATACTAAACAACACAAAAACGAGCAACAACCTAAGCACTAACGCTACGAAAATATTTCCATGTAAATATGTTACCAAACGATGCTGCATGAGTAATAAATATGAATTTTGGAGGGTGCAAATGTAAAAAATATTTGTGGATTAGCCCTTGTACAATTGGAATTTTGCAAGCTGAACAGCACTGGAATTTGCTGTAAAATTCTATATAATAAGGCGTTTATTGCTTTTATTGCCGTCGGCATTTAGCTAACAAAGATATATTTCTGACCAGGCGGTGGGCTTTATCTCCATATTATCTTGTATGTGGTTAAAGCCAATGACACCTCAATTATCTGTCCGTCTCTTAAATAAGACGAAAAATAACATATAATAATACGATAGTATGTTGTTCTCATTACTTATCAATATCTTTACAAGCGTAAATCTGCAACTCAATAATTGAAAAAAAACTTACTATTTCAGTGTTTATTGGTGAAAAATATTGCGTTCATACTGCTTTTCTTTATGTCTTTATCGTTGGGTTATGCTCAATACGGCGCTTGCTATAAACCTACAAAATTTAAACAAAAAAAAGCCAACTCCGGCATATCATTATTTTCACGAAAGCAACAGTCAAACAACAGCCAAAACAACTACTATTCGGGTATTGGCATAGAAAATACCATTTTTAACGGTCCTGCCGCATACTATCATTTTACTTCCGAAATCAATAATTACATCTACCTTGTTCATAATATTGGGATAACTTATGCTACGGAACCAAAGGAAACAAATACCACCGAAAATTACCGCGTAAAAGAAAGTCTTGGCGGTTACGGCTCAACCAGCTTGCGGATATATCTTTCGAGTAACTACCGATTACAAAAAGGGTGGAGCACCCATCAATTTCCGGGGCAATTTGTAGGAGTAAAAATTGGGGCACATTATATACCCGGATTTGAAACAACGCAATTTTATTACTTTGGCAACGCACATATTGGTACACGAAGAGTGTTTTTTAAACGACTGATTTTCGAGCTTAGTGCGGGTATAGGGAACAACAGCATTAAAAACAAAAGCTATTCTGCTGACAACACAAAAAACGCTTATATCAACCCTGAAATTAACGGACAACTAATTTTTTTGCTTTTCTAATTTATCCGCTCCACTTGTTTTACCCCTTTTACCGTCTTAATTTTTTTAATCAAGCCTTCTAAATCGTTTAACTGATTTACCATAACGGTTAAATGTCCTTGAAATAAGCCATCAACAGAATCGACAGAGATGGAGCGCAGGTGTACCGATGCTTCTTTGGCAATTAACGAAGTGATGTTTGTTAGTATACCAATATCATCTTTACCCAATACTCGTAGTGAAATTTGGTATTGATTGCCCGACTTACCGGACCAGCGAGCAGGCACAATGCGGTAACCAAAACGGTGTATTAATTGTGGTGCATTCGGACAGTCAACACGGTGAATCTTTATCCCTCCCACAACAGATACAAATCCGAAAATAGCATCGCCATAAATAGGATTACAACACTTGGAGAGTTTATATTGAATGTTTTTCAGGTTTTGATCAATAACCAACACATCCTTTGAAGTGAACGAGTCACTCTCGACCGATTGCACAAAAGTACCTGCACTACGGCTTTCGGCAGGCTCTACAGGAACATCCGACTTACTATTATCCGTTAACTGATGCCGTATGCTTAATAAGTCGAGTTTTTCTTGAGCAATAGCCTGATAAAAATCGCTAACAGCTTTATAGCCAAGCTTTTTAGCCAAACGAGTAATGTCAGCATCTTCTACGGTAAGTTTCCAGTTTTTAAACCGACGCAACATCATTTCTCGCCCTTGCTCAGCATCTTTATATTCAAGCTCTTTAAGCACTTGCTTAATTTTTGTTCGCGCTTTAGAGGTGAGCACAATTTGCAACCAATCCCGTTTAGGTTTTTGTCCGGCTTGGGTTAAAATCTCCACCTGATCGCCATTATTTAACACATAACGAATGGGTACATTTTTACCGTTAACCCGAGCACCAACACATTTACTACCCAAATTACTATGAATAGTAAAAGCGAAATCGAGCACTGTTGCGCCTTTTCTGAGTTTATGCAAATCGCCCTTAGGGGTAAAAACAAACACCTCATCATCGTATAAATTAAGCTTAAAATCATCCATAAAATCAACGGCATTCAATTCGGGGTTTTCCAATATTTCCCGAATATTTTTCAGCCAATCATCCATACCATCTTCACTTTTAATGCCTTTATATTTCCAGTGAGCAGCAAGTCCCTTTTCGGCAATTTCATCCATTCGTTGAGTACGAATTTGCACCTCAACCCACTTTCCTTGCGGACCCATAACGGTGGCATGCAGCGACTCGTATCCATTTGATTTTGGTATAGATAACCAATCGCGCAAGCGGTTTGGGTTAGGTTGATACTTATCGGCAACAATAGAATATACTTGCCAGCAAGCTGCCTTTTCTTTTAGTAAATCGACAGATAAAATTACCCTAATGGCAAACAAATCATAAATATTTTCAAAAGGCGTATGTTGTTTTTTCATTTTATTCCAAATAGAATAAATCGATTTGGTGCGCCCTTTAATGTCGAAAGTCAAACCCGCTTCTGCAAGCTCCTTTTGTAAGGGAGTTATAAAATTGGTGATATACTTATCTCTAGTAGCCTTTGTCTCTTTTAGTTTCTGGGCAATATCAAAGTAAGTATCGGGCGAAGTATAACGCAAGGATAAGTCCTCCAACTCCGTTTTTAAGCGATACAAACCCATGCGGTGTGCCAATGGAGCATATAAATAAGAAGCCTCTCGGGCTATCTTCATTTGCGATTCGGCATCGTAAACCTTCAAATTTCGCATGGTAAATACCCTATCGGCAATCAATATCAACACCACACGAATATCCTCAGCAAAAGTCAAAAGTAGTTTTCTAAAATTTTCCGTTTCTACCACCTTATCTTGTACAAACAATTCGTTTGCCTTTATCAATCCACGCACAATAGTTGCTATAGAACGATCAAATTTCTCGTCCAATGCTTCGAGCGTAATTACTCCGCATAAAACGGAATCATACACCATAACACTAATAATACTAGCTCTACCCAAGCCTATTTCTTGTTCAACAAGCAAGGCCGTGCGTAAATTTTTTATTACCGGATGAATAGCGTAATCCTTTGCTGTCATGGTTTTTTCTGCCGTTTTGGCTAACAACAAACGAATTTCTTTCCTATCTTGGGCAGAAAACAGATGTCCGGTGGAGCGCAACAGCAAACGGTACGCTATACGAAGTTCTTTTTGTTCAGCTATAGAAAAATAGGTCATTGGGCATATAATTTAAGCGGTTCAACGAACACATATTCCTCCTAAGGCCTGTTCGCTTAGCTGCAAAGATAAAATATTTTCTTAAAACTATTTGAAAATCAAATTTCCTTTCGTACATTTGCAGCCTCATTTTCGCAAAGAGGTAAATAAGAAGCACTGTTGCATGAGGCAGCATCTCACCTCCCCGAAGTAATTATAAAACAAGGTATTATATGTACGCAATTGTTGAGATTTTAGGACAGCAATTTAAGGTGGAAGCCGGAAAAAGATTGTTTATCCACAGAATGGAAGAAGCCGAAAAAGGTTCGGTAATTGAATTTGATAAAGTATTGTTAGTTGACAACAACGGCAAAGTAAAAGTAGGTGCACCTACAGTAAAAGACGCCAAAGTGCTGGCAGAAGTAGTTGACCATGTAAAAGGTGACAAAGTGTTGGTTTTTCATAAAAAACGACGCAAAGGATACCGTAAATTAAACGGTCACCGTCAGTATTTTACTCAACTGTTAATTAACGAGATTGTAGCTTAAATTAAAAACTTAAAAGAAAATGGCACATAAAAAAGGAGCGGGTAGCTCAAGAAACGGTCGTGAATCGGAAAGTAAACGACTTGGTGTGAAAATTTACGGCGGACAATTTGCTAAAGCAGGCAATATCTTGATTCGTCAACGCGGTACAGTGCATAACCCGGGCGAAAATGTAGGCATGGGAAAAGACCATACCTTATTTGCTTTAGTAGATGGTGTTGTTACTTTCAAAAAGAAAAGAGACAACAAGTCGTTTGTATCTATTTTACCTAATGTAGAAAATAACTAGTTCTAGTTTAACAACATAATGAATCCCGATTTTTTCTAAAAGAGAAATCGGGATTTTTGTTTTATATTTGCGAGGAAATTAATAATAAAAACAAACCGGTAAAAAGGGTAATTGAGCATTCCTCTTTCTCCCTTTTCACTGCTAACTTTTCACAAAGAAATGCTAACACTCAAACAAATCAACGACAACAAAGATGAAGTAATTCGTCGGTTGGCACGCAAACACTTTGATGCAACTGCTATTATTGAGCAAGTAATTGACATTAACAACAAACGCAAGCAAACACAAGCAATACTTGATGCCAACCTTGCCGAACTTAATACTATTTCAAAATCTATCGGTGCCTTGATGCAAGCCGGTAAAAAAGAAGAAGCTGAAAGTATTCGCGCTAAAGTTTCAGAGATGAAAGAAGGCAATAAAGAATTGGAAGATAGCATGAAAGATGCGGAAGAAAAGCTAACAGGTCTTCTTTATACTATTCCAAACCTACCTGCCGATAGCGTTCCCGAAGGAAAGCATGCCGAAGATAATGTGGTGGAAAAACAGGGAGGCACAATGCCTAACTTATACAGCCAAGCACTTCCGCACTGGGAGTTAGCCAAGAAATACGATCTTATCGATTTTGAATTAGGTGTAAAAATTAGTGGAGCCGGTTTTCCTGTATATAAAGGAAAAGGTGCTCGATTGCAACGGGCTTTAATTAACTTTTTTTTGGATAATGCCCGCGATGCCGGCTATTTAGAAATACAACCTCCTTACCTTGTAAATGCAGTTTCGGGCTATGGCACGGGGAATTTGCCCGACAAAGAGGGTCAAATGTATCACTGTCAGCTGGACGATTTATACCTGATTCCTACTGCCGAAGTACCTGTTACCAATATTTACCGCGATGTTATTGTAGAGAAAAAAGACTTGCCTATAATGAATTGTGCCTATTCTGCTTGTTTTCGTCGTGAGGCAGGTTCGTACGGAAAAGATGTGCGTGGGTTAAACCGCCTGCATCAGTTCGATAAAGTAGAAATTGTGCGTATAGACACACCCGAAAACTCATACTCTTCTTTAACAGAAATGGTACACTATGTACAATCATTAGTTGATAAACTGGAACTTCCGTGGCGAATATTACGGCTTTGCGGTGGTGATATGAGCTTTACAGCTGCCCTAACCTTCGATTTCGAAGTATTCTCTGCAGCACAAGAACGATGGCTAGAAGTTAGCTCGGTATCGAACTTTGAGAGCTACCAAGCCAACCGCTTAAAATGCCGCTACCGCACCGACGATAAAAAAACAGAACTCTGCCACACGCTTAATGGCAGTGCCTTGGCTTTGCCCCGGATTGTGGCCGCATTATTGGAAAACAACCAAACAGCCGAAGGAATTAAAATTCCGAAGGCCTTGATTCCTTATACTGGATTTGAAATAATTGCATAAATGTAAATACGCACAGCCGTGCGTATTTACTCATACAACATGGCAAAATCTGACCTACATATTACCCTCCCTCCCGAATGGGCTCCACAAAGTGGCGTGCAACTTACTTGGCCACACGAGGATACCGATTGGAAAGACATACTAGACGAAGTTATTCCTTGCTTTGCAGCCATAGCAAAAGAAATTACGCTACGAGAAAAACTACTGCTTGTTTGTCGAAACATAGAAACCGTACGCAAACAACTGCCTTCAGATATTAACTTTGAACAAATACAATTTATAGAGCTACCAAGCAACGACACTTGGGCACGCGACCATGGAGCTATTTCTGTTTTTGTAAACGGGGAGCCTTGCCTCTACGATTTTTGTTTCAATGGTTGGGGCATGAAATTTCCGGCCAATTACGACAATCAACTAACCAAAGCACTTTATTGTCAGGGAGTTTTTCAATCAGATGTGGCTTACCAAAATATGCTGCATTGCATACTAGAAGGAGGCAGCATAGAAAGCGACGGAAAAGGCACAATACTGACTACAACCGAATGCTTGCTCTCCGAAAACCGTAACGACCATCTTTATAAAGAAGAATTGGAAGAATACATACAATTGATTTTTGGAGCTAAACGAATTTTATGGCTCAACAACGGTTATTTAGAAGGCGATGATACCGACAGCCATATAGATACTTTAGTGCGTTTTTGCTCGGATGATACCCTTGCTTATGTACAATGTACCGATAAAAATGATGAGCATTACGATGAATTAAAACTCATGGAAGAAGAATTGCAAGCATTTAAAACTATGGATGGCAACCCCTATAATTTATTGCCACTACCAATGGCTGACAAAATACTGAATAATAACGACAGACTACCGGCTACTTATGCTAATTTTCTTATTATCAATGGAGCAGTATTGGTTCCTACTTATGATTCGCCAAAAGACACCATCGCTTTGCAACAAGTAAAGAAAGCATTTCCCGACAGAGAAGTTATTGGTATCGATTGTACTTCTTTAATCCAACAACACGGATCGTTGCATTGTGTTACGATGCAATTTCCTAAAGGAATACTCTAATGAAAATAGCCTTAATACAACAAATCAATTCAGCCGATATTCAAAAGAACATCGTTATGCTGAAAGAAAACATTAGCACTTGTGCCCAACAAGGTGCCGAACTCATTGTGTTGCAAGAACTGCACAACGGACTCTATTTTTGCCAAACGGAAGACCCAAAAAATTTTGATTTAGCCGAAGAAATTCCTGGTCCAAGTACTACAGAATTTGGTGCGTTGGCTAAAGAACTAGGCATTGTACTGGTGATTTCCTTGTTCGAAAAATGTATGCCCGGCTTGTATTACAATACGGCGGTGGTAATTGAAAAAGACGGCAGTATAGCCGGAAAATACCGCAAAATGCATATCCCTGACGACCCTGCTTATTACGAGAAATTCTATTTTGCCCCGGGCGATATTGGTTTTGAACCCATAGCTACTTCTGTAGGCAAATTGGGTGTACTTGTATGTTGGGATCAATGGTATCCGGAAGCTGCTCGGTTAATGGCTCTGGCCGGAGCAGAAATACTTATCTACCCTACGGCTATTGGTTTTGAAAGTACCGACAGCGAAGAAGAAAAAACCCGTCAACGAGAAGCATGGATGATTTCGCAACGGGCACATGCTGTTGCCAATGGCTTGCATGTTGTTGCTGTTAACCGCAGCGGTTTTGAAGCCGACCCATCGGGTGTTACTAATGGCATTCAGTTTTGGGGCAGTAGTTTTATTGCCGGCCCTCAAGGAGAAATTTTGGCACAAGCCTCAACTGATAAAGAAGAAAATTTGCTTATATCCATCAACCTAAAACGAACGGAGGAAGTTCGCCGTATGTGGCCTTTTTTTAGGGATAGACGGATTGATGCTTTTGCTGATTTAACAAAAAGAAGTAAAAAATAGAAACTCTTTCGCAATGCGACTTTTAGTCGCGCCCCGAATTGCAAAAGCAGGCTGCAAAACAAAAAAAAATGAGCGGGAGTTAAAAATCACCCGCTCATTTATATTTATCTTAATCCTAAAAACTACGCACAACAGAAATTATCAATTATAACAGCTTTATGCGATGTTTTTTTCGGAGTGCGACTCAAAGTCGCGCCCCGAATTGCAAAGAAATCCCTATTTGTGAAAATTTGTGTCATTTGCGTCATTTGCGTCATTTGCGTTCAAACTATTATTCTCAACCCAATCCAATAATTTCTTCATTACGCAATATATCCACAACCGCAGCCTCATAGGTCCTCATATGTTGTGCCTTTTTTATCTTTTTCAAGCATTTATGTGAGTTGGAAAAAAGCAAAGAGAAATACTCCCAAAAGTGATACATCTTTAAAAGTAGATGTTTATCACCAGATAATACCAAAGCATATTCAGCCATAAGTGCATCATGAAAAGCACTAAACTGCTTGTTCGCATTTTCGGGATACACCAAGCTGTTATGCTTTATCATACCGGGCAAAAATGGGTCTTGAATAATTCCTCGCCCAAGCATCCAAGTATCAAGAGTAGGAAACCTTTCTTGCATGTACCTAAACTTAGCCACCGAATCGATATCTCCATTATAAATTATTTTGTGAGCACTAAGCTTCAAACATTGCTCAAAGCTCTCCAAATCTACCGTACCCTTATATTGCTGTTTGCCCAAACGCGGATGAATAGCAATGTATTTTATGGGATAGACATCTAAAAGAGGTAACAGTTGCTCTATTTCGCTCGGATTATCATTCCCCAACCGCATTTTAAGTGACACTACAATATCAGACTCCGCTTTTACCGTATTCAATATCGAAAGTATAAGGTCTTTTTGCTTAATTAACCCCGCTCCCATGCCCCGCTTGGTAACCATCGAATACGGACAACCCAAGTTCCAGTTCAATTCTTTATAACCAAGAGATTGTACAAACTTAGCTACAGTTAAAAAATCCACTGCATCCTTACACATAACTTGCGGAATTACATGTGTTGTAGCGTTATTCTCAGGAAGTATATCCTTTATATTGGACGATTTCATTTCGTGCACCCCGTTTAAGCGAAAATAAGGCGCATAAAAAGTATCAATTCCAGCAAAGTGTTTTTGAAAAGCAGTACGAAAACGGTAGTCGGTAAACCCTTGTAAGGGGGATGAAAGTAGGGTGAGGCTCATAGGAAATTAGTAACTGTTTATTATTTAATCTGAATATAATCTAAAAACTAAAACTAGACAGGATTTACAAGATTAACATGATTTATTCATCTTTATATTACATGTTAATCGTGTTAATCTTGTCTAAAAATAAAATTAAACAATTCCTCGATTACATCATTTTTTACTTTGTCCTTTTACCTTGGTTTCATTCTTCGCTGCAAAATCTTTCCAGCTGCTATATTTTTTTTCAGCTTTTGGTGCTCCTGAGGCAAAAAAATGACAAAGCGCCGCCGCCAATCCATCGGTGGCATCCAATTCTTTAGGCATTTGTTCTTGTGGTATAGATAAAAAACGCCTTAACATATCGGCTACTTGCGACTTATCTGCTCTGCCATTACCGGTAATAGCCATTTTAATTTTTAGCGGAGCGTACTCACTTATAGGTAATTCTCTAAACAAACCGGCAGCCATGGCTACCCCTTGTGCCCTACCCAATTTTAGCATCGACTGCACATTTTTACCAAAAAAAGGCGCTTCCAAGGCCATCTCATCCGGGTGAAACTCATCGATCAAAGCCACCGTTTTAGCAAATACCTGTTGTAGCGTTAAGTAATGGTCTTTAACCTTCTTAAAATCAAACACCCCCATAGTAAGAAACTCCGGCTTGTTATTGAGTACCCGAATTACGCCGTACCCCATTACTGTTGTTCCGGGGTCAATACCTAAAATAATTCGTTCGTTTATCATAAATTTGGCTAAGGAATAAGTGCGTTGTAAGAAAAAAACAAGTACAATTTACTTGCTTTTAGTCTATTACCTCTAAAAAAGTAGCAAAAGAAAGCACTTCCTCAGAAAATAACGAAGCGAGCTCCATACGATACAAATCGCCATATTGCTCATTCCATTTCGTAACTGCGTCCCTATTTTCGGCTTCTAATTGAACCGAAACAGAAGTGCCTTCTTGCACATCGTCAGGTAATACTTTACACATACGAGCATTGGTAAAATAACCCGACTCCAATTGTTGTGGAATATGTGTTGCTTTCATCCACTTTATAAAAGCACTGTACACTTTATCAGCAACCAAATAGGTAGTATTATAAATAATCATAAAAAGTTTTTTACAAAGAAAGAAAAAAAATCAATCGAATAACCAACAAATAGGCAAATGAAATTACTCGTAGTTCATAGCAAAAAAATTACAGCTTAAAAAAATCGTAAATAGTAAATCGTCTAATAGTAAATTAAAAAATTATGTTTACTTTTGACACGCTAAAAAAGGGGTATTAGCTCATCTGGCTAGAGCGCGACACTGGCAGTGTCGAGGTGAGCGGTTCGAGTCCGCTATACTCCACTAAACATGTTGTATATCAACATATTATAAAACTTACACCCATATTTACACCCATATTTAATAAGTTTATTAATATGGGTGTTTCTATTATATAGCAATAATATACCATTCAATAGAAATTATTTTATTTATCTTTAATTTTCAAAATTCTAATTAAGATTTCCAATGATAGAAACTCTTATCACCCAATTTTCAAATAAAAACCTTGTTAACCTACTTAGAAAACAAAACTCTTCATTTATCGAACAAGAAGAAAATTTATCTGAGATTGTTTCTTCGTTTGATAAGTTTGACGAACTCATTAAACTTGGTGAAATTGAGTACGACAACAAGGATGTACTTATGGTTTTTACCTGTCAATATCTGGGTGAATTATCTTCAAGAAGTTCCAAAAAAGCTCAATATGAAATAGCGAAAAAGGCTCTGAAAGAAGATTTTAAAGATGGAGCTGTGTTTGTGTTTTACGATGAGGTTGGTAGGTTTCGTTTTAGCTTTATAAGAAGGAATTATGGTGATAAAAGCCAAAAATATACACCATGGAAACGGTACACTTATTTTGTAGATGCCAACCAGGATAGAAACCGTACGTTTGTTGAAAGAATTGGGACTTGTAAATTTGATTCGCTAGATAATATCCAAGATGCATTCAGTGTAGAGAAGCTTACCAAAGAATTTTACAAGGAATTATCAGATTGGTACTTCTGGGCTATCAAGAATGTTTCTTTTCCGAATGATGTTAAAGATGATGCTGATGACGAGAAATACAACTCGGAAAATATAATAAGATTAATAACCAGGCTTGTTTTTGTTTGGTTCTTAAAACAAAAAGGATTAGTTAAAAATGAACTGTTTGATCCAGCTGCATTATCAAATATCTTAGTAGCTTTTGAAGCTGAAAGTGAAACACAGAATAACTATTATCGGGCTATTCTACAAAATCTATTCTTTGCAACCTTAAACCAGGAGATTGATAAACGGAGTATTGCTGAAGACAAAGGGTTTGTTTTAAATCAAAACACCTATACAATTAAAAACCTTTACCGTTATGAAATCGAATTCATTAATGGTTTGGATGAGATTATGGAATTGTTTAGTCAAGTTCCATTCTTAAATGGTGGCTTGTTTGAATGTTTAGACCATAAGGAAAAGGATGGTAAAATTTATGACTGGGATGGTTTTAGTAGAAATCCAAAATACCAGGCTAGAATACCGAATGCCTTATTTTTTGCAAAGGAAAGCAAGGTAGATTTGAGTGGTGAGTACAATGATAAAAAAATGAAAGGGGTAAAAGTTTCTGGTATCATTGAAATACTAAACCGCTATAACTTTACGGTAGAAGAAAACACCCCTGTTGAAATTGAAGTTGCACTTGACCCTGAATTGCTGGGTAAAGTATTTGAAAATCTATTGGGTGCATTTAATCCAGAAACACAAGAAACTGCTCGTAAACAAACTGGCTCGTTTTATACTCCCCGTGAGATTGTAAACTATATGGTGGATGAAAGTTTGATTGCATACTTCCAATCCAAAATACCAGAGATACAAGAAGAAATACTTCGTTCATTATTTAGTTACGATGATGAAACTTTAGAGATAGCTGAGGAGCAAAAAGAATCATTAATACAGGCTGCATTCGATTGTAAAATACTAGACCCAGCTTGTGGCTCTGGTGCTTTTCCAATGGGTATATTACAACAAATGGTGCATGTACTTAAAAAGCTTGATCCCGATAATTCTCATTGGAACAATGTGGTATTGACCCAAACGATGAAGGACTTTGAAAAGGCAGAAAAGTTAAGTGATGAAGATAAGGATGAACTTCGAACAGAAATTGAAAAAACGTTTGATGCAGGATTAAATTATCCAGATTATGCCCGAAAGTTACATATTATTGAAAACTGTATTTATGGTGTAGATATACAAAGTATAGCGGTGCAAATTAGTAAACTGCGTTTCTTTATCTCTTTGGTATGTGAGCAAAGGCGTAATACCGAAGCTGACGAAAACTTTGGCATACGCCCACTACCAAACCTTGAAACGAAGTTTGTGGCTGCTAATACGCTAATTGGACTTGAAAAAACGGAAGAAGACTTAGAACTTTTTAATGATTCACACATTAAAACACTAATTGATAAACTGCAACATGTACGCCACCGACAATTTTTGGTAACTAACGCCACTGAGAAAAAACGATTGCGTGATAAAGACCAAGTTATCCGTGAAGAAATTGAAAAAGTGGTTTCGGAGCTTTACAAGAAACACAAAGATGATAATAAAGCAATATATGTTAGTGGAAAAGCAACACTGGAGAAACAGCTGGAACTGATTGATAAAACCATTAATCGCACTGCTGTTTCTACAACTATTTTTGGTGATCAGGTTGAAAAAACCTACAATCCATTAGAAAAACAAAAAAAAAACTTACAGAAAAAGATTGATGAATTAACAAAAAATATTGAAGGTGCTGGTGAGTATACTCGACTTGATGCTGTTGTATCTCTAGCCAAACAACTAACCGCTTGGAATCCTTACGACCAAAACGCATCTTCTCCTTTCTTCGATCCAGAGTGGATGTTTGGTTTACCTAATCATCGTCATGGCTATTTTGATGTGGTGATTGGAAACCCACCCTACGGAGCAAAATTAACAAAAGATGAAAAAAATATATATAAAATAAAATATCCTGAAAGTCAATTTAAAATTGATACGTATTCATTATTTATTCTACATTCTATAAGCATTCTTCGTGAGATGGGCTTTTGTTCGTTTATAATTCCTAATACTATATTAGATAATTACTTTGAAGAGAATGTAAGAAGAAAATTATTACTTAGTAATAGAATTTATGAGTTATGTGATTTAAATGATAAGGTTTTCGAATCTGCTGTAGTTCATGCAATGATTTTTTCATATTTTAAAGATTCTAGTATTAGTGATTACAACATAAAAGTTAACGTTTCAAATAACTTATATGCTAGTTCTTCATTAGTTTCTAATAGATTTTTTGAAAAACAAGATAATTGTATTTTTCAGTTAAGGAGCCATGGGAATAATAATTTTATTGATAAATTAAGAATAAAAAGTGAGCGTCTTGAGAATGTTTTAGACATAAGGCAAGCTATAAAGTCTGGAGATGATAAGCTGTTTTTAACAGACACACAGATTGATGATAATTATAAACCAATATTAAGAGGTAAAGATGTTTTTCGATACAACTTTTTTTCACCTAATAAATTTATTTATTATGGGAAGCATCTTGCTTGCCCTCGTTCTAAAGAGATATTTGAACAACCGAAAATCTTAATAAGAGAAGCAGGAGCTATTATTACTGCAACATATGATGATTCCAATTTTTATATTATGTCATCTTTATATAATGCAATATCTAAAGATTCAGGATTTGATTTAAAGTATTTATTAGGGTTAATCAATTCGAAACTTTTTCAATACCTAATGAACCAGTCTACTTTTGAAAAAACAAAAGGAGCATTTACAAAAGCTAAAATATATCACTGGTATAGTTTACCAGTAAAAATAACTGATAAACAGAAAATCATAATTGATTTAGTTGATAAAATTCTAAAATTTAATAAAACAGGTGATGCAGTAAATAATGATGAATTAGAACAGAGAATCGACAATTTCGTTTACCATCTTTATGAACTTACTTATGAAGAAGTAAAAGAGATAGACCCCGAAATAGAGAGCAAGATAAGTGAGGCGGATTATAATGCGATAGAGGTGTAACTAAAGTATGAAAGTTAACAAAACATATCGTAGTCTACTTGATAAATCAATAGCGTCAATGTTGTCAGCTATTGAGATATACAATAAACCTAACTTTGCATATAGAGAAGAAACTTTTGCAATACTGGCTGTAAATGCTTGGGAGCTTTTACTTAAAGCCTACATTCTGAAGATTAACAAGTACAACCTAAATAGCATATATTTTCTAGAGCCTGTAAAAAAGAAAGATGGTCAAAACTCAACAAGAAAGAAGCCTGTATTGAATAATATTGGGAATCCTAAAACAATTTCAATTTCGGATGCACTTATTAGGTTAAGTAATCAAAAGAAGATTTCTAAGAACTTAGTTGATAGTATCGAATCAATTATCGAATTAAGAGATAATGCAGTTCATTTTATTAACGAGAAATCAATGGTAAAAGAAATACAGGAATTAGGTTTCGCATGTATTAAAAACTATATGTCTATTATAAGAAAATGGTACTTGGAAATTGATTTAAGTGATTATAACTTTTACTTAATGCCATTAGCATACGTTGATTCTAAAGTTTATGCTGATACAGTTATTACTTCAGAATCCCAGAATTATATTGATTTTATAAAATCGAAATTAGAAGAAAAGGATGAGACTGATGAGGAATTCGATATTGCAATTTCTATAGATATAAGTTTCAACAAAACGAACTCTTTTGAGGGTTTAGGGTTTGTTTATCATAAAGATGGAGTTAAAATAAATCTTTCGGAAGAAGATATCAAATTAAGATTCCCATTGACTCATAATAAGATTATTAATTCAGCAAAATCAAGATATTCTAATTTTAAAGCAGATAGTAGTTTCAGGAGTTTAATAAAAGAAGTTAAGAAAAATCCACATTTACATTATTTGAGAAAACTTGATACTGATAATACTAAAGAAAAAGGTAAGCCTTTTTACAGTTCAAATATTTGGCAAGTGTTTGACGAACATTATAACAAAAAATAAAATATTCAATCATTTATAACTAATATATGGCATTACCTATAAACATTGAAGATTTAGTACACGGTCGTACCGTAGAATGGGAACGATTGGAATTTAAAAAAGGATGGAATCCAGAAGTTGTGATTCGTACCATGTGTGCTTTTGCCAACGATATAAACAATTGGGGTGGTGGGTATATTATTGTAGGTATTGACGAAGTAGATGGTCAACCTGTTCTTCCACCAGCAGGTTTGCAACAAAACCAGTTAGATCCTATCCAAAAAGAAATTATTCAATTAGGTCATCGGATATCGCCAAATTATTTTCCCATAAGTCAACCTTATGAATTGGATGGTAAACATATTTTGGTGCTTTGGTGTCCCGCTGGAGATAATCGTCCATACCAAGCCCCTGAAACTATGGGGAAAGGTGCACCCTATCATTATTATATTAGAAGAACTTCTAACAGTATTCAAGCAAAAGGAGACGATTTAAGACAACTTCAAGAACAAACAGCCCGTATCCCCTTTGATGACAGAGTTAATAATAGAGCTACCATCAATGATTTAGATTTGGGATTAATCCAGGCGCATCTCCACGAGATTAAAAGTGATTTGTTTGAAGAGAGCTTAACAATGCCCTTTAAGGATCTTTGCCGTGTCATGTTAATTGCAAAAGGTAGTGATGAAGATATTCGGCCTGTTAATGCTGGTTTACTTTTCTTCAATAAAGCTCCCGAAACTTTCTTTCCTCGCACCTGGATAGAATTGGTTTGGCATAAAGATAATTCAAGTACTAATTTCACCGAACATTACTTTAAAGGTGAATTACAAAAACAATTGCGTGATGCGCTTTCGTTTATTCAAACCAATATACTTTCTGAGAAAGTAGTTAAACATGCTTATGTAGCCGATGCAGACCGTTTCTTCAATTTTCCTTATGCAGCCATAGAAGAAGCCCTTTCAAATGCGGTGTATCATAAGAGTTACGAATTGGATTCACCTATTGAAATACAAGTTTGGACAGATAAGATTGAGATATTAAGTTATCCTGCTGCAATACCTCCCGTAAATAAGGAAGAGATGAGTTCAAAGCGCAGAATCATTGCCCGTCAATATCGGAATCGTAGAATTGGTGATTTTTTAAAAGAACTTCATTTAACCGAAGGTCGTGGTACTGGTTTCCCTACCATACACGATTCCATGGAAAAGAATGGTTCTCCAAAGCCAGCTTTTGATTCGGATGATAGTTCTTATGTGCTGGTAACTTTACCTATTCATACTCAATTTAATGTTCCAT
This sequence comes from Paludibacter jiangxiensis, assembly GCA_945897785.1. Taxonomy (GTDB): domain Bacteria; phylum Bacteroidota; class Bacteroidia; order Bacteroidales; family Paludibacteraceae; genus JAFGVL01. The sequence goes on from CAMDGD010000010.1 coordinate 34,045, forward strand.
CTGAGGCAGAAAGTAACGGAGCTAGTAACGGAGTTAATCAATTGTTATTTAGGAATTTGAGTGATTTTATTGGGTATATTAACGGAGCTAGTAACGGAGCTAGTAACGGAGCTAGTAACGGAGCTGAGTTTATACTTGAACAATTTGTACATAGCAAGGTAAAAGATATGCTTATAGCTACTGATTCGTGGATTAGTAGAGAAAAATTATTTGAAACTATTGGACTTAGCAATCAATCAACAAATAGGGAAAGATATTTAGATCCGTTATTGGATTTTGGTTGGATTGAAATGGAGTTTCCTGAAAATAGAACACATCCGAAACAACGATATCAAATATCTGAAAAAGGAAAGAAAGTATTATCACTTGTTAATTAAGAATTATGTCGCAAAACTTTATCACCAACAATACAGGTCAAAAGGCTCTGAAAAGTAGATTAAACACACTTATTTCAATAAGTGAAGAATTGAAATTCCTAGTGGGATTCTTTTACTTTTCAGGTTGGAAAGAAGTGTATGAATCTTTAAAAGCGAATGAAAACATAAAGCTTCGACTTTTGGTGGGCTTACAAGTTGATAAGCTTGTTTATGATAATTTGGTGGAATTTGGTTACCAAGAAGAACGTACTTCTGATGAGGATAGGTTTAATGCTTTTATGAGTTCACTTAGCAAGGCACTAAATACCGATAATGTAGATACCGAGGAATTTTATAATCAAGTGTTTTTCTTTTTGGAAATGATTGAACAGGGTCGTTTAATCATTCGCAAAACCAAGAACCCTAACCATGCTAAGGTTTATATCTTTAAGCTCAATCAAGCACAAGCTGATATACAGGGAATGAAGGGTCAGTTTATTACAGGTAGTAGTAATCTTACTTCAGCTGGATTAGTGGGTCAGGAAGAATTTAATGTGGAGATTAAAGATTATGGTTTTGAAGATGCTGATAGCTATTTTGAAGGGCTATGGAGTGAAGCTACACCCATAACAGAAGTTCCACCTAAGAAACAAATTCTAATTGATTACGTGGGCACCAAAACACTGGCATCAAAGGTGAGCCCTTATGAAGCGTATGCGCTTATTTTAAAGACCTACTTAGACCTACAACAAACCAAACATATTCGTTCATCCGTAATTGAATTGTTAGCTAAGAATGGCTTTAAAGAGTTCGCATATCAGATAGATGCAGTAAACCAAGGTTTAAGTGTTATCAATGAATATAATGGTGTAGTAATAGCTGATGTGGTTGGACTTGGTAAATCAGTAATTGCAGCATTAATTGCCAAGAACTTGGATAAACGAACTATGATTATCTGCCCTCCAGGACTTATTGGAGATAAAAATGCAGACAGCCCAACAGGATGGTATGAGTATGTATATAATTTCGAGTTGAACTGTGAGGTAGAAAGTCGTGGAAGACTGGTTGATCTTGCCAATTCTATTGATAACAAGAATATAGAAGTGGTTATCATTGATGAAGCCCACTATTTCCGAAATCAAGATACCGAAGATTATGAAGCATTATTGAAGATATGTCGTGATAGAATTGTAATATTATTAACAGCAACACCATTCAATAATTCACCTGCCGACATTTTCTCACTACTTAAACTATTTATTGTTCCTGGTAAGTCTGGAATTACAATTGATTATGATTTAAATGCGCTTTTTGTTGGTTATGGTAACCGATTCAAAAAGTTGTCGGATATATTGAAGTTTAATAATTCGAAAAAAGCCGACAAAAACGAAAAAGCGAAAAAACTATATATTGAGATGTTTGGTGAAGACACCATAAATATTCCCAAAGTAAGGCACGAAACGAAGCGACTAGCTAACCAAATTAAGAATGTAATATCACCCGTAATAATCCGTAGAAATCGCTTGGACTTAAAGAATGACTTTGTTTATTCGAAAGAGGTTACAGAACTTTCAACGGTAAAAAATCCTGTGGAGTTATTTTATAATCTCACATCAGCGCAAAGTGCATTTTATGATAAAGTGTTAACCGAATACTTTGGTGAAGATGGTGGATTTACGGGAGCAATTTATCAACCGTATGTTTACGAGAATGAAGCTAAAGATAATGAGAAATTAGATGAAGCTGGAAATAGAGCAGCCGTAATCCAGGCTAACTTATTCGACTTCATGCGTAGGTTGTTGGTGAAACGCTTTGAAAGTTCATTTGGGGCTTTTAGCGAGTCTATTAACCGCTTCTTAAACATTCATATCAGAGTTAGTGGATTTATTGAAAAAACGAACGGAAAATACATCCTTGATAGAAAGCTAATGGACTCTTTGTTGGAAGAAGAGGATATGGATGTGATACTTAAAACCCTAGATGATTATGAAAATAATGTTTTGGCTAAAAAGGTTCCTAAAAACAATACTGTTTACGATACAACTAAATTTAAACGCAAAACAGAATTCTTTCAAAATATTGAAAAGGACATTAAACTGTTAACCCGAATTAAATCTGAGTTGGCAGTATTAGATATTGTAGAGAACGATCCCAAACGAGATGAGGTATCTGTACAAATTGAAAAGATACTTGAAGAAAACGGTGACCGAAAGATTATTGTTTTCTCTGAATATGTTGATACAGTAAAACATTTGGAAGCCTATTTTAGAAATAAATTTGGTAAAAGAATGATTATTTGTGATGGTGGTATGACCCCCACACTACACAAATCGCTTAATGCTAATTTTAACGCTCAACATAAGGGTGAAAAAGAAAATGAGTACGATATACTAATTACCAGCGATAAGCTCTCTGAAGGCTTTAATTTGAACCGTGCTGGTGTTATTATCAATTATGATATACCTTGGAACCCAACCAGGGTAATTCAGCGTGTTGGTCGTATCAATCGTATCGGTGCAAAAGTATTTGATGAATTGTATATCTATAACTTCTTTCCAAGTGAAGCTGGTGCTGGAGTTGTTCAGATTCGAGAAATCGCCATGCAGAAAATGTTCTTAATACATAACGCTCTGGGTGAAGATTCAAAGATGTTTGATGAAGATGAAGAGCCAACGCCAGCAAAGTTATTTAATAAGGTAAATGATAACCCAGATAATGATGGTGAAGAAAGCCCTGCGACACAAATCAGAAACAAATACTTTGAGATTGAACTAAAGCATCCAGAGGTAATAACACGAATATCCGATTTACCAACAAGAGTAAAATCAGCTAAGCCATTTGCTGAAAACCAGGTTTGTGTTGTTAGACGTAAGGGGTTAAGTTTGTTTACTCACTTGATAAATGATACCCATGCAGATAAGCTTGAAGTTACTGAGATTACATTTGAAGAGTTATTGAACCTGGTTGAATGTGAATTCGATACCCCTCAATTGATGCTTTCACCTAAATTCTGGAGTGCTTATAATGAAGTGAAAGATTTCAAAACAGCAAGTAAAAAAGGATTACCACCAAAATCATTAGAAGCAAGAGCACATGAGAATTTGAAATGTGCTTTGAAGGTATTTAATTATTCAGATGAAGTACTTATCAAATTTGTCAAGGATTTAATTACTGATATTGAGAAATACAAAACACTATCGGATAGAACACTTGGTCGGTTAGCCAGAAATCCATTAACCATTAAATCCAACGAAACAGAAATCAAAAACTTCAAAGAAGAAGTGCTTTGGATAAAACATAGCCTTGGTGCTGATTACCTTGAACGGATTCTTAAACGGATTGAACACCAGAAAAATGAGGTGGTTATTGCGGTGGAGAATATTAAAAGTTGATTTTGAGTTAGGCTTTGTTGAAACATTTATTAGTGGGGTTGGGGAGTAATAGAATTTTAAATATTAGTTTAAGTCAGAATTTACAATTATAAAATGGGAAGAAACCTTGATTATTATAACAACCGTGCTTAACTTTACTGGATGCATCATCCCATTTTTCAAATGGAATAGTATAACCAGAATACAAATCACATCTTTTACCATCAAATGTAACTCTTATTCTAATAGGAAGATTTACAGTTGAATTCTTTCTTTGTTCTAATGAAATTTTTACTCGGTGTTTCATTTTAAAAGTTTTACACCCAAATATACACCCATTTTTTATAATAACAAAACGAACTTAAATAAACCTTAAATAGAAATGCGTGAATATAACCAATTACATATCTGGTATTTGCAGTAAAATGTGAACTTTAACGAAATATAGCGAACCTTAAAAATAAGTCCGCTATACTCCACTAAATAAAAAAGCAATTGTTCAATAACAGTTGCTTTTTTTATTCAAAAAAACTAAAATGCACATTGCCGTAATTTCGATGTTCTTTAAAATGGGCATGTGAATCAAAACTAATGTTGGAAGGATGCTCCAAAATAAAAACGCCCTCCTCTTTCAACAGGCCATTTTCGAAAATCATATCGGGCAATGCTTCTAAATTAGGTAGTTGATACGGAGGATCGGCAAAAACTAAATCAAACCGAGTAGCACAAGAGCGGATAAACCGAAAAACATCTGCTTGCAACAAATGAATGGTATCTATCTGTAAATCCTTAGCTATTTTGCGTATGAAAGTTGCCTGAATCTTACTCATCTCTACTGCCGTTACCTGCACACACCCTCTGGAGGCAAACTCCAAACTTATAGAGCCCGTACCGGCAAACAAATCGAGCACCGTTAATGCGTCAAAATCTACACGATTAGCTAACACATTAAACAAGGCTTCTTTGGCAAAATCGGTTGTTGGCCGAGCCGTAATATTCGATGGAGGTTGAATTCTTCGGCCTTTATATTTTCCACTAACTATACGCATATGCAATAAAACAGCTTACAAAGAAAAAAGAAAACGCAAAGTACTCTAATTTCTTGAGCTTTGCGTTCTCTTTATTATCTTCAATTTCTTTTGTTACGATTCCCAGTTTCCAGATATACTAGGTTCTGTTACCGAACCTATTTTTAAACCGGGGTATCTTTCTAATTTCTTTTGTAAATCAATTAAATTTATCAACTCTTGTTTATCTAAATCATGTAAAAACAAGGTGTAAGGAGCCTTAATCTCAAGCAAGGGTATTACCATTTGGTTCTTTTCTTGCGAACCCACTTCAATCTCGAATTGCTTGCCTCCGCTGTAAGGAATTTCGGCAATTTTTGCTATGGTTTCCTCGGTATATACTCCAGCATAAAGGGTTTCAATAATACCTACATAAGTAGTATCTCTACTAAACCCTTGCAATCCATTTTCGGCAATTTCCTTGACATTACCTTTTTTTACAATGGCCAAAGCGGTTTCTTCTGTCAATCCCTTATCTAACTGTTCGTCACTTAGCGTTCCTTCTTTTTTTACCATTTTCATCTGCCCTTCTTTTAAAAAGAGTATCAATGTATCAATGCTGGCTGTGTAGCGTCCGTGCTGATTTTTATACTCAATCTCTGCTTTCCTAATATCTAACAAAGCAGCAATTACTGCTTGTTCTCTATCGTTCCGCTCTTCTTCAAAACGAATGGGAGTTAGAATACTCATTACACAAAAATAGCCTAATACGGCAATGGATATTCCTAATAAAATTTTGATTACTTGTTTCATGGGTTCTGTATTATTTTTAGTTTACTTTTGTTTTTCTAAACATGCAAGCGCAAATTTATAAAAGAATTTGAAATTGATGATTTTTATAGGGTAATTTTATCAAAATAATTTACTTACTCTTGGGCTTTGCTATAAAAACAGGTTAAAATGCTAACAGATTTTCTATCCGATAAAATCCGCCAACAACTTCCGTTCGAACCTACCGAAGAACAAACACAATTAATAAACGAGTTAAGCCTGTTTTTATTATCCAAAGAAAAAGACAGTCTTTTTTTACTCAAAGGCTATGCCGGTACGGGAAAAACTTCCATCATTGGATCACTAATTAAAGTACTTAACGAGGTACAAAGCAAAACGATGCTCATGGCTCCTACGGGTAGGGCTGCAAAAGTATTTACTAGCTACGCCAACCATCCGGCAACTACTGTTCATAAAAAGATTTACCGACAAAAATCGGCTTCCGACTTTCATTTCGAACCCGCCATAAACTTACATAAACACACCTTATTTATTGTTGATGAAGCGTCAATGATTAGCAACACTCAAAGCGGATCGAGCATCTTTGGTTCCGGTCGACTACTGGACGATTTAATTCACTTTGTGTACAACGGCGAAGGCTGTCGTTTATTACTCATGGGCGATGATGCTCAGTTACCTCCCGTAGGCCAACAGGGTTCACCGGCACTAGAAAAAGGGGTGCTCGAAGCCTATGGGTTTACCGTTCACAATTTTAGCTTAAGCAAAGTGGTGAGGCAAAGCGAGGCAAGCGGCATCTTATTTAACGCAACAGCCATACGCAACGAAATGACGCAATGGAACCCAAGACAAAAACCAACCCTTACTATAAGCAATTTTTCCGACATCAAAAGAATTAAAGGCGATGAACTGATAGATGCGCTAATAGCAACCTATAATAATACGGGTATAAGCAACAGCTTGGTGATTACCCGTTCAAATAAATCGGCATTGCTTTACAATAGAGGCATCCGAAATCAGGTATTGCAAAAAGAAGAAGAACTATCGTCGGGCGATTTGCTAATGGTAAATAAAAACAATTATTTTTGGAGTAAAAACTACGAAAACCTTGAATTTATAGCTAACGGAGATTCGTTTGAGGTTGTTCGGATAAAAAAACAACACGAATTGTACGACTTGCATTTTGCCGATGTTTCGCTCCGTTTTCTGGATTATGATATGGAGATTGATGCCCGCATACTTATGGAGTCCTTGTATGCAGAAACACCTGCCGATATTGAGAATTTAAACCGAAAACTATTCGAAAAGGTAAGTGAAGATTATATGGATATCGGGAATAAAAAAGACCGGATGAAAAAGATTATGGCCGATGAATATTACAACGCCCTTCAAGTAAAATTTGGCTATGCAGTAACCTGCCATAAAGCGCAAGGCGGACAGTGGGATACGGTTTTTATCGACCAAGGGTATCTGCCCGAAATACTTAATAGCGACTACCTAAATTGGTTATATACAGCTATTACTCGAGCGGTAGCAAAGGTGTATCTGGTAAATTTCTCCGACGATTTTTTCAATAAATAACACATCAAATCTTTTGGTTATTATTTCTCACTATCTTCCTGAATATCTTATAATTAAAAAAGAATGTTCCAGTAATGTGAAAATAAACAATTACCACGCATTATTATTTATTAAACTTTTTTTACTTTTGAAGCTTAATGTAAAAAACCTACCATTATGAAATTAACAACTCCTAAAGTATTGGCAGTAATACTTGCCGCAGGAATGCTTTCTCTATCGTCCTGTATTGACGAAAGTATCGACCTGAAAAATCTATCGTCAGATGTTCAAGTAGGCGGAAATATTGCGGCACCACTTGGTGAAATGACAGTTACTATAGATGATTTAATTAACGAACTTACAATTGATTCTACCTTAGGTATCGAAATTAATGAACGAAACGGTGTTGTTAATATATATTTCTCAGACACCCTATCTTTCGAAAACCCTGCAAATGTAGACTTAACAAATTTTGGAAGCATACACAAGGTACTAACACCGGGTGTAAGCATAGGTTTACCGGTTGTTATTCCGGTAGGCGACCAAACCTACACCATAACAGAAACATACGATTTTAACGACATAAACATCGACACTACCGAACAACGGGTAGATAGTATTCGCTTCACCAATACAACCATCAAAGCAACTATAGAAACGAATCTTCCACCCAATTTTATAAGTATTGATATTGAACTACCCGTCGAGTTTGAAGGTGAATCAGGTCAGGTTGTTAAAATGGATTTAACAGGACCAACAACAACCCGAAATTTTACGGCGGAGAACTTTATTGTTCGCTCAGAAGACGGACAACTTTCTACTACTTTCCCTATTAATGTAATTGCGCATGGCGACGGGGTAACAGGGTTAAGTGGCACCGACTCTATTGCTATCAATATTTCGCTTGAGTCTGCAACTTATATTGCTTATGGTTATTTTAATTATGGCGAAAATTTAGTACAAGACAGCCTTGATGTGAAATTCGATTTGTACTCCGAACTACCTGATGGCTCAATGATTTACCCTAAAAACCCTGAATTCCAATTTGACCTGATTAGCAATGTTGGGATACCATTAAAATTCAATATTAACGAACTAAAAACTTTCGAAACTAGTGCTACACCAACAGTAACTAAATCAGCTTCTTTTAGCGGAAATCCTACATTGAGCAAAAACATTACCGCGGCGCCAAACACAACTACAACAGCTACCACAACAGTTACTTTAAACAACGAACCTGCCAATGGAGAAATAGACGAACTGTTTAAAATTAAAGTAGATAGCATCTCAACTAAATTTGGCTTTGGCATTAAGGATATGCCTATTAACACTTCAGGACAATTTGTTAGCTCCAACAGTAAAATTGATATAAAGTTGGGCATCAATGTTCCTTTCTGGTTAGATGCCGGAAGTGTTTTAAGCATGACAGACACACTTAAGAATGTAGGTAACGACCTTACAACTATTTTAGCGGATGACAATATCAAAGAGGCTTACTTGCGACTTAAATATACCAATATGCTGCCAATGGGCCTTGCTTTAAGCATGCAACTAATGGATGAATCTTATGCCGTAATAGCTCTAACAACTTTATATGAATACGAAATTAAAGCAGCATCAGTGAATGCTCAAGGAGAAGCAACTACGGCTTCCGAAAAAACCATCGACATCAAGTTTGACAAAAACGCTATCAATGAGTTAAAACAAACCAAACACATCAAACTTATCGTTACGGCTCAAGGGTACGATGCTAGTTCGCAAATGAAATTCAGAATGCAGGATTGGTTGAAAATAAAGCTCGGCGCTTATGCTATCGGTCAATATATGTCTAAATAATTCATGTGTAAATTAAAGAAACTAAATATAGCGATGAAAAAACAAGCAACAAAACACCTCATTATTAGCTTAATAGCTTTAGTAATGGGTAGCAACAGTTTTGCTCAACAAGTAAACACGCTTTACTTTATGAAAAACATTCAGGAAAGAAACGCTTACAACCCTGCTTTCCAACCTATCACAAATTATTTTAATATTCCGTTTTTTCCCGATTTTCGACTAGAAGCCGGCAACAACTCCCTAGTGTTTAAAGATATCATCTTAAATCAAAAAATAAACGGTATTGATAGTACCATCACTTTTATGCATCCACAAGCAAACAAAGATGATTTCTACAATACGCTTAGAAAAACAACACGCTTAAATACCGATTTCACTTTTAACCTTTTCGGCTTAGGTTTTCGTTCAAAAAACAAGAAAAATTACTACTCGTTTAATGCGTACCAAAAACTGGAAAATAGCATTTATCTTCCTAAAGATTTATTTAAACTGGCCTTATACGGCACACCCGACTTGGTTAATGCAAACAAATACGATTTAAGCAAGTTTGGACTTGATGCCTCAATTTACACCGAATTGGCTTTTGGTTACTCCCGTACAATTAACGACAAGCTAACTATTGGGGGTAATCTCAAATACCTTATAGGCCAGGTCAATGTATCTACCAATATCGAAAATTTTAATTTAGAAGCTGGTATTGACAAATGGGCTATTGAAGGTGAAGGAAGCATAAACGCATCAATCCCATTACTTACTATTCCTGTACAACTAGATGGGTCGTTCGACTTCAATAATATTGACATGAACGATATGGATGAAAGCCAGATTAGAGGAATTGCGCTTAGTGGAAACTGGGGGTTAGGACTTGATTTAGGAGCCACTTATCTTATTATACCCGACCTTGAACTATCTGCTGCTATAACGGATTTAGGCTTTATTCGTTGGCGCAAAAATGTAACAAACGGCAAACTTAATGGAGCGTATGAATTTACCGGCGTCGAATACGGTATCAACGACGATATCGATGCTAAAATGGATACACTGGTAACTCAATTGGAAGATGCTTTTGTTACCACCGGAACGAATAATAGCTACACAACCAGCCTCTCTACGCGCCTAAATGTTGGTGCAGAATATAGTGTTGTTGACGACCGCATCGGCTTTGGTGTGTTATCTTCTTCTTTATTTGCGAATAAAACAATATTTCAAGACATAACTACTTCGGTAAACTTCCGACCTTGGCATTGGTTTAGCACTTCTTTTAGTTATTCTTTGCTAAACGGCCAATGGAGCACTATCGGTTTTGGAGCTCAATTACGGATACTTGCATTTAACATGTATATCGCTGCCGATAGAATTCCGCTAACATTTGTAAATAGTGGTGGTTCTCCTAATATACCTGTTCCAAATGGATTGCAATCTATGAACCTGCAAGTGGGCTGGGCATGGAATTTCGGACGAACCGATAAAGACGACGATAAAGATGGTGTGCGTAATAAAAAAGATAAATGTCCGGAAACTCCACTAGGCGATTTAGTTGACAAAAAAGGCTGTACCGTTGATACCGACGGAGATGGAGTAGCTGATAATAAAGATTTATGTCCGGATACCCCTAAAGGTCACCCTGTTGATTCGGTGGGTTGTACCCTCGATGACGATAAAGACGGCGTATTTAATCCAGACGATGCTTGTCCGAATACTCCGACAGGGGTTAAAGTAGACGAAAAAGGTTGCCCGCTTGATACCGACGAAGATGGCGTTCCTGATTACTTGGATGAGTGTCCAAATACCCCAAAAGAAGCCAAAGGTACTATTGACGAAAAAGGTTGTCCGAAAGACACCGACCAAGATGGTGTAGAAGATTACAAAGACAAATGTCCTAATACTCCTGCCGAAGCCAAAGGAACAGTTGACAAAAATGGTTGTCCGATAGATACCGACGGCGATGAAGTGCCTGATTACAAAGACAAATGTCCGGGTACAACTGCAGAAGCAAGAGGAACCGTTGACGAAAATGGCTGTCCGAAAGATACCGACGGTGATGGCATTCCTGATTACAAAGACAACTGCCCTACTATTGTTGGTCCGGTAAGCAATAATGGCTGTCCGGAAGTGAAAGCTGAAGTAAAAAAAATATTCCAACAAGCCTTACAAGGCATTCAGTTCGATACCGGAAAATCAACTATTAAACCAGCTTCATTCACGGTTATGAATAAGATTGTTTCCATTATGAAAGACAATGCTGATTACAATATCGAAATAAACGGACATACAGATAATGTTGGCAAAGATGATTTGAACCAAAAACTATCAGACGACCGTGCCAATGCCGTAAAACAATACCTAATAAACAAAGGCATTGAAGAAGATAGAATGAAAGCCACCGGATTTGGGGCTTTGATGCCGGTAGATACAAATAGCACTCCTGCAGGACGATTCAAAAACCGCCGTGTAGAGTTCGTGGTAAAATTTGAACGATTTATAAAAGAAGAGTAATTTCTATTGTGATACTTTTTAAAAAACATTCCTTAACCACCGTTTTGGAATGTTTTTTTTTGAGTCAAGATAAAAGAGAACGGAGTACAGAGTACAGACAAGGGTTGCGTTTTAATTAGTGTAAGTTAGTGCTAATTAGTGGACCTGCATTTACGCTGTGTTAATCCGTGTAATCCGTGGACAAACAGCGTGTGAATGTCACTTTTAGTAATCTGTGGGAGTGCGACTTAAAGTCGCGCCCCCACTGTCTCTAAAGAACCAAGTGCCAAGACAAAAGAACGGAGTACACACAAAAGAGAACGGAGAACGGACAAGGGTTGCGTTTTAATTAGTGTAAATTAGTGCTAATTAGTGGAACTGCATTTACGCTGTGTTAATCTAGGCAATCCTTGACAGCAGCGTGATAGAAATACCTCAGCCCCGAAAAGTCGGGACTTCGGAAATACCTCAGCAATTAAATCCCGAAAAGTCGGGACTTCTGAAATACCTCAGCAGTTAAACAATGCTTGAACCAAGAATCAAGCACAAAGAGTAAAAACAAAAAAAGCCTCACAGCATAACTGCGAGGCTTTTGGGGTGGAAGGCGGGGCTCGAACCCGTGACCTCCTGAACCACAATCAGGCGCTCTAACCAACTGAGCTACAACCACCGTGTTTTCGGATGCAAATATAATAGAACAAATTATTTCCTGCAATACTTTAGTCATTTATATCAAAAAGATTTCAGCGTGATTGAAATAATAATATCTATAGTGAATTTAGTATGTGGCTTAATAAACTACGAATTGTAAATATTATAAAGTTTGTAAAACTAAAAGAAAACTTTATCCCAAAAATATGATTATGACTTATTATTTTAAGAGAGTAAGCAATGTAAATTTAAGATGCTACCCCTATAAGTTGATTAAAAAAGCAAATTACACATTGTAAATAACACATACTTGATTACATTACCAAGGCATTTAATGATATTATTTTTATAACAACTACTATCCGCCACTTTTGTTAGCTGTTCATATTGAATTCTTTTATATATTTGTGTATGTCACACAAAAAAACAGCCTCCCTCAAAAAAGAAGATATCAAAGCCATTGTTAAAGGGCTTTTTACCGATTACCTACAAGAACATAATCAACGAAAAACACCGGAAAGGTATGCCATTCTCGAAAAAATTTATGATACAATAGGCCATTTTACAATAGACACTCTACACAGCATAATGACAGAAGATTTTCAGGTAAGCCGAGCAACAGTTTACAATACGCTCGAATTGCTTGCCGACTGTCATTTGGTTATAAAACACCACTTTCATTCAGAATATTTTGAATACGAAAAAGCGTACAACAACCTCCACCATCATCTTATTTGCACCAATTGCAGAAAAATAAAAGAGTACTCTGACGAAAACATAAAAAAAATTATTCGAGCAAAACCGCTTGGTGGTTTTGAAGTGAAAAATTTTTCCATTTACACCTACGGAATCTGTCATAAATGTGCCAAACAATTAAAAAACAACAAGCTAAAAAAAGCACAAACAGAAATGGCAAAAAAAATAGAAAAATAACTATCTTTACAAGCGCAAATTTATTTAGCCGTTATTGGAATAGTCCGTTTTCTAAGCGGGCCATTTTTATGTATAAAAAACGCATTTAAGTAATTAGAATATCCCATTGTCGTCCTCTCCATTTAATTTGGATGATAGTTAATAACTGTTTAATTATATAGCACATATTTAAGAGGCTCTGCCCTCTATCAAAAAAAAAAAAAAATAATATCAACAAAGAGATTTCAAAAAGAACACAGTTGGATGCTGTGAAATGGGAGCTCATCACACAAAAAGAAAATGAAAATTGATGTATTGTTAGGCCTCCAATGGGGTGACGAAGGTAAAGGGAAAATAGTCGAT
>CAMDGD010000011.1 GCA_945897785.1 Paludibacter jiangxiensis
ACACTGCTAAACTTAAATACAGGCGAAGAACAAAACCTAAAAGTGAATCCTGAATATGTGTTGAATTACGATAGTGTAGATACAGACGGGTATTTGTTTATTGAATTCAGAAAGGCCGGTACATATACAAATGTAAATGAAGAAAAAGACTGTATTCGATGTATTCGCGTATATCAAAAAGACAACAAAACTATAGGAGTAGAGAGTCCGATTGACGATAAAATTGACAACATTACGGTTTGGGAACAGTCAGGTAAAATGCTGTACAATAAGTTTCAAATTAATCATACGGTACATAATATAAGTGTTTCTCCACATCAAGCTTGTGTAGTACGAGTGGCAACGGAAAGTTCTACTTATGTAGTTAAATTGCTTATGAAGTAAGTGCTTGTTCATACATTGATAATAGCCGGCTAGTGTTTAGTCGGCTATTTTTTTAGTAAAAATTTGCGTGATTTTCCGTGTTTGTTTATTTCGCCTTTTATCCTCATTTTTGTATAAAATTTAATTCATTCGTATTATGTGGCAATTAATTATCGGAAGCGTTTCCTTAAGTTTGGTCCATGCACTTATTCCTAATCACTGGTTACCCCTTATTGCTATAGCAAAAACTGAAAATTGGAAAACAAGAGAAGCTCTATTTGCTACTTTTATTACAGCATTTTTCCATCTGTTAAGTACTGTTTTACTAGGTATTATTGTTGGTCTTGTTGGCATTAAATTAATCGAGGAATTTGAACATTTTTCGCATATATTTTCACCGCTAATTCTTATTGGCTTAGGTCTTATTTATCTTTCGTTGGATATTTTTAAGAGAGGAAGAAAACACGAACATACCATTGATGTGAGTAGTAAAAAATCGAAAGTCGCCATAATTACTACTTTAGCAATAAGCATGTTTTTTTCGCCTTGTATTGAGCTGGAGGTGTATTATTTGGAGGCAGCAAAATTTGGCTTTTGGGGAATTTTTAATGTTTCTTTGATATACATGCTTGTAACTTTATCATGCATTATGCTATTGGTTTACATGGGACTTAAAAGTCTGAATAAATTTTCTTTTACGTTTATGGAAAAACATGCTAAGGGTGTAACCGGACTTGTTTTACTTGCGTTGGGCGTTGCTGCATTTTTTTTGGAGCATAGCCATTAATCTTTACGCTTAGCTTTTTACTGCTTATGAAACGGATACTTATTACCGGAGGAAACAAAGGAATTGGTTTAGAAACAACCAAAATTTTATCGGAAAGAGGCCATCACACTATTGTAGTGGCCCGAGAAAATGTGAATTTAGAAAACATTAAAAACTGTCAATTCATCGGGTATGATTTGCGTAATGTTAGCGGTATTAAGGCTTTAGTAACTACACTAGGTGAGCTTGATGTGTTGATAAATAACTCCGGCATTATGCATGCTTGCTCGTTTGATAATTACCCAACTCAGTTAAAAGAAGATTTACTCCGTATCAATTTAGAAGCACCCATCGAGTTAATTACTTGTTTGTCAAAACAAATGACCGATAGAAAATCCGGCCGTATTGTAAATGTGGCTTCTGTAGCTGGTCAAATTGGTCATCCAGATGTGTGGTATGCTATTTCTAAAGCTGGATTGATTAATGCTACAAAAAGTTTTGCTAAATTAGTAGGCCCACATGGCGTTATTGTTAATGCCATAGCTCCCGGCCCTGTAGAAACAGACATGCTTAATACTATTCCCGTTGCAAGAAAGGAAGCTGTTTTGCGTACCGTTTATAGTGGACGATTTGCTACAGCCAAAGAAATTGCCGATACTATAGTTTGGTTGGCCTTGGATAGTCCGGAGTATATCAACGGTACCTGTATCGATTTAAATAACGGCAGTTTTCCTAGATAATAAAGTATTTAAGCTCTTTCTATCATTTTAATAACTCCAATGCATTACGGGTTTGTTTATTCTTTTCAAAGCATGTATCTTTGCAACTCATTTTAAAATTATATTTATGGCAACTTTATTTCCTACTGATCTGCCTTATAAAGTGGCAGATATGAGTTTGGCTACCTTTGGTCGTAAAGAGATCGAAATTGCTGAACACGAAATGCCCGGATTGATGTCGCTTCGCGAAAAGTACGCACAACAATTGCCTTTAAAAGGAGCGCGTATTACCGGATCACTGCACATGACTATTCAAACGGCAGTGTTAATCGAAACTTTAGTAGCGCTTGGAGCAGATGTGCGCTGGGCTAGTTGTAACATTTTTTCTACACAAGACCATGCTGCAGCAGCTATTGCTGAAAGTGGTGTGCCTGTATTTGCGTGGAAAGGCGAAAGCTTGGAAGAATATTGGTGGTGTACCGATATGGCACTCCGTTTTCCTAATGGCAAAGGCCCAAACTTAATTGTTGACGATGGTGGTGACGCTACCTTGTTGGTGCATTGGGGCTTTAAAGCAGAGAATGATGCTAAAACTATCGATAGAAAGGGAGCTAATCACGAAGAACAAGTGATTTTAGATACCTTGCATCGGATATTAGCTGAAAATAATCAACGGTGGCATACTACGGTGGCTGAACTCAAAGGTGTTTCTGAGGAAACCACAACAGGCGTTCATCGCTTGTATCAAATGATGGAAAAGGGCGAGTTGCTAATTCCGGCTATCAATGTTAACGATTCGGTTACTAAATCTAAGTTTGATAATTTATATGGTTGTCGCGAATCGTTAGCCGATGGAATAAAAAGAGCCACTGATGTAATGATTGCCGGAAAGGTAGTTGTTGTGTTGGGGTATGGTGATGTAGGTAAGGGTTGTGCACATTCGATGCGCTCTTATGGTGCACGCGTTATTGTTACAGAGATTGACCCTATTTGCGCCCTTCAGGCAGCTATGGAAGGGTTCGAAGTAACCACCATGGAAGAAGCTGTGAAAGAAGGGAATATTTTTGTTACCACAACAGGCAATAAAGATGTGGTAACTATTGAGCATATGAAAGGCATGAAAGACCAGTCTATCTTGTGTAATATTGGTCATTTTGACAATGAAATACAAGTAGATAAATTGTTGCAACATCCTGGTATTAAGCATTTAAACATTAAGCCTCAGGTAGACAAATATTCTTTCCCTAGCGGAAATAGTATCTTTTTGTTGGCCGAAGGGAGGTTAGTTAACCTTGGTTGCGCAACAGGCCACCCATCTTTTGTAATGAGTAACTCATTTACCAACCAAACCCTTGCTCAATTAGATTTGTGGAAAAATACTTACGAAATTGATGTATATCGTTTGCCAAAGTATTTAGACGAAGAAGTAGCTCGTTTGCATCTTCAAAATATTGGTGTAAAACTAACCAAACTAACCCCAGAACAGGCTGCCTATCTAGGTGTAAATGAAAACGGACCGTTTAAACCGGAGCATTACAGGTATTAATACCAATATAAACTCTGATTATTATAAATAAAAACCGTCGAATGATCGTATCATTCGACGGTTTTTATGTTTTAGCAAACTAGGTTTTTATTCAGGAGCATTTAGGTTCTTCGACGATGCTTTAATTGTAGCATTTGCTACTACAAAGATTATAAAGGGTAAGGCCATGTTGAAATAAGTGATATCATATGAAACACTGAACAATCCGTTTTCAAAATTATTCGGAATCATTCGGTGAAGAAAAGAAGATACAACCATTAGCAGTAAACTAATGCTTATAAAGGAAAAACAGGTTTGAATGCTTTTCCATTTTAGTGCAAAAAATATACTGATAATGCCAATTAGTAACAACTCAACAATTGATCCCTGACGGGTTTGTAACACAAAGGGGTTATATGTAAAGGAGAAAAGCATATCAGCGTCCCAAAGCACAAGGGGAAAAAAGCTTCCGGCAAAGACAAGCATACCTGTAAAAGCAAATACTAATTTAGCCTTTGCACTTGCCTCAAAAAAACTCGAAAACAGAAAAATGGTAAACGGTACAACAATAGTTACTCGAGTAGATAAAAATAATCCGCATAATATACCCAGTAAAAGATAGTTTGATTGAATAGTGTATTGTTTCTTATATACGATTGAAATAGTTAAGAAACAAAGAAAGAAATTGTAAATCAAATCACTCCTTACTGCAATTTCATACCAAAAAGAGGGAGAAATAAGTACAAAAAAAATGTAAATAAATGCTTTTTTATATGAGTCAAGCAACCAAACTAAAAGAATGGCTATTCCAATAAATGAGAATAAACTTGCCAAACCAACATCGCCTAACAAGAAAAATGGTATATGAGAAAACTGCCATACAGGAAATGGAGAGCCATACCCACCCAAATGAGTTTGCGCTCCATAAGGATATTTTCCATCAAAAAGATATTCAATAAAGTTATGGATAGCAGACCATCGGTCAACTTGTACAGCGTGTGGATTGATATAATATAAAAGCAAACTAATACCTACAATCATTAATACTACGGCAGCACCATAAATCACTTTATAATTAAGTTGCTTAGGTAAGCTATTTTTTGCAGAAATAAAATAAAAAACACCAAGAACAAAAACCGTATATATAAGGTTACAGAGTATGAAATAGGGTGTAATACGACTACAGTATTTTGCGATAAAAAGGTTGTTTATCAGTATAAAAAACAATAACTGAATTATTCTCATAAAGTCAATTGGTTATTTTATTATCATTATTTTTCCGATAGCGGTAGATGGGGATAGGTTGTTTTCAGAACTGTTTGAAACCATAATAAAATAAATACCGGTACTTGCTTTTTGGCCGTTTTGAATAAAGCCATTCCAAGTAGCAGTTCCTCCGTTAGATTTTGTTTGATAAACAAGTTGTCCGGTAGTGTTGGTTATTTTAACCGTAGTATCATCCATTAAACCGTTTATCGTAATAAGCCCAGAAAAATTTTCCTTTACCGGATTTGGATATACTTGTATATTAGCGTAATTTTCTGTTGGACTTGTTGCATTGCTCATAAATGAAATAAGACCGAGGTCTGTTGCAAAAAACACCTCTCCTGTTTTATCATTAATAGCAATAGAAAGAATAGTATTTGATAATATGGGGCTATTTTCTGTAGTAAAATGATGAATTGTTTCGATACCATCTTCCGACATTAAGTATATGCCAGAACCGGCAGTGCCTATCCATTTTCTGTTGGCTCCATCTACTGCGATAGATTTTACCATTTCGCCTTCTAATAAGAAATCGGCATAATTTGATCCGTCATTTCTAGCAATTTTTGGGCGAGTAACCCTATAGTTACTAGAAAAAACCTGCTCAATATTATCAAACACAATTACTCCTGTTGATGTGCCAATCCACACACTTTCCTTTTTATCGTTTGCTAAGCAGAATACAGGGTCAATGGATACTTCGTTGCCATCTTGATCTATTACTGATGAAAAATAGCGGTATTGGTGTTCATAATAGTTAGAAGGATTGTTTTTATCATCCAAAACAAAAACACCACCCTCACACTTAGTACGCGATAAATTCATCCATTTATAGTTATTTTTGGTAACAATAATTTTATCCAAGTTGCATTTGTTCGAAATTGGAGGATAATTCATTTCTATCCAGGTTCCGTTATTTAACATTACCTTGATGCTGTTTGCCACGAAAGTAGCATTCATCCACAAATGATTGTTGTTGTCATAACAAACCCCGTCCATGTTTTGTAGCCCATCAATATTATAAGTGTCGCAATCTTCTATGGTGCTGTTTGTATAATTGTATCTTTTAACAAATAAATCATTTTTAAACTCATATACACCTTCTCCCCACGAGGAAACAAAAAAATGGGTTAGATCTACTTTATCAACGGCAATTTGTGTGAGGTCGGCGAAGTCTTTATTTGCATAAGCACTTACATCCATATTTACAATATTCTTCCAACGATTATTTTCAAATATCATTACTGCACCAACTCTATCTTCATCTTCGGTGTCCCACGAACCTCCTGTTATAGCAAAAAGCCTATCATTTTCGTGTGTAACCGTGAAGATATCATTTGTGGCAGGCCCATCCGGTTTGTATTGATTTGTAATACTGCCCGATTGAATTTTAAGAATTCCGCTAGAGTCGGCAGAAGCAACCCAAAAAACAGCTTCGGTTGTATTGTACAAAACATCGTTCATTTTTAGTCCGCTTAAAGACTCGCTACTCAATGCCTGATTGTATTTAACTATCGTATGTTGATTGTGTAACAGTAATTGATTATCGCAAACACGCAAGCCTGTAAAAGCAAGCGAATTATCAAAAACAGTCCAATCTATCGCATCTGCTGATGAATATACTTCTCCGGTAGTTTTGAGTAGATACAAGCGGTTATTAAAGAAGGATAGTTTCTTGTTTTCTGCCGATGAAAGCACTGTATTTGTTCTGAAATGCCAATTGTTATAATCTACCAGTATCGGATTATTTTTTTTAGCAACATACAATCCATCTGCCGTTAATGCATATATTGAGTCGGCAAAAAAGGCAACTGATTTAACGCCAACGGGTGTGTTATTATGTCCAATAATATAGCTATCGGTTATCTCCTTTTTTGACAAATTTACTACCACTATCCCAATGCCCGAAGATATATAAGCAAATTCATTGTCAAAAAAAATGTCGTTAGCAGTTTTGTCGGCTGCAATGGTTTTGTTTTTTATATCCGGAATATTATCTATGCCGTATTCAGTAAGCAGATCCAAATTCCCGTTTTGGTATGAAATAAGTAAGGACTTTGTGGTTTTGTTATACCGAATAAGAGAAGCATTAAAGTCGTTTTGTCCGGTAATTTTTGAATAAGTTTTAACTTCATCACTTGATTTTTCAATGGAGAATAACGCACCATCACTAATTCCAAAAATTTCGGTATCCGTTTCTTCAATTAGTGTAGTTTCGTTATAGCTAAAATGAGTACGCCATTGTCCCATACCTACTTGCGCAAATAATCCAGTAGTAAGAACGGTGGCCAAAAATAACAGTAAATAGGTACGCATAATTAGGAGTTTTTTTCTAAAAAAGAAACAAGTTGTGCAATGGCTTTTGCGCGGTGACTAATTTTGTTTTTCTCCGACAAGGGTAATTCTGCAAATGTTTGCGTATAACCATCGGGCATAAAAATAGGGTCGTAGCCAAAGCCCTCTTTTCCACGTTTTTGTTCGCATATTATGCCATAAACAGCCCCTTCAAAAAAATGTGTTTCACCGTTCATTATTAGTGCAATCACCGTTCTGAATCGGGCTTTTCTGTTTCTCTTTCCGTTTAATTCTTTTAGTAATTTTTGCATGTTTGCTTCGGCATTTTTGTCGTCTCCGGCATATCGAGCCGAATAAATGCCCGGAGCATTATCTAAGGCTTCAACTTCCAGCCCTGTATCATCAGAGAAGCAAGCTAGACCATATTGTTCTGAAACAAATGTAGCTTTAAGCAAGGCATTGCCTTCTAAGGTTTCGGCCGTTTCTGGAATGTCTGTGGTACATCCAATATCGCTAAGGCTAAGCAACGGATATTTTTCAGGAATTAGCACCGACACCTCACTTAATTTATGTGCATTATTGGTAGCAAATACTATTTCTTGCTTCATGGATAGTAGCAATTAGTTGAAAAGATGAGTTCTCGATAAAAGGTTTCTTTCATTTACAGATAAAAAAATAATCAATAGAGAACAGCTATTGTTTTGCCTTATGGGGTTACTAACATGCAAAAAACAAAGATAGTTTTTTTTTGACAATCTAATTGCTTCACTGTTTACAATTATTCTTTTCTCAAGCTATCTTTTTTTAAATACTAGCCATATACTACTCTGTTTTTTTTACTTTTGTCAACTACTTTTTGTTAGGTAGTTAGTATTTACACTCATAACTAAGCAATGAGAATATATTTTTGTCGTCCTTTCTCTTTGAGTTTGGTATTAATTCGCATAAATAATACATTGCTTCACTTTGTGCAGTCAATCATAATTAGTAATAAATAGCACTTACTTAGTAACACTATACTCATGAAAAAATTATTCTATTTGTTTCTTGTCTTGTCTTTTTCGCTTGGCTTATCAGCGCGAAATAACCCTCCTTCTGAAGCCGATTTAAAAGGTGTTTTTAATGAAATAATTCGTTTTAAAAATGAATATGGTAAATTATACGAAGCTACGGTAAAAATTCGGGGTCTCTATGTAGATACGGTCGATATTGAAAAAATGCAAGAAGATGCCATTATCGGTATTTTGCAAGAACTTGATCCTCACTCTGTATATATTCCAAAAGATGAAGTTAAAGAGATGAATGAGCCATTAGTTGGCAGTTTTGATGGCATTGGAGTACAGTTCCAGATGATAGAAGACACCCTTTTTGTTGAGCAAACTATTGCGGGCGGTCCATCAGAAAAAGTAGGGATATTGCCCGGCGACCGTATTATCGTTGTAAATGATACAGCTATTGCCGGTGTTAATATGTCAACTACCAAAATTATGAAAAGATTGCGGGGAGAGAAAGGAACTCAAGTGATGATAAAAGTCCTTCGCAGAGGAACCAAAGAGCTGATCGAGTTTAAAATCATTCGAGATAAAATACCTCTTTTTAGTCTTGATGCTTCATATATGGTAGCGCCTGGAGTTGGGTATATCAAACTAAATAAATTCAGTGCTACTTCGAAAGAGGAGTTTGATGTAGCGTTAGATCAGCTACTTGCTAAAGGAATGACCGATTTGATATTCGATTTGCAATCAAACGGAGGTGGATATCTTCAAGCGGCGTATAAAATTGCAGATGATTTCTTAAACAACAAACAGCTAATCGTTTATACCGAAGGAAGAACAGGCCGAATGAACTATATGGCATCGGATAAAGGCAAGTTTAAAGAAGGAAGGTTAATCCTCTTAGTCAATGAATATGCTGCTTCGGCAAGTGAAATATTAGCCGGTGCAGTGCAAGATTGGGATAGAGGCCTAATTGTTGGTCGCCGTACTTTTGGCAAGGGCTTGGTGCAACAGCCGGTTGGTTTAAGCGATGGCTCGATAATTCGATTAACTTCTGCGCGGTACTATACTCCTTCTGGCAGGTGCATTCAAAAACCATATGATGAAGGCGTAGATAAATATAAACGAGATGTTATAGAGCGCTATAATCGTGGAGAGTTAAGTATTGAAGACAGCATACATTTTCCCGATTCATTGGTAAGAGAGACCTTACTTTTAAAGAGACCTGTTTATTGTGGCGGAGGTATAATGCCGGATTATTTTGTACCTATAGATACCAGTTTTACTTCTCCTTATTTAACAAAAATTATTGCTCGTGGAGTAGTAAACGAATTTGCGTCAAAGTATTTAGAGAAAAATAGAGATCAAATGCAAGTAGATTATCCCTCTTTTGATCGGTATAAAAAGGAATTTGAACTTTCTGACACTGCCATGCAAGAACTGATTGATTTAGCTGCAACGGAAAAAATCCCTTTTGATTCTATTGACTATGCCAAATCAAAACAATTTGTAAAAACACAACTAAAAGCATTGTTTGCCAGACGGCTATGGGATATAAATAGTTTTTATCAGGTAATCAATCAAGAGAATGAGGCTTGTAAGAAAGCCATAGAAATTCTAACAACTCCGGGTATGTACGAAGCCAAACTAAAAAACAGAAAATAGCATGCAAGATGTCTTGGTTGTAGGGTTTCGTTTTGTACAAATGCATGTTGAACTAATTGCTGTAGTACTTAGCTTGGTATATATCTTTTTATGCATTTTTCAAAACAATTGGTGCTGGTTGTTTGGAGGGTTAGGAGCTGCTTTGTATATTCCTACTTTTTATACCCATGGTTTTTATGCCGATATGAGTTTGCAGTTTTATTATGTATTTATAAGCATTTATGGTTGGTATAATTGGAAATACGGAAAACATAAAAAATCAGCAGATACTATCCCTATATTGCGTATTAGTTTGAAGAAAGCCCTTCAGTTAAGTGCTGTTGGGTTACTTGTTTTTGGTTTGTATGTATGGGTACTTTCACAAACCGATTCTCAATTTATTTGGAGCGATTCTTTTGTAACCGCTAGTGCTATTATAGCAACTTATATGCTGTCTAAAAAGTATATCGAAAATTGGTTGGTTTTTTTGGTGTCCGACTTGGCAGCCGTTGCCTTATTCTTATATAAAGAGATGTATCCAACAGTTTTTCTAACAGCCGTTTATACCCTTATGTGTATTTGGGGATATATTGATTGGCACAAGGCCTTACAAAAACAAAATGCGGTAGCATGAAAATAATTAGTATCATCGGACCGGAATCTACCGGAAAAACAATGCTTGCAAGTGCCTTAGCAAAACAATATGCTTGCCCTTGGATACCGGAATATGCCCGTACTTATATCGAAAGCTTGACACGCCCGTACAATTATCAAGATGTTGAGTTTATTGCGCAAAAGCAAGTGGCTGCACAAAAACAAGCAATAGCAACTTTTGCGCACGAAAAACCGTATTTATTTCTTGATACCGATTTGATTATTACCAAAGTGTGGTTTTTGCACGTATATCAAACTTGTCCTAATTGGTTACAAGATGCTATTGTAGCTACACAAATTGATGCTTTTTTGCTTTGTCAGGCAGACCTCCCTTGGGAGGCAGATCCGGTAAGAGAAAACGGCCATCTACGAACTTTCTTTTATGATTGGTATCAGCGAGAAATTGAAGCATTAGATACACCCTTTTTTATAGTTAATGGAGTTGGAGCTAAGCGAATCCAAACTGCTATAAAAGCTATTGAAGATTGGTGTGCGAAATAGCGTTTTCTTTTGCCAAATGCGAGTCTATTTTTAGGTGTCGGTAAGCACAAAACAATTTTGTATCTTTGTTGTTCAAAAATATACATAGTATGAGTAAATCTAATCAGCCAATTATTGCCAAGGCTATACAAGCCTTAAGCGATTTGGATACCATCAAAAAAGTTTGTTACCAAAAACAACGTGGCGTACCCATGCCTTCTGTTGAGGCCTTAAAAGATGTGGTTACTTTAATTCGAGGCATCGTGTTTCCCGGATATTTTGGAAACGCCGCAGTTACTGCCCAAAGTATGCAAAAGCATATAGCCGATAGTGTACAAAGATTACATATTCAATTAACCGAACAGGTGTTGGCGGGTTTGAGTTTTTATAAAGAGAGTGAAGAAGATACGGCTATGCTGATGGAAAAAGCTAACGACATAGTTCTTTCATTTATTGCCAAATTGGCTGATATACGAGAAACACTGGCAACCGATGTGCTGGCAGCGTATAATGGTGATCCGGCGGCAAAAAGTTTTGGAGAAATTATACTTTGCTATCCTGCTATTCGTGCTATTAGTAGCTACCGTATTGCGCATCAGCTTTTACTGTTGGATGTGCCACTTATACCAAGAATTATTACAGAGATGGCGCATTCCGAAACCGGAGTAGATATTCATCCGGGGGCAAAGATAGGTGACTTTTTCTATATTGACCACGGCACGGGCGTTGTTATTGGCGAAACGGCAATTATTGGCAAACATGTGCAGTTGTATCAAGGCGTAACCTTAGGAGCCAAAAGCTTTCCTATGGATGCACAAGGAAATCCGATAAAAGGAATTGATCGTCATCCTATTTTAGAAGATAATGTTATTGTTTATTCCAATGCTTCTATTTTAGGTAGAATAACGATTGGCAAGGGAGCTATTATTGGTGGCAATATTTGGGTAGATCAAAATGTACCTGCGGGAGGTAAGGTGCTACAAAAGAAATAATTAACATTTTTGGTTTTTTTCATAGTAGAAAACGGATAGAAATAAATATTGATGAAAGCATCTTTCCAAATCATAGCAAAAACTTTTAAAGGGTTAGAAGAAGTGCTAGCCACCGAACTTATTAATTTAGGGGCTGATGAAGTGCAAATTGAACGCCGAGCGGTTAGTTGTAAAGGAGATAAGGCCTTTTTGTATAAGGCAAATTTGCACTGCAGAACGGCTTCTCGTTTTTTAGTGCCTATAAAACAGTTTGAGGCTAAAAATGCCGATGATGTGTATGCGCAAGTTAAAACAATTGATTGGGAGCAATACATCGGATTAAAAACTACATTTTCAATCGATGCTACTGTTTTCTCCGATGTTTTTACTCATTCAAAATTTGTTTCATATAGGGTAAAAGATGCTATAGTAGATCAATTTAAAGAGAAATATGATAATCGACCTTCAGTAAGTATTACAAATCCCGATCTGGTGATTAATATTCATGTGGCTCAAACTCGTTGTACAATTTCTATTGACAGCTCTGGCGAATCATTGCACAAAAGAGGTTACCGTAACACGCAAACAGAAGCTCCTATTAACGAGGCTTTAGCCGCAGGAATGTTATTACTAGCCGGTTGGGATGGCAAAATGAATTTTGTTGATCCAATGTGTGGCTCCGGAACTTTCTTAATTGAAGCAGCTTTAATTGCTTTAAATATTCCTCCGGGTATATTCCGCAAAGCTTTTGGATTTGAGAAATGGAAGGATTTTGATAAAGAACTTTTTGATCAACTATATAATGACGATAGTTACGAACGCGAATTTGCTTTTAAAATTATTGGCTCCGATATATCTCCAAATGCGATAAAAATTGCCGAACAAAACATAAAAAGTGCCGGTTTAAGTAAGTATATCGAACTTAAAATGGAATCAATAGCCGATGTTCAATTCCCTGAAGACAAGTGTTTGATGGTTTGTAATCCTCCTTATGGAGAGCGTTTGCAATCGAAGGATCTTTTTGGTTTGTATGAAAATATCGGTCGTATGTTGAAATTTAAGTTTGCCGGAAACCAAGCATGGATTATTAGTTCTGACGAAAATTGTTTGTATAAAATCGGGTTAAAACCATCGCAAAAAATAGCCCTGCTTAATGGAGATTTGGACTGTTGGTATTGCAATTATGAGCTATTTGCAGGAAAACGGAGCGAATTTGTTCGCGACAAAAACACCAACGATTAGTTACTTATACTATGCAATTGCGGCAAATTTCAATCCCTTTTCTATCGGTTAGTACTTGTTCTCTAAATGCTTGTGCCTTTTGGCTGTGCCAAATTACTCGCAAGGAGTGTTCTCGAATGTTTCCAAATACATGTGTTCCGTTTTTATCAAAGCTACAAGGCACTACATCGCCTGTAACAGTGATTACCGCACCGCTAAATGCACGCCAACATCGATTGCGCATTTTCTTTTTACGCCGATAAGTGCCATCGGCATTTTTCTTATACCTAGCATATTTTTGCTTTGTAGGAATTAAATCGCTGCCATGTTTATAATCACATATTTGTGCAGATTTTAACGATAGTTTATCCACTTCAAGTTGTTTTGCTAATTTTTTTACAGCAACAAGTTGATGCTCGTTATGCTTAAGTACTAAAAATTGCATTTCCAACAAAGGTGTTTTTTTGTGCATGGCTCTTTTCCATTTTTGTATGTTTGCAATCCCATTTATAGCAAGAGATAGCAAGCCATTCTGACGGTATTTTTCGTACACTTCTTGTGTAGTGCCATCAATCGAAACAATAAGTTTATTTACTCCTGACTCCACAATATTTTTTGCCATTTCATCGTTAAGTAGCTGTGCATTGGTAGAAATGGCTACATAAAGATTGGCTTTCTTTGCAATTTGGATCATTTTAATTATTTCGGGATGCAATAGAGGTTCTCCTTGAAAATAAAGCGTAAGATAAAAAAGTCCTTGCCGTGATTGCTGAATGATGTTGCGGTAAGTTTCGAGCTCCATTTGTGCTTTCTTTCGAGCTAAAGTTCCATTTCCTACAGGGCATTCCGGACAAGATAAGTTGCAAAAATTTACCGGTTCTACAGATAAAGTTAGTGGCATACCAAAAGCAATGGGTTTCTTTAAAAACAAGGAGATGAGAAACCCACTAAAAACAAGTACGGCATTTTTAATTTTCAGCACCGAAAATAGCATGAGGGACATATCAATTAATTGTTAAAAAAAAAATGACAAGCAAAGTTTTAGTAATTAATTACATAATTTACAATAAAGAGGCGAATATTAATATAAATTAACTAAACTTACACCGTTACCGTTCATCTTTTTTTACTGTAAAAGTAGGTAATCTAATTTATTATTATGAATTTTGTCAATTCTAATTTAAAAAAAAATACAATTTATAAACAGAACATTTTCAATTAAAACTATTATTTTTATGAAAAAGCACTTATTTCTAGCAACTGCTGCGCTTGTTATGGCTTTATCTTTTATGTCATGTAAAAACATGGGCCCATTAGCAACGGAGTATTTTAAAGTTGACCCTCCTGTATTAGAAGCCAAAGCCGGTAAGGTTGAAGCTACTATCTCAGGAACTTTCCCTGAAAAATATTTCAAGAAAAAATCTATCGTAGTGGTTACTCCTGTGTTGAAATACAACGGTACAGAAGAAAGACTTGCTACAGCTACTTTCCAAGGGGAGAAAGTGCAAGGAAACAACAAAAAAATTCAATACAAAGCCGGTGGAACTTACACGCACAGAGTGTCTTTCGATTTTAAACCGGGCATGGAAAAATCGGAATTGTATTTGCAGTTTGAAGTAAAAGAAGGTAACAAATCTACAGCTTTACCTGAAGTTAAAGTTGCTGATGGTATCAATTGTACTTATATGCTTGCTAAAGCTGTTCAATTAGAGCCTGCATTTGCAACTGATCAGCTCCAACGCACTATTGCTTCTCAACAAGAAGCGCAAATCAATTTCTTGGTAAACCAAGCAAGTATTCGTCCAACTGAATTGAAATCAGAAGACATTCTTGCTTTAACAGCAAAAATGCAAGAAGTTGCTGCTAATGAAGGTTCAAATGTAACCGGGATTGAAATCTTAGGATATGCTTCTCCTGAGGGTTCTATAGATATTAATACTAGTTTAGCTGAAAAAAGAGAAAAAGTTGCGGTTGAGTATATCAATAAACAAATGAAAGCGCTTCAAACGCAAGTAAATGTTGATTCAAGAAATACGCCGGAAGATTGGGAAGGTTTCCAACAACTGGTTCAATCTTCTTCTATTGAAGATAAGGAGCTTATTTTAAGTGTATTGGCGCAATTTACCGATCCTGAACAACGGGAAGTAGAAATTCGTAAAATTGCAGCAGCATATAAAGTATTGGCAGACGATATCCTTCCTCAACTACGTCGTTCTAAAATGAAAATAAGTTTCGAAATTTCAGGAAAAACAGATGAGCAACTTATCGAAGCGGCTAAAAATACTCCAGATTCACTTACCGTAGAAGAATTGTTGTTTTCAGCTACTTTAGTACCTGACCTAGAAACAAAAGCTGTTATATACGAAAAGGCAGTAGATTTATTTGGTGGCGACTGGAGAACGGTAAACAACTTAGGTGCTGTTAAATTGCTTCAAGGAAATGTAGATGAAGCAGAAAAACTATTTTCTAAAGCTATCGACCTAAATTCTTCTGTAAAAGAAACAAATTACAACTGGGGTATAGTTAAAATGATGAAAGATGAATTGAAAATCGCTGAATCATTCTTAGGTAAAGCTGCTGGTATCGGTGCTAAATTAGATGCTGCTTTAGGTGTTATATACTTACATAAAGGAGATTATGGTGCAGCAAACAAAGCGCTAGGAGAAGACAAATCAAACAATGCTGTTATTGCAAAACTAGTAGTAAAAGACTTAGTTGCGGCTCAAAAAGTATTGAACGATATTAAAGCTCCTAACGAAATGACTAGCTATCTAACCGCAATTATAGCTGCAAGATCAGGGGATAAAGAAGGCGTATTATCTAACTTAGCAAAAGCAGTTAAAGATCCTGCTTTGAAATCGCGTGCAGCAGTGGATATCGAATTTGCAAAATTTGCTGCTGATCCTGCTTTCGCAGCTATCGCAAAATAAGAAGCACTACAGTATTATATAAGAAGTCCGATTCTTTTGGGAATCGGACTTTTTTATACCAAAATTTTGTATAAAAAAAGGGTAATTTTAGTGAATTGTGAGCAAATTTTATTATTCATAATTTCAATGTATATTTGCAAAGAAATTTAATTACTTATAAATTGGTCTAAATACGGCAAAATAGTAAGCTTACGAAACAATATATATGATTGATAATAAAAAAATTGCAGAAACGATTGTTGAAGGAATTCAAGAACTAAAGGGAAAAAAAATTGTTGTTGTGGATATGACTATGCTGTTTGAAAGAGCTTGCGATTATTTTGTTATTTGCGAAGCAAATTCATCAACTCATGTTGGTTCAATATCCAATTCTATAAGGACAGTAGTAAAAGAACGGATAGGAATTAAGCCTTTTGCTGTTGACGGACAAGAAAATGCCCAGTGGGTAGCATTTGATTACGGACAAGTACTAGCTCATGTCTTTCAGCCTGAAGTTCGTTCATTTTATGATTTAGAACACTTATGGGCAGATGCTCAAACAATAGAAATCGAAGATATTACTTAAGTATACATACATGGAAAACGAAAAAAAAACTAAGCCGGATTTATCAGGGAAAAATAATAAGAATTTTTTCAAAAAGTACCTTAATTTAAATTGGATTTTCTTGGCCATCTTTATTGTATTGATTGCCATGAATTTTGTTGGCGAGGATGTGAGTGTAAAAACCATTCCTTATACAGAATTTGAGAAATTAGTCGAGAATAAATCTGTAGAGAAAATCACTATCGTAACCAACGACAATTTCTTAGCTAGAGCTGAAATTAAAAAAGATTTAATTAGCACTGTTTTTGAAAAAAAGGAAATAAAAAATCCAGAAAAGGGAATTGTAGAGGTTAACATTCCTTCGGTAGAGAAGGCTTCGGAGATGATTCGTGAAAAAGGATTTACCGGCGAGGTAAAGTATGTCCAAGACACCAATATTCTTAAAACCATATTATTCACTTTTGGACCTATTTTGTTATTGGTATTTTTATGGTTGTTTTTAATGCGAAAAATGGGTGGTGGAGGTCCTGCGGGCAACGTATTTAACGTTGGAAAATCTAGAGCTCAGCTGTTTGATAAAAACAATGTTTCAGTAAAAACAACTTTTAAAGATGTAGCCGGCCTTGCTGATGCAAAACAAGAGATTGAGGAAATTGTATCGTTCTTAAAGAATCCTTCTAAATATACCGAGTTGGGTGGTAAAATTCCTAAAGGAGCCTTACTTGTAGGCCCTCCCGGAACAGGAAAAACACTATTGGCTAAAGCTGTTGCCGGTGAAGCTGATGTGCCGTTCTTTACCATTTCCGGTTCTGATTTTGTTGAGATGTTTGTTGGTGTAGGGGCATCGCGTGTACGGGACTTATTCCGTCAGGCTAAAGAAAAATCACCATGTATTATTTTTATAGATGAGATAGACGCTGTTGGTAAAGCAAGAGGTAAAAACCCAAATTTTGGCTCAAACGATGAAAGAGAAAGCACCCTAAATCAATTATTAACTGAAATGGACGGCTTTGGAACAAATAGCGGCGTTATTATCTTAGCAGCAACCAACCGAGCTGATATTTTAGATAAAGCCCTATTGCGAGCAGGTCGTTTTGATAGACAAATACATGTTGGTTTGCCCGATGTAAACGAACGAAGAGAAATTTTTCATGTACACCTTAGGCCGTTAAAAATTTCTAGTGACTTAGATGTGGAGTTTTTAGCCAAACAAACACCCGGGTTTTCGGGAGCCGATATTGCTAATGTTTGCAATGAGTCTGCTTTGATTGCAGCAAGGAAAGATAAAAAAGTAATCGAAAAGGGAGATTTTCTTGATGCTGTTGACCGTATAGTTGGGGGATTGGAGAAAAAAACAAAAATTATTACTTCAAGTGAAAAAAGAGCTATTGCTTTTCATGAAGCCGGACATGCAACTATTAGCTGGATGATAGAATTTGCAGCTCCTTTGGTTAAAGTGACTATAGTACCTCGCGGAGAAGCCTTGGGTGCTGCTTGGTATTTGCCTGAAGAAAGAGTGATAACGACCAAAGAGCATATGTTGGACGAGATGTGTTCTACCTTAGGAGGAAGAGCTGCGGAGGAAGTGTTTTTTAATACAGCTTCGACAGGAGCAATAAGTGATTTGGAAAGAGTAACCAAGCGAGCGTATGCCATGGTTGCATATTTCGGAATGAGTGAAAAGTTATCCAACTTAAGTTTCTACGATTCTTCGGGTTCAAACGAGTATGGGTTTACCAAACCGTATAGTGAAAAAACGGCCGAATTGATAGACAGTGAAGCTAAGTCAATTGTTGCCGAACAATACAAAAGAGCCAAGCAAATTTTAGTCGAGAACAAGAAAGGGCACAATGAATTGGCTGAATTACTCGTTGAAAAGGAAGTTATTTTTACTGAAGATTTGGAGCGGATTTTTGGCAAACGACCTTGGCAAACTAGAACCGATGAGCTGATGCGTGAAAGCACAACAAAAAAGGTAGAAGAGAACATAGAAGAGAACATAGTGTCAACCCCTACCGAACAAACAAGCACAGAAGACACCCCTACCAATGCCTAATATTGATTCAAGAGAATTGATTTTAAGTAGGATACGGAAAGCAAAGACTATGCATTTGCCGCAAATACCTGCTCAGCCGGAACAAAACGCCTCTGTTTTTCATCCTATAACCGAGTCAGAGGCAACTTGTTTTAAAAAAGAGCTTGAGCTAGTGTCAGGAAAATGCGAAATTTGCCCTACAGAGGCTGTGATGGCAAAAAAAATTCACCATTTTATTACAGACTCTGCTATAGATAAGCTCTTTTGTCGCGATAATGCTATTATCGAATTTTTACAAAAGAATAAGATTCCATATACTAACGATGAGGCTGAATTTACTACTATGCAAGCTGCGATTACTTCTTGTGAGTTTTTAGTGGCACGCACCGGTACTGTCGTAGTTTCTTCTGCTGGAAATTCCGGTAGGCAACTGATGGTTTTTCCACCAATACATCTCGTAATTGCAACTAAAAAACGGCTCGTGCCTTATTTATCTGATGCTATTACGGCCTTGCAACATCAATATGGAGACAATTTTCCTAGCTTGGTTTCCTTTGTAAGTGGTCCGAGTAGAACGGCAGATATAGAAAAAACCTTGGTATTGGGAGCTCATGGACCAAAACAATTACAGGTTTTTTTGCATAATGAGTAGAGATATATGCCTCTTTGAAATTGCAATAGCAGTTTTCTTATAAAGTGTATATTAAGTATATTATATATTTGCTATGGCAATTAATTTCGATAAAAATATAAGCACTACAAGCTTTGAGTTGTTTTTATCACTATAGATTACTTTATTTAAAATACTAAAGGCGTGAAAAATTTTGTGCAGCGATCAATAACAGGTTTCATTTTTGTGTTAGTCGTGTTGGCTTCTATTCTTTTTAGTGCCTACACTTTTGGTTTGTTATTTTTATTTTTCTCTGGGCTTGCATTAATAGAGTTTCATCGATTAGTTGAGATAAAATTAGATGTACAGTTCGAGTCATGGTTGGCCGTTCTTATGGCCGCTGTGCTATTTGTAAGTATGTTTGCTTTCAGTGCAAATTGGGTTGATTACACTGTTTTTGCTGTGTATTTTGTGTTGTTATGTATTGTTTTTATTGCCGAGTTATACCGTAAAAAAGAAAATCCCATTTTAAATTGGGCTTCATTTACCCTTGGGCAAACCTATATCGCCCTGCCATTTGCTATGTTAACTATCATCGCTTTTATTCAAGGGACTTATAATCCAATTTTTTTACTAGCATTTTTTATTACTATTTGGGCTTACGATTCTGGCGCTTATTTAGTGGGTATTGCTATTGGAAAACACCGTTTATTTGAACGAATCTCACCTAAGAAATCGTGGGAGGGCTTTTTCGGGGGACTTGTTTTTGCATGTGCAACAGCCATTGTTTTTTCTCGTTTTGAACCAGGGTTGAGCGTAAATAAATGGATTGGGTTTGCTTTAGTAAATGCAATATTTGCTACCTTTGGAGATTTAAGCGAGTCCTTGTTTAAACGAACCATCGGTGTAAAAGAATCGGGCACCTTTTTTCCCGGTCACGGTGGCATTTTAGATCGATTTGATAGTATTCTTTTTTCAACAATAGCCATTTCAATATACCTTCATTTAACTTTATAAGGTCATGAAAAGAATTAGACGAATAAAAATTCACAAAGAAGGACGGAATATAATTTTGTATTTACTATTTTTTTTGTGTGTTATTAATGTGCTTATTTACACACAATTTGATAAACCTTTGGCAGTAGTGAATTTATGCCTTTCTATACTGGCATTTTCCTTTTTTCTCTACTTCTTCCGAAGTCCTTCGCGGGTAGTGGTTATTGATGATCCCAGTTTAATTATTGCTCCTGCCGATGGTACAATAGTAGTAATTGAGCCAACTGAAGAGCTTGAATATTTTGGCGATAAACGAATACAAATTTCAATTTTTATGTCGGTTTTTAGCGTGCATGCCAATTGGTATCCTATTAACGGACTGGTAAAATATGTAAAACACCATTCCGGTCGCCATATGGCTGCTTATTTACCTAAGTCGAGCACCGAGAACGAGCGCTCTACCATTGTTATTGAATCCGAAGGTAAAACACCAATTTTGATGCGTCAAATTGCAGGAGCTCTTGCTCGAAGAATTGTAACTTATGCCCATCCCGGACACCATTGTAGAGTTAACGAACATGTTGGATTTATAAAATTTGGGTCGCGCATAGATATTTTTCTTCCTATCGATGCCGAAATTTATGTAGCCGTTGGTGAAAAATCGGTTGGTAACGAAACCATTATTGCACGTTTAAATGAAGATGCATAAGAGGTAATGAAAAACATAGTAAAACATATTCCAAATTTCATAACTTCACTCAATATAGTTACTGGGTGTTTAGCTTGTGTAAGTGCTTTGTTTGGAGCCTATGAATGGAGTGCGTATTTTATTTTGCTAGCTGCGGTTTTTGATTTTATGGATGGCTTTGCCGCACGCTTACTAAAGGCATATTCGCCATTGGGCAAGCAGTTAGATTCTTTAGCTGATGTAATTAGCTTTGGGGTTGCTCCGGCTTTTGTGCTTTTTGCTTTCTTATCACAAAATATGGGCATTTATTGGGCCCTTACAGCTTTTGTTATTCCGGTTTTTTCTGCCTTACGCTTAGCAAAATTTAATATTGATGAACGACAAAGCAGTTCTTTTTTAGGATTGCCAACTCCTGCAAATGCTTTGTTTTGGGCATTTCTGATTTATGGGGCCAACAACTATTTTGCAATAATGTCCACAGATCAAATTAGGCTGGCAAAAATTGCCGTTTTTGTGTTATTGCCTCTCTTTAGTTTTTTGCTGGTGTCAGAAATCCCTATGTTCTCACTAAAGTTCAACTCATTTTCCCTAAAAGACAATCGTCTTCGTTATATTTTTCTGTTGAGTTGTATAGTATTATTGGCTATATTTCAACTATTGGCTTTCCCTTTACTAATTCTTTTATATATACTATTGTCTTTATTGCATTGGGCTTATCAAGCTATTTATGTCAAATCAAGCAACTAAATTTTCGCAGGCAGCTACTCGTATTGCTTTTGATATGCGTCATAGGCAAACCATCCGTTTTAATATAGCTAAATATGATTTTGCCGTTAACAATGGTCGCCAACGATACCAAAGTTTGGCCTTGGCAAAGCAACGAGCAGCCTATCTTAAACGACTTGTTTTAGCTAACTGGGACACCTATTTGTGCACCTTCGAAGCTAAAGCCACACAAAATGGCATTCAAGTATTATGGGCAAAAGATAGCAAAGAAGCTACAACATATATTCAACAAATATTACACGATGAAAAGGCACATTTGCTGGTGAAAAGCAAATCGATGACGACCGAAGAAATTATGCTCAACGAATGTGCTGAGGCCCTTGGGTGCGAGTCGTTAGAAACTGATTTAGGTGAATTTATTGTTCAGCTTGCCGGCGAAAAACCCTATCATATTGTAACACCGGCTATGCATAAAAGCAAAGAAGATGTAGCGCTGCTTTTTGCCGAAAAATTTCAAACTCCCTTGCAAAGTACTCCGGAACAATTAACGAATTTTGTACGCGAGTTGTTGCGCCAAAAATATACGCAGGCGGATATTGGGGTAACCGGGGCAAACTTCTTGATTGCTGATATTGGGGGTGTTGCACTAACAGAGAATGAAGGCAACGGTTTGATGAGTACAGCGTTTCCTAAAGTGCATATTGTTATTGCCGGCATAGAGAAACTAATTCCCTCTGTAAACGATTTAGGCCTACTTTGGCCTTTGTTGGCAGCCCACGGAACCGGTCAGCAAATAACCAATTACAATACTATTTTTACAGGACCCCGTCGTAAAGGCGAAGCTGATGGTCCAGAAAAAATGATTGTTATCTTGTTGGACAATGCTCGTACCGATTTATATGCAGATGCAGCTTGTAGCGAGTCCTTGGCTTGTATCCGCTGTGGCGCATGTTTAAATGCTTGCCCGGTGTACAAAACTGTAGGAGGATATACTTACGACACAACGTACAGTGGCCCTATAGGTTCTGTAATTACGCCATTTCTTAAGGGTTTTATAAATTTTGGTCATTTGAGTACAGCCTCTTCACTTTGTGGGGCTTGTGCTACCGTTTGTCCGGTGTTAATACCCTTGCCTCAGCTTTTACTAGAAAACAGACGAAAGTCGGTTGAGAAAAACTTGCGCCCCATGGCAGAAAAAATGCTTATGCAAGGCTTTCGTTTACTTAGCAGTAGTAGAATGGCTTACGATATTTTTCCTGCCGAACTAAAAAATTTGGCTTTTGCACCATTTAACTTTATCTTATGGGGACCTAAGCGAAAAATGCCTACTTTTGCAAGCAAATCGTTTTCACAACGATATAAACAACTTAACTCGTACAAAAAATGATTAAGATATATACAGAAAAATACAACCTTACTACAAAAAAATGATATTAATGAAAAAAAAATATTTATATATTGTTTTACTATCATTGCTGATAGTTTTATTTACTAGTTGCGATAAGGAATACTACGACACTAAAAACGCCGGAGAAGAGTACTTGGCTTTAAATGCTAAGAACGATTCGGTTATTGTGTTACCTAACGGCATTCAATACCAGGTAATTTCTACCAACAGCTATGGCTTTTACCCACAATTTACATCCCCGGCTAATCTTACTATTGTAGCAAAGTACGGTATTCGTTTTATTGATGGATCAGTGTATGTAGCAAACACCAGCGAAGCTAGAACACTTACATTACTAAATGCTACCGAAGGTTTTTGGGTACAAATTATTCCGAAAATGCGCATTGGGTCAAAGTGGCGTGTTTGGGTGCCATATAATTATGCTTTTGGAGAAGATGGTAGTGGAGAATTTGAGAAGTCGTACGAAATAGACCCCTATACGGTTTTGGTGTACGATATTGAATTAATTAATGCTTATTGATACAAAAAATTGCCCCGATTAATTACAAAGAGTTACAAACGAAACGAAAACAGTTGTCAAATAAAATAAATTGATGAATAAAAAAAGAAATACAATTTTACTGATGCTAATGTTGCTAGTTTCTGTTGTGTATGCACAACGGATAGGCATACAAGGCGCCGGTGTACTTAGTGGTTTACAACAAGAAAGCGCTTCTAAACAAGGTGAATTTAACATACTTACAGGAGCTGTTGGTGGGTTTGATTTTGAGTGGCGATTAAAAGGGAATTTAAGTTTAAGCACTGCAGCATTGTTTGAGTTTCGCGCCGCAAGATATGATATATCTTGGTATAAGCCAGGTACTACTTACACGCGCATACTATATTACGGTCAAGTTCCTTTATATCTAAACTATCGGTTGCCAAAAAACAAAATTAACTGGCTTTACTATGGAGGCCCCCGAGTAACAGCCGGATTATTTGGTTCTACGAATGAGCATTATTATTTGGCTTCTCGTCCGAAGCTAATAGAAAATAATCCTTTTGGAGGCGCAAATTCCTTACATCGCATGGAGCTGTATTTTGATGCCGGTTTCGGATTGGAAGTGCAACAGTTTCAATTTAAATTGCACTATGGCCTTCCCTTGGTTAACAATGCAAATGTATCTGATTTAAGCTTGTTAAAGCAGCATCAATTACAACTAACGGTAGGGGTTACGCTGCGTAAACTTAAGCCAAAAAAAGATAAAGTTTTACCAGAAACGACAGCTGTCGATACTAAGTAATATGACACAGTTTAAACGCACTACGGTTACTTCTGCTTTGCCTTATGCCAATGGTCCGGTGCATATAGGTCATTTGGCCGGCGTATATATTCCGGCAGATATTTTCGTTCGTTACCTTCGTTTAAAAGGCGAATCGGTGCTTTTTGTTGGTGGCTCAGACGAACATGGCGTACCCATCACTATAAAAGCAAAAAAAGAAGGCCTTAGTCCGCAAGACATAGTTGACCGCTACCATACGATTATAAAAGCATCTTTCGAAGCTTTTGGCATCTCATTCGATGTTTACTCGCGCACCACTTCTAAAACACATCACGAAGTAGCCTCCGAAATTTTCAAAACCATTTACGATAAAGGTGGCTTTATAGAGCAAACCAGCGAGCAATATTACGATCAAGAGGCCAAGCAATTTTTAGCAGATAGATA
The DNA here is from genome assembly GCA_945897785.1 of Paludibacter jiangxiensis. GTDB lineage: Bacteria > Bacteroidota > Bacteroidia > Bacteroidales > Paludibacteraceae > JAFGVL01. The sequence goes on from CAMDGD010000011.1 coordinate 24,543, forward strand.
CATTATCGGTACTTGTCCGCATTGCAAAAGCGAAGGGGCTTATGGCGACCAATGTGAAGCCTGCGGTACATCATTGAATCCGCTAGATTTGATTAAGCCAAAGTCAACCATTAGTGGCAGCACTCCTATTTTAAAAGAAACCAAGCATTGGTATTTGCCTTTAGATAAACATGAGGCTTGGTTGCGGCAATGGATTTTAGAAGAGCATAAGGAGTGGAAACCCAATGTATACGGACAATGTAAAAGCTGGTTGGATATGGGCTTACAGCCTAGAGCTGTTAGTCGCGATTTAGACTGGGGCATACCTGTTCCTGTACCCGGAGCAGAAGGCAAGGTATTGTATGTATGGTTTGATGCTCCTATAGGCTATATTTCAAATACGAAAGAACTGTTGCCCGATTCATGGGAACAGTGGTGGAAAGACCCGGAAACCCGTTTGTTGCATTTTATTGGAAAAGACAATATTGTGTTTCATTGCATTGTTTTTCCGGCCATGCTTAAGGCAGAAGGGAGTTATATTTTACCAGAAAATGTGCCTGCAAATGAATTTTTAAATTTAGAGGGAGATAAAATTTCTACCTCACGCAATTGGGCGGTGTGGCTACACGAATACCTGGTCGATTTTCCCGACAAACAAGATGTGCTTCGTTATGTATTAACGGCCAATGCTCCGGAAACAAAAGACAATGATTTTACTTGGAAAGACTTTCAGGCTAGAAATAATAATGAGTTAGTTGCCGTATTTGGTAACTTTGTTAACCGCACGTTGGTGCTTACCCACAAATACTTCGATGGAAAGGTGCCTGCTTGTTCTGAACTAAGCGATTACGATAACCAAACTTTGAAGGAATTTGCCGATGTAAAGCAAGCGCTCGAGAAACACTTAAATGTATTTCGTTTTCGCGATGCACAAAAAGAAGCCATGAACTTGGCCCGTATCGGAAATAAATACCTCGCCGATACAGAGCCTTGGAAGTTGGCAAAAACATCGATGGATAGGGTTGGAACTATCTTAAATATCAGTTTACAAATAACAGCCAATTTGGCCATAGCTTTTGAACCCTTTTTGCCATTTACGGCAGCAAAATTACGTACACTTCTTAACTTGTCCGATTTTGTTTGGGCGTCATTAGGTAGTATTGATTTATTGCCTGCCGGACAGCTTATCAATACTCCTGAACTGTTGTTCGAAAAAATTGAAGACGAAGCCATTGAGGCTCAGGTACAAAAACTTTTAGCCACCAAAAAAGCCAACGAATTAGAAATGACGCAATTAATACATCCGATACGAGAGAATATTGCTTTCGAAGATTTTACCAAGTTGGATATTCGAATTGGCACTGTAGTCGATTGTCAGAAAGTGCCTAAAGCCGATAAACTATTGGTTTTTAAGATTGATGATGGGTTAGCCGGTCGCACAATTGTTTCTGGTATTGCAGCCTATTATCAAGCCGAATCTTTAGTAGGCAAACAGGTGTGTTTTATTGCAAATTTATCTCCTCGTAAGTTAAAAGGAATTGATTCTGAAGGCATGATTCTCTCGGTAGAAAATACGGATGGGACTCTAGTGCTTCTTGCTCCAAGCCAAGCCGTTGTTCCGGGCACTGAAGTGAAATAAATTAGGATTTTTTTGAACATTAATTGTGTAATTTAATTATGGCCGTTCTATTTCTTTTATTGGGGTTTATTTTAGTTGTAGGTGGTGGAAAATACCTTGTAAGCAGCAGTGTTCAAATTGCTAGGCACTATAAACTATCGGCTATGGTTGTTGGACTAACGGTGGTTGCCTTTGGCACATCGGCTCCCGAGTTATGGGTAAGTATGGGAGCTAATTTAGCCGGACATCCCGATATTGCTATTGGCAATATACTGGGGTCAAACATTGCCAATATTGCCTTGGTTTTAGCTTTTGTTGCTGTTATTTGTCCCATAGAAATAAAAAGCAAAACAATTATACACGATTGGATTATAATGATTGTTTTGTCTGTGTTATCCTTATTGTTTCTTGCAATCGACGGCAAGCTGTCAACCCTTGAAGCAGCTGCATTATTTGCTATATTGTTATTGTTTACATACCGTTCGTTACACAAGAATACTGCACAAAAAGAAGCCGCAAAAGAAGCCGATTTTATTGCACCAACAATGCCAATTTGGAAAGCAGCAGGTATAATTGTGTTAGCTTGTGTGGCGTTGAGTTTTGGTTCTGACTTTTTGGTTAAAGGAGCTTCGTCTATTGCAGCGTATTTTGGGGTTGATGAACGAATAATATCCATGACTCTTATAGCTTTTGGCACGAGCATTCCCGAATTATCTACCTCTGTTATTGCCGCATTAAAAAAAGAAATGGATATTTCTGTAGGGAATATTATCGGATCAAATATCTTTAATATTGGCGCTGTGTTTGGCCTTACAGGAATGGTCAAACCTATAAACACCCCTGACTTCTTTCAGCGATACAATCTAGACATGCTTATGGTTCTGCTCGTGGCATTGCTGTTATTGCTGTTTATCATTCCTTTATATAAAGCCAAAATTACCCGTTTAAAAGGCTTGTTTTTCTTACTACTGTATGTAATGTATTTAGGTGCACTTTTTTATAGCGTGTCACTTGTTTAGATGCTTTTATCTTTATTTCTTTAATGCAAATTATTTACTATAGATTAAGAATGCTTTAGTAAGAATTTTTTCTGTTCTAACATACCTTAGCAAGAAATTTTCTAACCAATTTCTACCTGTAATTATTAGCCAATTAATGGGTAAATTGCAACCACGAAATGTTGGTTTTACTAATTGAATTTTTCCAAAACTAATAGAATTAATAATAAAAGTTTTAATTACAACTGAAATATCACGAGCTGACACAAAAATAATTCTGCACCATGCCAAAATATGACTTACTCATAAATATTTAAAAACTAATCTACTTGCAAACCAAGACCGAAAATTTTTATCTTTGTGAAAACTCATAAATATAAAGATGCCTGAAAATCAAAACATAGAGTGGAAAGAAAGTTGGCGAGATGAATACCTAAAAATGGATTTGTGGTTTTGCAAATGCTAAAGGCGGTACTATCTTCATCGGCAAAGACGATACAGGTAAAGTGGTTGGTGTTGCTGATGCTGATGCTAAGAAGTTATTGGAAGAAATTCCTAACAAGGTCAAAGATATTTTGGGCATATTGGTGGATGTGAATCTACACGAAGCTCCAAACGGCAATTTCCTAGAAATAATTGTAGACCCCTACCCTAATGCTGTAAACTACAAAGGGCAATATCATTACCGTAGCGGTAGTACCAAGCAGGAATTGAAAGGTGCTGCATTGGATAAATTCCTTTTACAGAAAAAAGGTAAGCGTTGGGATGGCGCACCAGTTCCAAATGTATCAATAAACGACCTTAAGCAAGAAACATTTGAGTTTTTCCGCAAGCGTGGAATTAAAAGTAAACGGCTTTCAGATGAAATTCTAACTGACAATAACGAACACTTACTTGAAAACCTTAATCTTATAGAGAACGGCTATTTGAAACGAGCAGCAATTCTGCTTTTTCATCCCGACCCTGAAAAGTTTGTTACAGGTGCCTATATCAAAATCGGATACTTTGAGAACGAAACCGATTTAATATTTCAAGACGATGTTCATGGTAACTTATTCGAACAAGTTGAAAAAACGATTGACTTACTATTTACAAAATACATCAAGGCAATAATTAGTTACGAAGGAATCCATCGTGTAGAAACCTATGAATATCCTAAAGACGCAATAAGAGAGGCCTTACTTAATGCCGTGGCACATAAAGACTATTCCGGCTCTACAACTATTCAAATCAGAGTTTACAAAGACAAAATAATGATATGGAACGAAGGTCATTTACCAGAAGACTGGACAATTAATAACCTAATAAACAGCCATTCTTCTAGACCGTACAATCCGGACATTGCAAATGCATTTTTCCGTAGTGGCTATGTAGAATCATGGGGGCGTGGAATAAGCAAGATGTCTGAACTTTGTATTGCCGAAGGTCTTCCCGAACCATCTTATCTTGTAAATGGTTTAGATTTCTGGGTGGAGTTTAGAAAAAACATTTATGATGAAGCGTACCTAAAAACTCTTGATCTAAATGAGCGACTAATTAAAGCATTGCTTTATGTAAAAGAAAATGGTAAAATCACTAATAGTATTTATAGAGAACAGTTCAATTTGATTGATAAAACAGCTTATAGAGACCTTGAAATACTTGTATCAAAAGGCTTATTAAAGAAAGTTGGAGAAAAAAAGGGAGCTTATTACACCCTAAATGTCTGATAAATGTCCGATAAACGGCGTATATGTCCGATAAATGTCCGATAAAAAGAAAAAAGAAATTAGTTTTTCGGACTTAACCAAAAACAATTCAAAGCCATTAATTTCATAAAAGAAAGAAAAAGAAAGCTTAACGAATAGTGAGTATTCAAAAAGGTTGGTCTAACAGGTGTAGGAACCGTTTATGTTTTAATGGGCTCATAAAGGGCTCATGAATATCACCACTAATCAAGTAAGTTATTGTAAACAATAGTATTATATTATTGCAAAAGGGCTCACAATGGGTTCATATTTAAGTAAATGGATTTATTTTTTATATCTAGGATTTCCGATAAAACGGGGCAAAAGGGGAGCAAAACGAACAAAAATAGATAGCTCTATGCCACAGCCACACCCTTTGCCAAGCCCCGTTCGCCTTAGCGTAAAATAGCGGACAGGGTTTAGCTGATGGCCCAGCTAGGCGAAGCGTCTTCTTCCCTATGATTCGCGACAAAAAGCCGGTCTCCGGCCGGCAAAAAGCAAAAGATAAAAGAACAACCAACGGTTATAAAAAAAGACTTTGCAGGATAAGTTTACATTTTGTGTAGTAAGGGCGTAGGCAAGAGCCGTACGGCAATCTGGGGTATTATGGTAGGCGGTTTCCTTGCATTTGCTGTTTCTATTGCCGGTGGTATTGTGGATGTGAAAGTTTACAATTTATTTGCAAAGAAGAAAATCAATCCACTTATTGGAGGAACCGGTTTAAGTGCTGTACCTATGGCATCGCGTGTTGCAAACGAGTTGGCCTTGAAGCACGATTCAAACAATCATATTTTGCAATATTGTATGGCAAGTAATATCTCAGGTGTTATTGGTTATGCAGTTGCTGCAGGGGTACTTATTTCGCTTTTGTAAGAGTATATTTATTAAACAGGAAAAGCCTCAATCCGATAATGAATTGAGGCCTATCTATTTAATTTTTATGTGAATTAGATATAAGAATTCTTGTATGTTTAAGCTTACGTTTTTAAATGATTTTCAAGTAATTTATATCACCTTAAAAATTCTCAATAATCGTTTTTAAACCTGTTAGTGTTGTTCCTACCATGCTTGTAATGGTTACTTGGTGATTAGCTCCAATAGCTGCAATATTTTCCGTTTGATAGAAATAGCTGCTCCCTACTTTGGCAATTACCAAGATTTTTGCTGCACGTCCTTGTACTACTTGGTAATGTCCACCTATGGTACTAAATTTCTGCAACGAGAAATTAGACGGAATATAGGCGGCCGAGTTTTCCCCAGTGTATTTCATGAAACATTCTGTATTCACATTGGTATAGCCAGTTGGTGTACTCACCGATATGTCCGTAAGTGGCGTTTCATTCATCCAGCGGTCGAGGTTGCAAAATTCAAATAATTGTCCGATGTTATCAATGCCAACTCCACCGCCTATCTCGCCACCTCGACCTTTAATATCCGTAGAATCCCATTGAACCGTATTTTCATCGTTAGTAACTTCCTCTCCAATAAATAATTTCTGATCAGGATCCAAAGTAGCATTTTGGAATTCGAGGCTGAAGGTTTTTCCTGCTGCTAAAACCAATTTATTATTGGAATTATCTCTTGCATTAATTTTCAACATACCATCCGAAAGGATTAGCTCTCCTGCTGCTGTTGCTGTAATGCCACTAAAAAGCATGTCGGATACACTGTTAATTGTTTGCATTTTGATGGTTACAGTGCCCGTATAAGGGGTTCCGTTTTCTAAAGCAAAAGCATCTGCAGGGAAAATTGCAGCAATGCCTTCGTTGGTTACAGTACCACCCGTTGAAGCATTGAGCGTGTATTCATTGTCATGCGGTTCAAATTGCTTAAGGTCGTTTAAAACTTCTGAGATAGCTGGTCCATTTGTCCATACTACAGGTTCTTCTTCATCATCCTTTTTACATGAACTGGTAAATGCCAGGGTGAAAAGTGCTAGGATGAGAAGCAATTGTTTTGGGTTTAAAAATATATTTTTCATATGTGTATATAATTATATCCCTACTTGGTTACGGCATCAGGAATCCGTTTATATATATATTGATGTTAAAGGTAATGAAATTATTTTAATTAGGTACAGTAATACCTAAATAAAATTCATCAGATAAAATTTTAGCACATGACTAAAATTATATAGCAATATAATTATTTAATATTCAATATATTAACTGCTTTTTATTTGGAAAAGACCTTGAAATTTTGTATCTTTATAGCTGACTACCAATCGGTTATAATGAAAACAAGAGATTCCAAGGTCTCACACAAAAGTGTGATTTAACCTCAGCAAAGCGTAGCGTTCCGCGCTAGGCTTTTTTGTTTTCCAAAAATTACTATATCTTTGGGTTTTTATTTCTAATTAAAACTTAATTCTATGACACGCTTAGAAATCATTACCGCATTAAAGCCATATTTTAAAATTCAGGAATTGGTATGCAAACATACTTACGATGCTTTTGGTGAGAAGAGCTGGCAGTTTTTTGATAAAGACTATTTGGAAACCTTGCTGGTATTGCGTCGAGATATTTTTAAAGCACCTATGACAATTAACGATTGGCTGTGGGGAGGTAATTTTTCACAACGTGGTTTCCGTTGTAATATCTGCCAACTGACAAAAGAAAAAACTCTGGCAGGTAAAATATACCTTACCGCACATGCCAACGGTTGTGCTACCGATAGTTCGTTAAAAGGGTTAACAGCAGAACAAGCCCGTAAGAAAATAAAAGATAACCAAGACTTATTGCCTTGTAATATACGCGTAGAAAAAGGAGTAAGTTGGTTGCATACGGATATTTATGATAATGGTAGTGCTAGTAAATATTCGGAGTTTGAGGGGTGATACAATGGTTAACGATTAATGATAAATCATTTCCGGGTATTCTAATAATATAGGGACAAGGCAAAAAGCTTTGTCCTTTTTTGTATTAATTATTATAATAACTTTTTGGTTTTTAATATGGAATTATTAATTTTAAGGCACAAGAAAAGGCGAGTTTCTCCCGTTCGCCTTAGCCTAAAACAGCGGACCGGTTTCGGCTGATGGCTCCGCCTCAGTCGTATTTAAAACAATCCCGATCCTTCGGGATTGGCAAAGCCTAAGCTTTGCTACAATAACTATCTACTTCCAATAATTACAAAATGTACTATATAATCGTTATTTAAAGAAGTTCGGTAAGTTGACGGTTGTTACTTGTGGAACCACTTGTACAATATCTAACAAACAAGATTTTTCAGCATAAAAGCGGGCATTTGAATACAAATAATCTTCTGCATTCTCTACAATACCTGCACGAACCCCCGCTGCCGCGCGAATCCTTCCTAAACAAAATGTAAACTTATCCGGCAAAGCCATTTTTAATAACCGCTGGTTGTTCTTTTTATCTTTTGTCTTTTTGCCAGCCGAAGGCCGGCTTTTTGTTCCGAGACATCGGGACGAAGACGCTTAGCCTAGCTGGGATATTTAACAAACAAAAATTCACATTTGACGATTTATAAAAAAAAATACTTATTTTTGGAAAAATATAATTACACAAAAGGTGTACATACACACCCATAATAGTATGTATTATCCACCTTTATGATACATATAAACAAGTTACCAACAAGCATAAGAAAAAAGACAGCGACATGAAAATTGACAAGACGACATGCAAAGACAGAAAAGAAACACAAATCGGAATGACTGTCGACTACGCCAGCCGACCCGATAAAGTTTTATTTTTTGCCAACACACATTTTTTGTTTTTTAAGAGCCGACCCACATTGCACACATTGTCAAGCCGCACATGCCGACACACAAACCAAAGCTTGCCAAAGAGTGCAATCTTACCAACACTGAACTAAAGAATTATGAGTAAGAAAGATTTCATTGACACACTGTATAAGAAGCGTTCAACTTTTATTGACCCAGACCAAGCTGAAATGCTTGCTAATTTGCTTGATACTGTTTCAAGTGATATATATTCTGAAAGTCAACGATTCATTTTTGAGCTTATTCAAAATGCTGACGATGCTGCATTAACCGACAGCAATGAAATTCATTTTGACTTTCATTCCCATTCATTAATTGTGTCACATAAAGGAAAATCTTTTGATGAAGCTGACATTTATGGGATAACAAATGCGGGAAAAGGAACAAAAGGTTCTGATGCCACAAAAACAGGTTACAAAGGAATAGGGTTTAAATCAGTTTTTGGCAAGTCAAACCGAGTAACTATACTTTCTGATGATTATAGTTTTAGGTTTGACAGGACCTTAATCAGACAGTCGTTTGATGGTATAAAAATGCCTTGGCAAATTATTCCCATATGGACTGACGCAATTGATTTTCACAATAATACTAATAGCAATAGTTTAAAGGATACATTTAATGTTTCCACCATAATTGAACTTGAAAATTCGCTAAGCTTAAAGAATGAATTAAACGATTTATTGAGTAATGGTAAAATTCTATTATTTTTAAGGAAGATTACTAAAATTTCTATTTCTATAAACGGGAATTTGGATTACACCATTGAAAAGCTAATTCATAAAATCGAAGAAAGCTATAACGAGGTCAAACTTCTTAAAAATGATAAAGAATTATCAAGTTGGATTGTTACGACTTTTGACAAAATACCTATAGATGATGAAACGCAAATAGCCTTAAAACAGGATGACAAAACACCCGACAAGCTTAAAGAAGCAAAATTTACCGAAATTTCATTTGCAGCTAAAATAGAAAACGGGAAATTAAAAGAAATTAAGGGCGAAGAAAGTTTAATTTTTACCTATCTTCCAACAAAGGTGTTAGATTTTGAATTTCCCTTTCTCGTAAATGGTAGCTTTTTAACTAATGCAAGTAGAGAGGGCATTCATGAAGATAGAGTATGGAATCAATGGCTTTTTCAACTTATTGGAGAAAAAATATTTGATTGGTTTGAATCACTATCACATAGTAAATACAAATTCCAGATTTTACATTTATTGCCAAATAAATTCAACAGTATTTATAACGAATTGAAAATTTCTTTTGACAAGTCCTTTGATGTATACGGCAGACATAAATGTTTCATCCCAAATAAATCTTCTCAATTAAAAAAAGCACCCGAGTTACTAATAGATAAAACTGGTTTGTCGGATCAGGATTTTATTCCAACTGATGCAATAATTGAATATATAAACAGAGAAACTGAAAAAGCATATTCCGTTAGTTCATTTGTGCATCCAAAATTAGAATCAAAACACAAATTAAACAGTTTAGGTGCATATACATTTGATTTGGAAAATCTGGAAGAATTTTTCATTGACGAAATTTTCAAAACCAATCATCAACCATCTCAAAATTTTTCATTGATTAAATACTTTTTTGAAAAGGCTAATAGCTCAAGCAATAAGGAACTCAATGAAAAACTAAAAACCATCCCATTTATATATGCAAAAGGCAAAAAATTAAAAAGCCCAAAAACGGTTTGCTTTCCATCTATAAATTTTCAAGCAGAATCAGGTGAAAGTTTATCAGTAATACACAGTGACGTTTATCCAAAAATCGAATCAGAGCCGAATATAAAATCATGGCTTGAATTACTTGGTGTTAAGGAACCATCAGATTTAGCATATATTGAAAACGAACTGATTGGTAATATTGAAACTTGCATTACAGATAAGAATTACAAGCAAGTAACACGGTATTTGCTAAATCAGCATAAAAAAGGATTGTTGAGTGAATGGCATTATAGGAAACTACAAGATTTGCCCATTTATACTACAAAAAAAGAGTTGATTCCAGCTAAACAATGCTATTTATGCGACATCTTAGAACCTTTATTACGCATTGAGAAAATTAACGAAAATGGAAAATATGTTTCAGAATCGTACAAAGAAAGAGGAGACTTAGCAAGTGAATGGAAAACTTTTTTCCTTAAAATTGGAATTTCAGAAAACATTTCAATTCAATCAATAACTACCAGCAGACATTACTTAACTTCTACTGGAATCGAGAAAAAGTATTTTGAGGACATGGGTGCAAAAGCCAAAGAAAATCATGGCTATCCTCATTTAGTTGATTGTTGGAATAATATAGAATTGGATAAAATAAGGTATAGTGAGTTTGCTCATGAATACAGGTTTTCGAAAGAATTCTGGAAGGCTGCATTAACCTCCATTGAACCTTCATTTATAAAAGATTACGCATTAATGCCATGGGGATATTATGGTAGTAAATGTCGAGTTGATAATTATTTTCAATGGTGTTTAAGTAACTCAGAGTTTTTTCCAACGAAAAAGAAAAATTGTCTTAGAGCATCAGAAGTATTTTTAAATAATAGAGAAATCGTTGATCTTGCTGGAAAGTACTTACCAATTTTTGATTGTGAAATTATACCTGATGAGGACTGGTTGAAATTTATACCTTTTAAACAGAAACTGGAAATAGACGATTACTTGCAGGTAATTGAAGCAATTGGAATTGATACTGAAAAAGATGAAGAATTAAAGAACATTAATAAAAAGAGATTAGGTTTAGTTTATAATAAGCTATCATCTCTAATTCCTAATTTATCAGCAAAAAAGAAGAACATAATATCTGAATGGGCAGATTGTCATAAGTTACTTTGTGATAATGAAAGTTTTGAAAATGCCCACCATTTAAAATGGGTAAAGATTGATGGTTTTACAAACACTTCAGAGCATTTAAAACTTTTATTCATTCCCGAAAATTGTGAAACTAATACAAATGAATTTGAAGAATTATTGGAGTTATTCGGGGTTCAGATTATAGATAGTTTTATTCCTGATATTAAAAATAAAGAACCAAATGCAACATTGAAAATTCAACTTCAAGTTGTTTTGCCATTCTTTACCGCTATACTTGAACGTAAGCATTATTTAGACTATTCTGTTGAATTTAAAAGATTATCAACAATCATTGATAATACTGAGTTTTACAACGCCTCAGAAATTGTTCTTTCATTCAAAAATCAAGATGAAATCATTTTAGGTCCATCATTACACGCTTATTTGGATGATTCGGAATTATCATTTAAAGGAAAATGGACAAGTCCAATAACTTTATATGCACTTATACCTGAACTATTAAAGCTATTTAAATTATCAGGTCTTTCCGATGAATTAATGCTGTTAATTCAACTTGATGAAAATGAAATAAAACAATGGCTCGTTGAACAAGGCTATGAGCTTACATATATTCAGGAAAAACCGGAGTATGCTACTGCAATCGAAAAAGTAAAATCATATACAACAGAAGAAGACATTGAGCAGTCTTTTGATTTAGTTGATAATTCTGATGAAAGGTCAAGAATATCAATTAGTCAAGATGCAAAAGAAAATATTTTTGAAACATTGAAAAGAAAGGGATTTAATGTTCCTGATACGTTAGATATTAATTATACAATTGTCAAAGGAATAAAAAATCCTTCTGGACTTCCTATTAAGATAGTTGTCAAAAGCGGAAAGGCGGGCAAATTATATTTTAATCCAAGCGAGTGGCTTGCTTTAACAGAGGCTGACACACAACTTTTTGTAGTAACACGAGGTAATATTGTAAGAAACATTACCCTGAATGACCTTTCTGCAATAAATGATACTTTTCATATGAGATTCAATACACAAGCTTTTGCAGTTAATACTAACCTTAAAGCTTTTGCCAACTTTTTCAGGTATTTACCATATACACATTTTATTTTTGATACTCCAGAAAGCACTTCAGATTATTTACAACAGTTTGGTTTAAATGAAAGAAATCCTAGCTCAAAAGAATTATCATCAGACGACAAAAAATTACTTCACTAATGATTTACGGAAGACAAGAACATTGGCAGTTTTTAGAAGAAGAGCTTAGGGCACAAACCGAGGCTTACAAGCAGAAGTTAGATACTTCTGCTATGTTCCTATTACAAGACCGTGAAGAACTTTTTGTTGCTCAATTCTTAAAATTCCAAGATGGAGAAATGATATTAAAATTCTCCAATAAGCGTGGGCTGCCAAGACAAGGCGAATATCTTTATTGCTTCACAGTTCAAAAAGAGCTAAGAGATTACAGAAATTGGGAGAATAAAACATATGGTGATTTAGTTAAAGCAAAAACTAATTATTCGGAAATTGTTTGCATTTGGCAAGCACCTTCAAATGAAAAGGATTTTAGCATTGCAGGTTTTAGAGGTGTTGAATTAGAGTTTTCAACTCATATTCAAGATACAGAAGGTATGATTTTAATACTTGGTCCCAATAAACCACCATTTGAATATATCGCTAATCTCCAAAAAATAGTACAGAATGAGAGCAACGAATCAGTGAATAGAATTCTTGACCAAGATTTTAGTTTTTCTGATTGGACACCTTCATTACTTGACAACAAAAAGGATATTTCCTACTTCGTTTTAACGCAATTGGCTCTACAAGACACATTAATTATACAGGGCCCGCCTGGGACAGGTAAAACATATTTAATAGCTGAAATCTGCGAAAAACTATGTCAACAAGGTAAAACCGTTTTAGTAACAGCTTTGACTAATAGAGCATTGATTGAAATAGTTGAGAAGCCAGCATTACAAAGTCTTTTAGAAGAACATCGGATTTTCAAAACAAAACTTTCTGTTGACGAAGCAAGATCTAATAAAGATTTGCAACAAACAAAAGATGTAAGCCCACAGCCCGGAAATCTAATTTTATCAACCTTTTACATCATTAGCGGACAAGCAGCACAGACATTTAATGAGCCACCTTTTGACTATGTAATAGTTGATGAGGCAAGTCAGGCATTACTTGGAATGTTTGGCGGTGCAAAACTTTTAGGTAAAAAGAATATTTGGATTGGTGACACTAAACAATTACCACCTGTGGTTGCATTAAGTGACGACAAAGTAAATCGAAAAAACTATGGAGCATTAGTTGACGGACTTAAAGCCCTTTCCGATAACGCTTCAATGCCCATATTTCAATTGACTGAAACGCATCGTCTTACTGATAGGGCAGCAAGTTATACCAGTCTTTTTTACAAAGGCAGTTTAAATTCAAGAGCAAAGAAGGACATCCGACTTTCGTTTAGTGAAACAGCATTTGACATTAGAAAGTATTTTAATCCGCAAGGAGGCCCGACACTTATTAAAACTGACTTAAAAGTAGGTGATTTTAAGCCAAAACAAGCGTTGAAATTAGCAACAGAATTAGTAATGCACCTTTTATCTACAAATGAAAAATTGCATATTTCTGTTCTGACTTATTTTATTGAAACAACAAAATCGCTTCAAAAAAGTATTTTTCAAACAGTTGGCTATCACAAAAACCTACTGATAGAAACAGTATCAAGAGTTCAAGGTTTAACGACCGATGTTACAATATTTGTTGTTCCAAATTCTAGCTATCATCGTTCATTAGAAAACAGACTTTTCAACGTGGCAACAAGTCGTTCGAAAAGACATACACTAATTATCGCTGATAAAAATATTTTAAACCGTTCACAGGCTGACAATGAAGTTAAGCAATACCTTCAAAAACTTGACAATGAATTTTCATTTTATATTCCAGTTGAACCAGAATTTAAAATGTTATCAGATAAATAATGAGAAGGAAAAATCTATATTATGCCCAACTTGGTAAAGCAATAAAACTAGCTCGAAGCTCAATTTTTGAGTATAAACGTATTAGTCTAATATTGCTTGATAATATTGTTGAGAATTTATTGATTACTCAGAATTCAATAAAACTGCATCATTTACTTGTAATGGGTAATTTAGAAAGAACAGAATACGAAAAAATTATCAGCAGCTTTAATCGTTTTGAGAAAATAATACAGCAATCGGCAAATCTTGAAATAATTACTGTTTCTGAAAAAAACATATTTGATTACTGTCACAAAGCAAGGAATAATCTATATCACAATCTTTTTGCTGATACACGAGTTACGGACTTCTGTATCATTTATTATTGTAACTTTTTAGAAAATAATTTCAACAATTATATAGAGATTGGTATCACAAGTTATTCAGAAAGTGAATCAAAATCAACAAATGAAATTCTTAAAGTTGAAAAAATAAATAGTTTGGAGGGAATATTAATAAATATCAAAGAATTTAATAATTCACAGAAAGATTTATCTCAAAAAATACTTGCTGATATAATTGAAGATTACATTTTGCAGATAGCAGACACAATGGAAAATGAAACCTTTGAGACATATGATATTTTAAATAGTACAGCAAAGGATTTTTATAACGATTATTTTAGGAATACAAAATACAATGGATTAAACCCGTCTGGTTTTATCAAACAATGGTACAGTATTAATGAACGAAAAATCGTTGAGATAAAGCATGAGATTGCAGAAATAAGAAATTCAAAAATGGAGATGGCTTTTGATAAATTTCATACATTAATGCTTAAAACAGAGCCAACTTATATTGGACTAATGTTGTATTATAGCAATGAAGAATATTTAGCAAGTTTAAACGAAGATTAAAATGCCGACACACAAAGCATACACATTTGCAAGCCGCACAAGCCCTGACACAAACCAAAGCTTGCAAAAGAGTATGCTTTTCCCAACCCTGAGAAAAAACAAAAAATCTCCCCTCACTTTAAAAAATAAAACTTTGCAAACGCACAACCCGGCAGACAACAACGGAATGACAGAACAGACTGAAAATATTAAAGGTATGTCGCTTGAAAAGAAAGAAGGCCAGTTGGTAACAAAGGCTATATGCAATAAGGGTTTCAGAGGTATTTCAAGCATTCTGCCCCGCATAAAATTTCGTATAGGTGGACAGGAAAGTAGCCCGCATTCCCTTACTCCACATAGCCTCAACCGTTACAAGCAAGCTGTAGAAAGAGAGAAACAGCCTAAACAAGCGGCAAAAAGAAAGAAAATTGAAGTTGCTCTATGCTCACCACAGCACATTTGCAAGCTTCATACTTCAGCTTGCAAAAAAGCTGTTACGATTTGTGCTAACACAAACTTTCATCCTTTTGGGTAATAAGTTAATTATTTTACAAGATAGTTGAATTGTAAAATATATTTTTACTTTTGTATATACAGAAACCAAAACAGCGGTTTTATTTCTGTTTTTACTACATAATTTTATAGAAAGCGTTTTAAAATATTATCCTCTCTGAAATCTCGACAATTTCACTGAATGCAGGATGATAGCAACAAACGCTCCGCGTCTATATACAATATGGGCGTGGGGCTGTTGCTTATCTAGCATTCAGGGAGTCGAGACCCTCAGAGTAGATAAGTTTAACAGTTCCCACGCCTTCTTTTTTTAAACCTACCACTTGGGGAATTGGGGTGAAATACTTCAAATTATGAGAAAAATATTCTTTTGGGTTATTTTGACATTAAGTTCTCTTACTCTATTAAATGGATGCAATGAAGATTCAGACCCTACAAGTTCAGATAATAATAAAACTATTTATGTTACTGCTATTAATCTAAACAAATCAACATTATCTCTTGCTAAAAATGAGGAGTATATACTTACTGCAACCATAAGCCCGACTAATGCCTCTAATAAAGAAGTAATATGGTCAAGCAGCAGTTCAAGTGTCGCAACTGTTTCTAATGGTAGAGTTACAGCTTTATCAAATGGAACAACCACTATTACAGCTAAAGCTGGTACATATACAGTAACTTGTTTCGTAACTGTAAGTACAGCTGCAACAACTGGATCTGTTTATCTTAAAGTTACTACCCCTCAAACTGGCTATGGTTCTTATAGCTATGGAACTTTAAAAGCAGGTATAGGTTTTACAGCTTATGATGTGCAAACAAACACATTTTTAGTATATAAGGAATGTACTAATAAAGGAGAACTAATAATTGAAAAAAGTAATTTATCTCCAGGAGTTTATTACTACAAAGTGGTATTAGTATCTGGTGGGACAATATCTGATTCTGTAAAATCAGGTTCTTTCATTATAACAGCAGGAGAAAAAAGTAATGTGACTGTTAATATAATTCGAAGCAGTCATTAAAATTATATTTTTATGAAAACCTACGATTCATTTCCAGTCAATTTGCTTGAAACAAGCGGAAGAATTGACAGAGAACCATTTACATTTACTGCAAACAAGTATGAAATTTGGCAAAATGGTCAATGTATTGAAAACGAAACTTGCGAAAGTGTAATTACTACTAATATTGACTCTATTGGAAATATAAATGTTCAAATAGAAGATAGTTCGTTTTCTGATTATATTATACCTTCTATGACTTTTTCTGAGATTTCAGAAAATAAAGACAGAATACTTTGGAGTAACGATTTATTTGGTGGCGGGTTTAATGCAGAATATAAAGAAGCAAGTTTTATGTCTTTATTCTTTATCTCGGGAATATTAAGTAAAGTCGCTTTTAGCATAAATGAACCTAAAACAATGATTGAATTTATATTATGAATACAAACGAAGAAATTAAATCTCTTTTAGAGAAATGCAAGAATGCAAATGAAGCTTGTAGAAGATCATCTCCAATAGCAAGTCTAGATTTAGATGTAGCTTGGAACTTAATTCAAAGATATGAGGGTCTCTTAAGAAACATTCCTGAAGATGACTGTAAAATAATAGGCGAAACCTTTTATAACCTATTAAGAGTTGCCCCTGAAAATAATCTCAGTCTATTAAAAGTATTCTCTACTTTAGGTTATTTCTTCCTTTCACGATCATTGCAAAAAGAAAAGGCTATAGATTTATTGATAATGCGAATTCATCTTCTGAATTTAGGCGCAAGAACTTTCTATCCTGTTGTTGCAGAAGCTACTAATGTGCCTTCCCCTAAATATGTAAATTATAATGATTTAGACAATCTACCTACATCAATGAAATATATATTAAATATGGAATTAACGGATTTTGATGATTTAAAAAATACAAATCTAACAAACGACTTAATTTCTAGGAAAGAATGGCTTTATTCTCAAACAAAAAGAGATTTTTTTGAAAGGTTTGAGAATAATACAAATATTATTGAACAAGGCAAGGCAATTCACAAAACTGTATTGTCTTACATTGGTAGTAGATATAAACTAAATTGAGGTTTTTCTTTAAACATTTGCTTAATTATTAACTCTATGTTTTTGAACCTTTGTCCGTTAGCATAATTAACTGACTGTTTGCAAACGAACATTAAAATTCTTTATCTTTGTGAAAACTCATAAATACAAAGATGCCTGAAAATCAAAACATAGAGTGGAAAGAAAGTTGGCGAGATGAATACCTAAAATGGATTTGCGGTTTTGCAAATGCCAAAGGTGGCAGTATTTTTATTGGTAAAAACGATGCGGGTGATGTTGTCGGGCTTAAAGATTCAAAAAAATTACTGGAAGATATTCCCAACAAAGTTAAAAACATACTGGGTATTTTAGTTGATGTTAACTTGCATCATACAGTCAAGGGTGAATTTATTGAGATTGTTGTTGAAGCCCAGCCCTTTCCTGTAAATTACAAGGGGCAATACCATTATCGAAGTGGAAGTACGAAACAAGAACTAACAGGTCTTGCTCTTGATAAGTTTATGTTACAACGAAAAGGAAAACATTGGGATTCGGTTCCCGTTCCTCATGTTTCCGTTTCCGATTTAAAGCAAGACACATTCAATTTTTTCAAAAAGAAAGCGATTAAGGCTCAGCGTATTGAACCTGATTCTTTAACCGACACCGATGAACAATTAATTGAGAATCTACAATTAACTGAAAGTCACTATCTAAAAAAAGCAGCAATTCTTTTATTTCATCCGAATCCGGATAAATTTGTAACAGGTGCCTATATTAAAATTGGATACTTTGAATCGGACATTGATTTAAAGTTCCAAGATGAAGTTCATGGAAATATCTTTGAACAAATTGAGAAAACATCAGACTTGCTTTTTACAAAATACATCAAATCATCTATTAGCTACGATGGATTAAATAGAGTTGAGAAATATGAATATCCAAGAGAAGCTATTCGTGAGGCTCTTTTAAACGCTGTTTCTCATAAGGATTATTCTAGTGGTGTTCCTATTCAAATAAGCGTTTATAACGACAAACTTATTTTTTGGAATGACGGACATCTTCCTGAAGACTTGACAATAGAGGATTTGAGTGTAAAACATCCGTCAAGACCGTTTAACCCAGATATTGCAAACGCCCTATTTCGAAGTGGGTATATTGAATCATGGGGTCGCGGGACTCTAAAAATGATTAATGAATGTATTCAGTTCGGGATTCCACAACCAAAATATTTTTATGACATGGGTGGTTTCTGGGTTGAATTCCGCAAAGATATTTTTACTATAGAATACTTCAAGTCAATTGGTTTGAATGAACGACAAATTCAAGCTATGAAATATGTAAAAGCAAATGGAAAGATCACTAATAGTGAATATCAGTCGAATTTTAGTGTAGCAAGAAACACAGCATCAAGAGATTTAATGGAGCTTGTTGAAAAAGGGCTTTTGAAATCATCTGAATCTAAAGGAGCAGGTTCGTATTACGAACTTTAATTGCACCATAATTGCACCAATTGCACCATAAAAGAAATAAAAAGAAGAAAAAGGAAAGTTATATCCCACAGCCACACACATTGCCAAGCCCCGCAAAATCCACCCGCAACCCAAAGCTTGGCAAAAAGTGTGTCTGTCACAGTGCGTAGTCGATGTGGATACTGCTACAAACAGCCAGCTTGTAACAACCGCTCATAGCACATGGGAGCGCGAGGTAGTTCTTCGGTTTGAAACCTCCTTTTCGGTCGCGCCCCACGATGCCATAGCGGCAACCGTCAGTCTGTGCAAAAACTAAAAGCGTATTCGGGTAGGTATCTTAGAAAAATCATGAATATTCAAACCTCAGCGAGTTAAAATGAGTTTTTGCACAGACTCCCGTTAGGGTGCATTTAAAAAAGGCATTCCTATATAGGTAAAACCGCCGAATTTATTATCTTTGAATAAGAAATAAATAAATTTAAAAATGGAAATAACTGACAAAAAATATTTAAAAGAATACTCAGAATTAATTGGAAATCAAATAGTCAGCTTAATTTCTAAATTCGACTTTTCTGAACAAATGGGAGGCTTTGAATATCTTACAAAAGCTTCTGCAGTTTTCTCCTCAAATATTGAAGGAAATAGTATTGATTTAAACTCTTACATGAATTATGAATTAAGTAAAGAGAATTTCAAAGTTGGGAAAGAAATTGAAGAAATTGAAAATCTAATCAAAGCATACGAGTTTGCTCAAAATAACAAACTAACAGAATCTAATCTACTTCATTGCCACAAGGTCTTCGCCGAAACACTATTAATTAAAAGTAAAAGAGGAAAATATAGAACGGAACAAGTTGGTGTTTTTGGCAAATCAGGAATTGCATATTTAGCTATTGAACCGCAATTTGTTGAGAAGGAAATGAAACTATTTTTTAGTGGTATTTCAAATCTTCTAGAAAGTAAATTAACTGAAGAAGAAGTTTTTTATTTTGCGTCACTTATTCATCTTCGATTTGCACATATTCATCCATTTAGAGATGGAAACGGAAGAGCTGCAAGACTTTTAGAAAAATGGTTTATTGCACAAATGCTCGGCAAAAACTTTTGGAAAATACCCTCCGAAGAATTCTACAAAAACAATCAAGCAAAATATTACGAAACAATTAGCCTAGGAGTTAATTTTTATGAACTTAATTACGATAAGTGTTTAACGTTCCTTGAAATACTTCCTAACTGTTTGAAAAAATAAACGCACCCTAATAAATAGAACTCTGAGCGGTCTGCAAGACCCAGCGAGGAGTGCGTGTTGAACTACAAACCGCAGGGAAAGCACTGGGTTTGTATTATGTACATAAAGGCAGTTTTAAAGAATATAGGAGCGATAAACGGAAGTGAATTTTAAGA
>CAMDGD010000012.1 GCA_945897785.1 Paludibacter jiangxiensis
TAACTTATTTTTTTAGCGAAACGGACTGCAAAGATAATGCTTTTAATTTTTACTATCCAAATATTATTTTGATTTTATTTGAAAATTTAAAAAAATATTTTTTCAGCAAAAATAACTATAGCCTTTCTCTTAAAGCGGGTGCAAAGATAAGAACAATTTTATGCTTTGCAACACTTCTACTGCAAAATAATTTGTAAAAAAACATTAAATAAAATATACTGGCTGAATATCAATTAATTAAAAAAGCATGCTTGACTATAAAAAATACAGATACCAAGTATTTACCCTTAAACACACCTATAAAGGCTCATTTTTATAAAAATAGTTGTGATATTTATTTCGACAGCTTTACCGGACCAATTTTCCACATCAAATCCATAATTTTTATTTTTCGATTAGTAATATACCATGACGGTCTTGCCGGATTGCGTTCGCGAGGATTGGGTAAGCATACAGCAATCAATGCCGCCTGCGAACGACTTAGTTTGGCGGCAGATTTATTAAAATACAGCTGTGAAGCTTTTTCTACACCATACACACCATTTCCTGTTTCTATTACATTAAGATATACCTCCATGATTCGTTCTTTAGACCAAAACAATTCGATAAGCACCGTAAAATAGGCTTCTAACCCTTTTCTAATCCATGATCTTTGCGGAAAAAGAAACACATTTTTGGCTGTTTGTTGCGAAATAGTACTACCACCACGCAAGCGTTTTTTCTTTTTATTATACTTTACGGCTTGTTCAATACCTCGCACATCGAAACCCCAATGTTGCATAAACAAATTATCTTCGGATGCTACTACAGCCTGTACCATATTTGGTGATATTTTTTCAATAGGCACCCACTCGCGCCGAAGTTTTGGCGTTTCTCCATCAGCTAGTTGCTCTACTACCCTTATAAACATTAGAGGTGTAAAAATAACGGGTACAAAACGATGCAACAAAACCAATCCTATACTTACAATAAAGAACCATAGCAATATGCGCAAAACAACTTTTTTAATGCGACCAAAAAGCGATTGCTTTCCTGTGGCTGTTTTTCTTCTAGGTTTTGTTGTTTTAGTTTTCATCCTATTTGATGTTATATATTATTATGACAAAAATCTCGTAAAAAAAGATGCATCACTCGATTTCCGTTGCAAATTTACAATGAGAAATTGGAATTAAATACTTGTTTTTGACAAATAATTTCAAAACAAATACGATTAATTCCTACCTTTGCTGCAATTAAAAAAAAACGCTATGTCAGCTTATAATATTGAAGACTTTAGAAAAGTAACTACCCACAGGCTTTCGGAAATGAAACAACGGGGCGAGAAAATCAGCATGCTTACAGCTTACGATTATACGATGGCTAATATACTTGATTTATCAGGTATTGA
The DNA here is from genome assembly GCA_945897785.1 of Paludibacter jiangxiensis. Classification (GTDB taxonomy): domain Bacteria; phylum Bacteroidota; class Bacteroidia; order Bacteroidales; family Paludibacteraceae; genus JAFGVL01. Next base: position 1,388 of record CAMDGD010000012.1, read on the forward strand.
TGTAATCTTAGTAGGCGACTCTGCTTCGAATGTTATGGCGGGAAACATTACCACACTCCCGATGACCTTGGAACATATGATATACCACGGTGCCTCGGTTATGAAAGGAGTTAAAAGAGCCTTAGTAATTGTAGATATGCCTTTTGGCAGCTACCAAGGAAATTCTACTTTAGCCCTAGCTTCGGCCATTCGTATTATGAAAGAAACCGGTGCCGACTGTTTAAAACTGGAGGGTGGCGAAGAAATAATTGAGTCTGTTCGACGAATTTTATCGGCAGGAATACCGGTTATGGGACATTTAGGTTTAACACCGCAATCTATTAACAAGTTTGGTACTTATAATGTACGCGCGCGCGAAGAAGAAGAAGCGCAAAAACTGATCAAAGATGCTCATTTGCTCGAAGAAGCGGGGTGTTTTGGACTTGTTCTCGAAAAGATTCCGGCAGTACTTGGTGCTCAAGTAACCAAGGAATTAAAAATTCCGGTAATTGGTATTGGCGCCGGTAGCGAGGTTGACGGACAGGTGTTGGTTGCGCATGACATGTTGGGACTAACGGGTAAAGAGTTTTCTCCCAGATTTTTACGCCGCTATGCCGATTTAAGCTCTGCAATGACTAAAGCTTTTGAACAATACATTTTGGATGTTAAAACAGGAAACTTTCCTGATGAGCGAGAACAGTATTAGAGTCAAGAACCAAAAATCTAGACAAAAGAATAAAGACAGGGGTTTGCTTCTGATTTCTTGTTAATCAACTGCCCATTTCCAATAAATAAGCGTTTTCTTAGTGCATAAACAATTAAACCGAAACGAATCGGTTTTTTTTGGAATTCCTTAAACCCGAAAAATTGGGACTTCGGGAATACCTCAGCAGGGAAACAGTAATACTCGCTCCTTTAGGTGCGAAATATCGGTAAAAAGGAAATTTATGATTAACCGCCCACCCCCATAGGGGCGGAACTTCTTTACAGATACAGCTTTTTTTTCGAGACAAAAGGATAAGGACGACTGGATTTTGAATTTCCAATTAAAAAAAAGCTGTTTTATAGCGATGAATTAATACAAAAGAATAAAAAAAAGCTGTTTTTTTTACTAGTAAAAATGAATCTTGGTAATAATTGCTCAATAGTTTTCTTCTTAAAACCAAAAGCAAAAAGATTCGCGGGATATAATTATTGTCTTATCACATGAATTTACCTTATATTGCTTTTTACAAATTTACAGCTAAAAATCAACAGACAATTTAACGTTTATTCGTCTTCCGGTAAGTGTATTTGGAACGGGGTGTTGATTGGTATAAATATCTGTAACCCAGTAGTATGATTCTACATTTTCGATATCGAGTAGATTAAAAACTTCTAGGCCGATGGTTATAGTTTTAACGGCATTAAATACGGATAATTTATCTAGCCAAGAAAAATCTCCTTTAACTATAGACCTCGTAGAACCAATATCAACACGCCTATATGCTCTGGCGCGGTTTGTTGTGTTTGGAGCATGCACGGCATTGGGTGCCCAAAAAGGCAAGCCATCAGCCCAAATAAACTTTAAATGCACCTTGTACTTTGGGTATCCGGGAAAATAATCTTGAAAAAACATAGAAAAATTATACCGTTGTTCATTAGGTCTTGATACATATCCGTATGCATCACCTAATATATCTTCTTTTGCATTCATCCATGAAAAGTTTATCCACGAGTCGGTACCCGGAACAAACTCACCAAACAATTTCAAATCTACTCCCATAGCATAAGCAAGGGCATTATTATTACCTGAATACACAATTTCAACATTATCTACGGTATATGCTATCACTCTATCGGCTGGTTTATAGTATATTTCGGTCGAAAATTTAAACGGTCTGCTAAGCCATTTAAAGCGGTAATCGCTGGCAAGCACAAAATGAAGCGAGCGTTGCGCTTTACAATTTTTATTTAACTGTACTAAGGCATTGCGTTGATTATCTACTATGGTATCTCGTATCTCTTTATAAAAAGGCGATTGATAGTATAATCCGGTAGAGAAGCGGAAAATAAAATCCCTTTTCCATCGTGGCATGTAGGCAATGGTAGCACGGGGACTAAGCAACAGTTCTTTGTTAAACGACCAATAATTCAAGCGCACACCCCCCAAAAAAGAAAATCGGCCAATTTTAAACGCATCTTGCATATAGCCTTGTGTACGGTAAGTTGTTAAAAGCTGATGATTGCTTAAGTTATAATACAGTGCAAACACATCGGTATTGTAAGGCAGCGAATAACCGGCAGAATCGCGCAACTGAAATTCATCCATCCTATCGTTTATGCTTTCTTGTTGTATAGACGCCCCCCACTCCAGTTTATTATTAAAACTTCTGTATTCGCCACGGTGAGCTACATTTGCAACAGTAGCCGTGAGGGAATTTCGAGCAAAATCGAGGTACGAACCAATGCCAAGTGTATTTTGAGGCACCAATTGATTATCATTTACCGACACCTCTCCCAACCAATAATTACCGGCAATATCGTAACTAACTTCTTCTTTTGTACTAAAAGCCGATGTAAGTAAACTTAGCGAAAGTTTGTTTGTTGGATGGAATTTTAAAACGGCTGCCCCAAAAAGGGTTTGAAAAATGTCTCTCTCCTGACCCTCAAATGAAACCCTGAATGTACTTGGTTCGTCGAGTGTTCCAAAGGTTGTAGTTAAAGTATCAGGAACAAAATGATAGGTATTTTGCGAGAAATTGCCCAGCACATTCACCTCCCATTTATCGGTAAAACGATAAGTCATAAAAGTTTGATAATCAACAAACTGCTGGTCGAAAAAACCTTCAACAGCCAAAGCGTCTAAAATATAATTCGAACTTTTATAACGAATACCATGTAATTGTGTGAATTTTTTATCTTTAGACACCTGACCCACATAGGCAGATGCACCTAATAAGCCGGCAGCAACAGAAGCTTCAAAAGCCTTGGGTTTTTTGTATTGAATATCCAATACCGAAGCCATTTTATCGCCATATTTTGGATCGAAACCTCCGGCAGAAAAAGAGACCTTAGCCACCATATTAGGATTGATAAAACTTAAGCCCTCCTGCTGACCGGTGCGAACCAACAACGGCCTATACACTTCAATATCATTGACATACACACTATTCTCATCGTAACTCCCGCCACGAACGGAGTATTGCGAACTTAATTCGTTACCTGCTGCCACACCGGCATAAGTACTTAAAAGGGCTTCTATACCACCACCGGACACATCAGGAATTTTATTTAATCGGCTTAAGTCTAGCACATCAGAAGCGGATGTTTGATCGCTAAACACCTTCAATTCAGCTTCTTTTAAAACAATAGCCTTTTCTTGCAGATACACCATTTTTTGCACCCTTGGCTGAGCCGATGAAACTTTAAAATTTACCGTTTCATAACCCACAAAGGAAAACTGAACCGTAGCTGTATCATTAATTATGAAAGACAAATCATAATAGCCGTCTGTTCTGGTAGTAGTACCAACAGTTGTTCCCTGTACTTGCACAAGAACGAAAGGAGCCGGTTCTCTATTATAATCAAAAACAAACCCATATACACGCATCTCTGTTTGCGCAAAAACCGTTGCAGCAAAAAAACAAAGGCAAAACCATGTATATACGCTCTTTTTCACAAAACAAAAATTTACCAAAAACAACTACGGATTAAGAAACTGTAAATATGCAATTTTTCTTATTTATTATTACCAATATTCCGTGAGAAAAAATACCAGGAAACAAGGAACTAGAACAAACTACTTGTTAACCAATGATAATTTAGCATACTTCAAGAGCAGATTTTTTTTTCCCACGCTCTCAAATTGCACTGTTGCCCGCAAATCATTAGCCGACCCACTTAATGCATCAATAACTCCTCTGCCAAAAATAGCATGTTCTACCACTGCTCCTTCAACAAAATCGCCACTAAAGGAGATAGTGCCAGCAGAAGATGCGGGCGAAATTTTAGTTAATTTTTTGGGCGGTTGATAGGGTTCAACTTTTGGTGTTGCCGTTGTTCTCTGCGCATAAAAATTTCGTTCAACAGTAGTATGAAAAGGCTCACGATTAAACGAGGGAGAAGTTGAATTAGCTTGTGCCAACTGAATAAACTGCGAATCGATATCATTAATAAACCTGCTGGGATTACAAAAATTCTGTTTCCCGTTTCGAAAACGCGACTTAGCATAACTTACATGACAAGTGACTTTTGCGCGCGTAATAGCTACATAAAACAACCTTCTTTCCTCTTCCAACTCCCTTTCCGAGTACATTGTTCGCGCTGAAGGAAATAGCTCCTCCTCCATTCCAACCACAAAAACATGACTAAACTCAAGTCCTTTTGATGCATGTACAGTCATCAGTGTTACCCGTTCTGTATCCGCTTCATTTTGCTGATCCTGATCGGAAAGTAAAGACACCTCCGTAAGAAACTCGGGCAAATATACCGTAATACCCTCCTCTTCGTTGCGTAAAGAACAAAATTCGTTTATTGCCTTAAGCAACTCTTCAATATTATCAACGCGGCTTAAATTCTCAGGACTTGTATCTTTTTGAGCATCAGCAATTAAACCAGAAGCCTTTACTACTGCAAAAGCTAAATCGTAAGCATTAAGCTCATACACTTTTTCGTGAAAGGGAGCCAATAACTCTTTAAATTTCGACAGTTTAAGCATAGTTCCCGCATTAACCGGTAAGTTATAACTCAACATATCCGACAACACGGTCCACGCACTTTGTTCATGCAAACGAGCACAGGCAAGCACTTTATTAACGGTAGAATCACCAATGCCCCGCGCCGGCACATTGATAATTCGTTTTAAGGCTTCTTCATCGTTTGGATTGATTACCAACCGTAAATAGGCCAACACATCTTTAATTTCTTTTCGCTGATAGAAAGACAAGCCTCCGTATATACGATAGGGAATATTTTTTTTGCGCAACGCTTCTTCTAGCACACGCGATTGTGCATTGGTGCGATACAAAACTGCAAAAGCATTAAAATTGCGGTTTTCCTGTATGCTCTCTATGGCATTAGCTACGGTAAAACCCTCGTCGTAATCAGAATACACCTGATGAACGGTGATTTTCTCACCCGCTTCATTTTCTGAATAAACCCTTTTGCGAATTTGTCCTTTATTTTTTTCGATAAGGCTATTCGCAGCATTAACAATATGTTGAGTAGAACGATAATTTTGCTCAAGCTTAAAGACCTTGAGCTCCGGATACGAACTTTTAAGGTTTAGAATATTATCAATATTGGCTCCCCTAAACGAGTATATGCTTTGTGCATCGTCGCCTACTACAGATAGTTTATGGTGATTTTCGGCCAATCGTTTTACTATAAGGTGTTGAGCAAAGTTGGTATCCTGATACTCATCTACCAAAATAAATTGGAAAAATTGCTTATATTTTTCTACTATTTCCGGAAAATCACGAAAAAGTACATTAGTATAATACAGTAAATCATCAAAATCCATTGCATTTGCTGCCTTGCATCGGCCAACATAAAGAGCGTACACTTCATTTAAACGAGGCACTTTAGCATTTCTATCCGATTCTAATAAAGCCGTATTAGTCCGATAAGCTTGTACAGAAAGCAAATTATTTTTTGCATAGGATATTCTGTGTTGAAGTACACCCGTCTTATACTCTTTATCATTCAATCCCAATTCTTTAACTATCGATTTTAGCAAACTCTTAGCATCGGATGTATCATAAATAGTAAATTGAGGAGTATATCCCAACAATGCTGCTTCGGCACGGATGATGCGTGAAAAGATAGAATGAAAAGTACCCATCCACAATTGGCGTGCAAGCTTATGGCCTACCATCTGAGCAATTCGCTCTTTCATTTCTCTAGCCGCCTTATTAGTAAAGGTCAATGCTAAAATTGATGATGCAGGCAAACCTATATGCAGCAAATAGGCAATTTTATACGTTAGCACACGGGTTTTGCCTGAGCCTGCACCGGCAATAACCAAGGATGGCCCTTCGTTATACAACACAGCTTCTTGCTGCACGCTGTTTAATGCTGATTTAATAATGTCTTGCATGAAAAATTAGTTATACTATCAATAAGACAAAAGTAATAAAATGATATACTAGCTGGAAATTTACTTATCAACATGCAAAAATTAATAATATGTTTACCTTTGTAAGCCAAAACTAAAAAAACAGGAATTATTCTCATGACTCAGCTATTAAGTAAACTAATTCTTCGCCTTGTGGGATGGAAATACAAGCGAACAGTTCCCTATATTAAAAAAAGTGTTGTTTGCGTTGCACCACATACCAGCAACTGGGATTTTATTATTGCCAAGTTATCGTATACAGCGACAGCTCCAGGTATGCCTCGTTTTTTTATGAAAAAAGAATGGTTTTTCTTTCCTTTAGGGCTCCTATTAACAGCCATTGGCGGGATTCCGGTAAATAGAAAAAAACGCGGTTCATTAACCGAAGAAGTAGCTGCGGAATTTGCCAAAAGAGACTCATTTCATATTGGCGTAACTCCCGAAGGAACACGCAAACCGGTAAAAGAATGGAAAAAAGGATTTTATCATATTGCCCTTAAAGCCGAAGTACCTATTCAGTTGGCATATATTGATTACCATAAAAAAGAATGCGGCATAACGAAAATCTTTTATCCTACAGGAAACGAAAAAGAAGATATTCTTGAAATAAGACGGTTTTATGATACGGTTACTGCTCGTTTTCCGAAGCAATTTTACAAACCCAACGCAAAAATCGGATGACAAAACAAGTAGAATTGAGCATACAAGCTAAACCGCGGGGCGCACATCTAATTACTAACGAGCTGTTACAACAACTGCCCGAACTACCTCAAACCGGCTTATTGCATCTATTTGTTAAACACACCTCCTGTGGCATCACGATTAACGAGAATGCCGACCCAAGTGTTCGTGTAGATTTTGAGAGCAGTCTAAATGAGCTTATACCGGAAGGAGAGCCTCATTACACCCATACCTTTGAAGGCTCGGATGATATGCCTGCACATTTAAAAAGCAGTTTAATTGGCAATAGTATAAGCATACCAATTACAAGAGGCCGGTTAAATTTAGGCACATGGCAAGGTATTTATTTTTGTGAATTTCGCAATTATGGTGGTAACAGAAGGGTTGTAGCAACAATAGTATCCTAACTATACTATTCTAACAAAAATGCCTGCCGAGAAGGTTTCTCGGCAGGCATTTTTTGTATACTACTATTTTATCTTTAATACATTCCTTTTGTCTGTTCAATATCCAACGCCTTTCCAAAGCCTGGAATAAATATCTCGGTACGACGATTTTGTCTGTGTTCGTTTTCGGGACAGCGTACTCCGTTTGCACATTGGTTTACAAGACGAGTTTCACCATACCCCACCGCATTAATTCGTTCTTTTTCTACACCCTTTGAAATCACATAATTAACTGCAGCTTGAGCCCTTCGTTGCGATAAACCAAGGTTATATGCATCGGAACCACGACTGTCAGTGTGAGAACTAAGTTCCACTTTCAACTTTGGATTTTCTTGCATAAATTTTACTAGTAGATTAAGTTCCACTTTTGATTCTGCAATAATAGTTGAGCGATCAAAATCATAATAAATATTTTTCAACTCTATCCGTTCATCGTGTGCCACTTTTAAAGACACAGTATCATTAACGATAATTCGTTTGGTGTATGGTTTTTTCAACGAAACAAGTCTCTGTTCTTTTTTATATCCTAAAGCATTCACCTCTACTTTTAGCGTATCAGCCCTATCAAAAAGCATCTCTGTGTACCCCAATGAATCAGTCTGCACCAATAATCTTCCTATTTTAACCTGTGCATTTCTAATTGGTAATTTAGTTTGATCATTTACGACCAATAACTGATAGTTGTATTTAATGATAGAATCATTTTTCTCAATTTCAACAGGCACTACATCAACTTCCGTTTCATCAGAATATTTATTATCAGTATCAGAATAATTTTCATCCTTTTCAATTTTCTCTTTAGATTCTTCTTTAGCAACAATTTTCTTCTTCATCTCGTATTTTCCGGTAAAATAAAATCGGTATAAATCATCACCACCCTTACCTTCGGCACGATTGGATGAGAAATAACCGGTTTTTAATTTTTTATCGATAATAAATGCAAAATCATCAGCACTTGAATTAATTGGAGCACCTAGGTTTTTCACTTCTTCAAAACCATGGGGAGTTGCATGAGCCACATACACATCTAAACCTCCTAACCCATGTTTACCGTTTGAAGCAAAAAACAATAGTTTATTTCTATCTTCATAAAATGGAAACATTTCATCGCCTTCAGTATTAATGTTTGGCCCTAAATTGATAGGCTTAGTCCAGGAGTTTTTTGATATACGGTTTACCATATACAAATCCGTTCCACCGTATCCACCTGGCATGTCGCTGGCAAAAAATAGTATTCTACCATTGCCTGTAAATGCAGGATGTCCAACAGAATACTCATCGCTGTTATAAGTAAACTCATCAGGTTCTTGCCACTTACCTCTTTTAAACTCACTTAAAAAGAGTTGTAATTTGACAATACCATCATCACTCATTTCGTCATAATTATTACGAGTAAAAGCTACTAACCTGCCATTGCTTTTAAAACTAGCCGGCCCCTCGTGCCACTTTTTATTGAACTTACGGTTAAAATATTTTAATTTAGTTAGTTCGTTAGAGTCATTAATTTCGGCAACAAAAATATCAAGAAAAGGCTCTCTATTCCAGTTATATTTGCGAAGAATTGGCTTAGCACCCGATCTACTTGAAGTAAAAACAAGCTGATTTTTTTTATAATATACCGGCCCAAAATCTTCGTCGGCAGTATTCATTTTGAGGTTGTAAATAGTGTACTTTTGATCCGGAATTTGCAATTTGTCAAAATCGGCTTTATTTTCCCAAAAATTCTTTACGCGCAAATCTTCCGGACTCTTTTCTGCTATTTTCTCCATCCAGTAATTTGCTTCATCGTACTTAGCATTTGCTTTTAAGGCAAGTACATACTTATAATAATCGTTTATAGTAGCTATGGGTGTATTAATAATTTTTTCGTACGTAAGCGCTGCTTGAGAAAAATCAAAACGATTAAAATAACTCTCGGCCAATTTCCGCTGAGCTTCAACACTAAGTGAATCGGCTTTATTAAATAATTTTATAGCCTTATCAAAATGATATATTTGAAAATAATCATCTCCTTTTTGCTCTTTTCTCGATTGCGAAGTAGCAGTCAGAAAGCTAACTATTAATATGATTGTTAGAAAAATTCTCATTGTAATTAGAAATATCTAGGTGAACGAATCCGTTTAATATGATTAAAAATAAAGTCGTATTGTAATACAACTTCATGACTACCGGCATTATGCAGCCCTGTTTGAGCAACAAAAGACCAATCAAATGAATAACCAGCAAATAATTGTTCGTTAATAGCATAACCGATTAGAGCCCCAACTGCATCGCCGGTACGATACATTAATCCGGCATGAACCTTTTCATAAAAAATCAAACTAGCGGTAACATCACCCTCAACCGGAGCCCCTTTAGTAACTTTCATAAAAGAAGTAGGTTTTAACTCGACATCATCCGATAAGCGAATTACACCTCCAATTATGGTATAAAAATGCCTCTCTTCGATAGACAAGCCGCTACTTAACGAAGAAACTTCGTAGTGGTAATTATTTTTGAATAATTTAGGCGTTGATAAGCCAACATAGAATTTATCGGTAGAGTAATATGCTCCAACACCAAAGTTTGGAGAAAATGATCTCCCTGAAATATTCGTTGCCGGATCGTTAGGATCGGCCGAATGTAAGCTGGCTAAATCAAAACCATAAGCATTGAATCCCATTTTAACACCCAAGGCCAATTTGCTTTTTTCAGTAAGCTTAAAGCGGAAAGCATAATCGACAAATAAACCCGTATTATTAACAGGGCCAATTTTATCATTTAAAAATGACAAGCCAATATTAACCGCTTCATTATAGAAAGGAGAATGAGCCGTAAAAGTCTGCGTAGTTGGAGCTCCCTCGAAGCCAACCCATTGAGAACGATGCAAAGCCGTCATTGTTAACGCATTGCGACTACCGGCATAAGCAGGGTTTACACCAAGCGTATTGTACGAATAGTGGGTAAACATAGCTTCCTGTTGTGAAAATGCGGCAGTAACGCTGCAAAGAACAACAAATATTATTACTAACTTTTTAAACATTAACAGATTGATTCCTAATTAAAAATTAAACATTACCGATTCAAATATACGAATCCTTTTTTCACTGCCGAACCATCACCTAAATCAAGTATGTAAAAATAGGTACCAACAGGTAATTCTGCACTATCCGCAGTAGTAGCCGATTGTTGATAGCCATTCCAGTTATTTTGATAAGGCGAAGCTTCGAATACCAGATTACCCCAACGATTAAATAACTTGATGCTATTGGTTGGAAATTTATCAATATCTTTAATGATAAATCTATCATTTACTCCATCTCCATTAGGAGTAAACACTGTAGGTGGTTGAATTCTTTTAATCACAAATAAATCGAGTACCATTACACTATCGCAATTCCATATATTAGTTAACGAATCGGCATAAACCCCTTCAACAGTCAATGTTTTTCCACCAAATACTATCGATTCTCCATCGTAGATACTATCAGTTAGTAAGATAGTTTCTTGCGGATAATAAGTTAAATTTAAGGTAATTATACTATCACACCCAACACTGTTTACCTGCGTATCATAATAAATACCGGCTGTGGTTACTGTTGTTCCATTAAAATTATAGGCTTCTGAAGGACAAATCGATTCATTTATCGTATGATACGATTTAGGCTTAACGGACACCATTAAGGAGTCCATATCGGTATGGTAGGTATCAAATGCTGCATATACAAAATACTTGGTAGAATTTTGTGGCGCAACAAATGGATTTGACGATTGGTTTGTTAGCGTTTCATCTTTTGTAAACCAAACAAATTGAGGAACAGGAATGCTTGTGCTAGCAAACAATTGTACGCTATCACCCTCACAAATAAGTTGATCTGGAGACAATAAACTAAACGAGGCTTTTCGTAGCCATAAAGCAGAAAATATAGTGTCATTTCCACAGCTACGGGATAAAATCATCCCCAAAGAATTTTCGCCATCTAATAAACGGCAAGCAGGAAGGTTTACGGTAAGTTGTGGTTGATTATTTTCTTCGGGAACAACAAGTGCTGTACCGTTTATGCACCAAGAAATAGAAGTATAATCTGATTGAACATCTCTATTTATCGTAATGGTATCCCATGGATTATATATATTGTCGGTGCTGTTGGTTTCATAAGACAGGTTTTCTCCTACACCATTAAAACTGGCAATACGCACCACATCCTCCAAATTATCACTTGAACTACCTACGGCATAAGCATGCGACTCTAAGCCATAATAATACAGATACGCCATTACGCCCAAATTACTGGTAAGCGTATGTGTTGCAGGTGGAAAAGCCGGTGTAATATTTTTCTGCGCGTAAGAATATAAGGGGTTTTGAGAACAAGCATTAAAATCGCCAATATTAACGCCATCTAAAAATACTTGATTTTTATTGGCCGTTAATGTAAAAATCTGAATATAATGTGAGCCGTTATTGATATTTGGAGACGAAGTAAAGGAAATTTCTTTCACCTGCTGTTCGATAGGCGTTATCCAAAGCATAAAAGGATTGCCAAAAAAAGAACAACCCTCTCCTATAGCATACTGTGTTACAGCAATAGCTTTGTCGGATTCGATAAATAATCCATTCTGACTAGCATCAATTTCTTTATATTCATTTGCGTTAATTACATATGTTTGCGTTACCCCATCACGCTTAACCGCTATCGAGGTATTATCATATTTACTAATGATTACAATTTTACTATCATCTGGCCTAGAAATAATCGTATTAACCAAAAACGATTTTCCCCAAGTATGAATTGGATGTATTTGCTCCATCAGCAGATTTTCTCCGGTACATGTACTAGGTACTTTTGTACCATAATCTCCGGCAAAAATAGCAATAGGTTTACAATTTGATTTAACGGTTGAACCAATAAGATTATACCCGTTTGCCAACATCGTTTCTCCTCTATTAAGCGTTTTTTGGTATACTATATTAGGAAGATAAGAAATCTGTGTAGTATTTTCGTCCCAAATAGTATCGTTTAACACAAACGAAATTTCGGTATTATCTTCAGTCGCAAGCACTAAAAAACTTGATGAAGCAGAAGCCGGATAATTCGCAATTTTATAATGAGTACCTAATGAAGATATAGGTAATACCAAGGTCGATTCGGAAGAATTTTCGCGGTATGTACCGGCAAACAAGGAAACGCTATCTGATGTAGTAACCAATAAGCCCTTAGTTGAAGTATAGAGGGTATCACCTTCACTTCTGTGATAACATTCATCAAAAGGTATAAGGACTTTTTCTACTAGTCCTCCGGTAACGGTGAAAGGCTGACTATACCCTGTGTTTGGATTTGTAATTGTTCCCGAACAATTATTTTGGGAAGAAACCAAAATATACAATTCAAATTCGGGATAAGCCGTAGGGATAGAATCTTTATGAACTGAGCCAAAAAAGCCTACCCAGAACTCTTTCCCTGCAGTAGTCTTTTCTGCTTGAATTTGCACACAAAATAATAAAACAACACTTAAAATCAGATACAGTTTCTTCATTGGTAAAAATTTTCTTCAAAGCGAGTGTAAAGCTACAAAAAATAATTTGTTGATAATACTATAAACACTAAAAATATAGTAAAATTGAACTCGCAACAATCATCATTATTATTAACAAGAGTTATGAACATTAAAAAACAACTAAAAACGCAAAGCTTAAAACTTTTTAAACTTTGCGTTTTTTATGTAAAATACCATTATTTAGCTATCCTCTAACAAAAAAGATTATTAAAAAGCACGAATAGCCCTCACACTATAAGTCATTGATTTTGCAAAATTAAACTGACTTCCATTACTAAAGGATTGAGCTGCTGCATTTGTAGCATCGGATTCGCTTGACGACCAGTAAAAACCGGTACCAAAACCACCTACAACGGCTTTTTGCAAATACAATAAATTCAATTCATGTTTCGACGGCAAGTACCAATCGCCATAAGTTACAGATCCGGATGTTACTGAATACTCATTACATAATGTTGCGGCAAAAGCATTTCCATCGACTGTAGCTTGATTTGCTATTATTAATGATGTATTTTTTAAACCTGCTCCAATACCATTTGCTCTGGCACGAGTTACTGTATTTGATCCACCATGCCATCGTACACTGGAGCTTTGATCTGCAGTTGCAGCAATTAACCCATGCTTTCCGTTGTCGTACACATAAAAAACAATGCCGCCACCATAACTTTCACCCACAGAATGTACTGTTTCACTAACAACATATGGACTTGCCGGTGTTCCTGCTCCGCTAATGGTAATATTAGTGCCGGCAGATGTAACTCCACCTATACCGTCTTTTGCTATAAGAGTCCATGTTGATCCATCGTAAATATACGATTGTTTGTCTGCTGTATTATAATATCCCCAATTTAGCTGCGGACTAACAGGAGCTGTTGCCAATGAGCCTTGCCATAAGATAGAAATACCAGCTTCGCCTTGAATACCCTGTATACCATCTTGAGCAATTACTGTCCAAGACGCACCATCATAGATATACGATTTTTTATCCGTTGTGTTGTAGTAACCCCAGTTTAGCAGTGGACTAGCAGGAGCAGATGCTGAAGACCCTTGCCACAAAATTGAAATGCCTGCAACACCTTGAATTCCTTGTGGACCAACCACACCTTGAATACCCTGTGGACCAATTTCCCCTTGAATACCCTGAATGCCTTGTGGGCCAACTTCGCCTTGTATTCCTTGTGGACCGGTTAAACCTTGAATACCCTGGATACCTTGAGCACCATCTTGCGTAAATATTGTCCACGATGAACCATCATAGATATACGATTTCTTGTCCGTTGAATTATAGTACCCCCAATTAGTTTGAGGACTAGCAGGTGCGGATGCTAATGCGCCTTGCCATACTACTGATACACCGGCAATGCCTTGAATACCTTGAATACCTTGAATACCCTGTGGACCAATTTCCCCTTGAATACCCTGAATGCCTTGTGGGCCAACTTCGCCTTGCAACCCTTGTGGACCGGTTAAACCTTGAATACCCTGGATACCTTGAGCACCATCTTGCGTGATTATTGTCCACGATGAACCATCATATATATACGATTTCTTGTCCGTTGAATTATAGTACCCCCAATTAGTTTGAGGACTAGCAGGTGCACTTGCCAATGTACCTTGCCATACTACAGATACGCCGGCAATGCCTTGAATACCTTGTATACCTTGAATACCCTGTGGACCAATTTCCCCTTGAATACCCTGAATGCCTTGTGGGCCAACTTCACCTTGGATGCCTTGTAAACCTACTTCACCTTGGATGCCTTGAATACCTTGTATCCCTTGAATACCTTGTGGACCCTGGATGCCATCTTGCGCAATAACCGTCCACGATGAACCATCAAAAACATATGATTTCTTATCGGTTGTGTTATAGTATGCCCAATTTAAAACGGGACTAGCAGGAGCAGATGCTAACGAACCTTGCCAATCGATAGAAACACCCGCATCACCTTGAATTCCTTGAATACCCTGTATACCTTGTGGACCAATTTCCCCTTGAACACCTTGAATACCCTGAGGCCCTACTTCGCCTTGAATACCTTGAGGGCCTACTACACCTTGAATGCCTTGAGTGCCCTGAATACCTTGAGGACCTTGTGCGCCATCTTGCGCAATAACCGTCCACGATGAACCATCATAAATGTACGATCTCTTATCCGTTGAGTTATAATACCCCCAGTTAATTTGAGGACTAGCAGGTGCACTTGCCAATGTACCCTGCCATACTACTGATACGCCGGCAATACCTTGAACACCTTGGATGCCTTGAATACCCTGTGGACCAATTTCCCCTTGAACACCTTGAATACCTTGAGGGCCAACCTCCCCTTGAATACCCTGAGGGCCAACTTCGCCTTGAATACCCTGAGGACCAACTTCACCCTGGATTCCTTGTATACCCTGAACTCCTTGTGTACCCTGTATACCATCTTGCGAAATAACCGTCCATAAAGAACCGTCATAAATATACGATTTCTTATCCGTTGTATTATAATAGCCCCAATTTAACACAGGACTAACAGGAGCCGATGCCAACGAACCTTGCCAATCGATAGAAAAACCATTTTCTCCCTGAATCCCCTGTAAACCTTGGATTCCTTGTAAGCCTTGCGGACCCTGAGGTCCTTGAATTCCTTGTAAGCCTTGTGGACCTTGCACTCCTTGTGCGCCATCTTGCGCAATAACCGTCCACGATGAACCATCAAAAACATATGATTTCTTATCGGTTGTGTTATAGTATGCCCAATTTAAAACGGGACTAGCAGGAGCAGATGCTAACGAACCTTGCCACAAAAGAGACAATCCATTATCCCCGGAAACACCCTGTACACCTTGAAGACCCTGTATGCCCTGAATACCATCTTGAGCCATAATACTCCAAGCACTACCATTCCATATATACGATTTTTTATCGCTTGTATTATAATAAGCTTGGTTACTAGCCGTAGGAATTGGTGCTGCAACGAACGAACCCAACCAAGTAATACCAACACCATCTTGACCCGAAGGAGCTTCAAATTCAACCCAGTTAGCTAAATCCAAATACGGACTAACCGTAGATACAAAAGGACTTGCTGATTGACAAATCCACATAGAATTTACCAAGGGATTTCCTGTAGATTGATCGAAAACATAATCGCCTTCGGCATACGTCGAACCATTAAGCCATAAGCCTTTGTTTGTTAACCCTGTACCGGCATCACCCTGAATACCTTGCGGACCTTGCGGACCGGTTTCTCCTTGAGGGCCCATTTCTCCTTGAATCCCCTGTGGACCTTGAGCTCCATCTTGTGTAATTACTGTCCAAACAGCACCCGTATAAATGTATGATTTTTTATCAGTCGTGTTATAATACGCCCAATTAAGTTGCGGACTAGCAGGAGCGGTAGCCAATGACCCTTGCCAAACTACCGATACCCCATTAGCACCTGTAAGCCCTTGAACACCTTGCAATCCTTCCGGACCTTGCATTCCTTGTAAGCCTTGTGGACCTTGAGCACCTTCAATACCTTGTGGCCCCTGTGTACCATCTTGCGCAATGACAGTCCACGATGACCCATTATAAATATAAGATTTCTTATCAGTTGAATTATAGTAACCCCAATTTGAAGCGGGAGAAGCAGGAGCCGAAGTTAAAGTACCTTGCCAAATTAATGACATACCGGCAGCACCTTGTAAACCTTGAATTCCCTGTAATCCTTGCGAACCTTGAATACCTTGCACACCCTGAGCACCATCTTGAGCCATAATAGCCCAAGCAGCACCTGTATAGATATATGATTTTTTATCAGTAGTATTATAATACGCCCAATTAAGTTGCGGACTAGCAGGATCAGAAGCCAACGAACCTTTCCATTCGATAGCAACACCACCTCCACCACTACCCGAAGAAGCCGCATACAATGCATACGGAACAGACAATAGTTGACTTAAACCACTAATTGTATAACTTGTACCACCATTCGGATCAATTTCCGAATTGATGTAATATGTTCCATTTGACCAATCGATAGCATTGAAACTCACACCACCACCAATTTCGGTTGATAACAAGCCATTATCATTGGTTGTTACCGTTTTAGTTTCAGTATATACCGTTGTGACATTTTGTAATATACTGATTTTCACACCCACCGTCTGATTAGTAATAAGATTATTACTACCATCACGAACAACAGCCTGATAGCTTATCTTTTGTGGAGCCTGAGCCAATAAGGCCGAAGTTAACAGTACAGTGATTAATAGTAGAGTACACTTTTTCATATTGTTTATTTTTTAATAATTTTAAATGTTTTGAGTGCGGTATTTCCTTGAGCTACTTTAACAAAATAAGTTCCACGCACTAATTCTCCCATATAAATACGGGTTTCTTCTTCTGATATTATATTTTTTTGCAAAACTTTACCATTCATATCTAGTAAGAGAAAAGACAAACCCTCGTATTCACTTCGTTTAGTATTAAGTACTAAAAAATCCGTTACCGGATTTGGATAGACTACACATTGCAATGCGATAAAATTAGCATCATTTGTAGCACTTACAACAGATATTTCGTATGCTTGTTGTACGCCTTGAGCAATAGAACCGGTACTACCAAAAAAAGTGCTGCTTACAACTTGCCCTACCGAATAACTAGCTTTACCGCCGCTACCTATAGCTTGGCCTCCCGAGCTAAGCACTGACTCTTGCGCATAACCTAAGAGACTAGTAAAAGTAAACAACAGCAAGACACCTATTTTAATTAGCTTACCAACCATAGTATTATTTTATAATGAATTTGATAAAATTACACCTTTTTTCTCAACAATCCTATTTGTTAATATATGTTTTACAATAGAATTAAAAATAAAATTGCTTTTTTACATTATGTAGAAAATATTTAGTTGCAAAAGCACAAAAAACACAAACAGAATAATACTATAACATATAAAAAAGCTGTTTGTTCAAAAAACACCTTAAAAAGTTTTTTTATTTTAAAAGAAGGAAGGAATTTTGGTACTATTCGGCGAAACAATCACCTGTTTAAATATACAAAACCTTTTTGCACTTCGCTACCATCGCCAAGGTCAATAATATAAAAATAGGTGCCTACAGGCAACTCTTTACCGCCAATAGTAAATCCGGTATTACACGAGCCATCCCAATTATTTAGATACGGGCCACCCTCCCACACCTTATTTCCCCAGCGGTTAAAAACAAAAATTTTATTGGTTGGGTATTGTTCAATATTTTTAATTACCAACAAATCATTTACCCCATCGCTATTGGGCGAAAAAACTTCAGGAACAATAATTATTTTTTTAACGGAAAGATGGAGAATTATTACACTATCGCAATTCCAAAAAGAAGCAAGCGTATCTTGATAAACCCCTGAAACAGTAAGGTCATTACCATAAAAATCATATATATCGCCATCGTTAATAGTCTCGTAAAGATAAGTAGGTTCGGGCTTGCTTATTTGCAAAACAAGGGTAGCAATACTATCACAATTTAGTGCATTAACCAAGGTCGATTGGTAAGTACCTGCTAAACTATAATCGATGCCATTAAACGAATAACTTTCTCCCTCACAAATAGTTATATAAGACACTGAAGCTGAATGCGGCTTAACAAACAAATCCAAGTAAGCAATACTATCGCAACCTACATCATTATTAAAATAACTTTCATAAATACCTGTTTCAGTATAAGTCACACCATTAAAAACATAACTTTCCCCTTCGCAAATTGAATCTTTAGTAATAGATGATGTTGCTTTAAAAGTAAACAAACGCAAAGAAGCAATACTATCACATCCACGATGGTTGGTTAAATATGCAGCATAAACACCGGCTTTAGTATATTGTACTCCATTAAACAAAACCTCTTCTCCCTCGCATATAGTAGCATCAGTATAAGAAAAAGAAGCCGGATACACTTGCAAATGCAGTTCGGAGATACTATCGCAACAACCATTTTCTGTTTTTAAATGCAAGGCATAAGTAAACTTACCCAGATACTTTTGAATGGGTAAATTAAATCCATATCCAACGTAAGGATATCCTTGACAAATGGTATCATACACAAGTCCTTTATATACAGGCAATACATGCAAGTTAAGAATAACCAAGCTATCGCAAGAGTTGCTTGTATTATAAGTTAAGCTATCCAATATATCGCCGGGGGTATCAATATAAGAATAATAAAACCCATGATTTAGATATTCGTTACCTACAGTTACGGTATCGAATAAAACGGTTTCTTTTTGGGGGAACACTGTTAAATGTAAATTTATAGTCAACGCACAAGCATTTGAACCAGAAACTACTTGTTGATAAGTGCCTGATAAAGATTCATTAAACCCATATTGCGTATACGATTCCCCTTCGCATATTGTTGCATAAATTTCTTCGGTTTGATTATCGCCCACAAATATTGTTTTTTCTGCATACGCCTCACAACCCACATCATTTTTTGCGGTAACAGCATAGAGCGTACTTGCTGCTGGAGAAACCTTTATAAAAGCAGTCGTATCACCTGTATTCCACACATACGATAAGCTAAGGTCATATTGAAAAGATTGGTTTACAAAAGTGCGCACCTGTCGTACGCTATACGCACCTGGTTTAGGATATCCATATGCAATACCATCGACAAAATTCAAGCCCACCGCAAAATACTTATCAAACTCAGAAGCTGACCAATAAATTGCTTCGCCTAGAGTAGTTCCACCATTTAAAACAAGCAGCGGTTCAAGCATAGGTAAATTTGTAAATATGGTAGCCAATTGTGTTGTACTCGGCAAATACCAGCCATTGGCAAAATCGACATAATTTGCGGCATACGAAGCCGAAGGATAAACATTCAATAGTATTTGTGTATTGACATACCCTGCCGTATCGGCATAACTTAGGTAAAAGGTAATGTTTTCCACTTCCGGAATATCAACAGTATCGCCCCATTGAGCTGTTACGGGAGCATCTTCTAACGCCACCATCCAGCCGTATGATGCATCGGGACTAAGCCAAAAAACCAGTCCCTTGCTCCCATCCGAATTGGTCACAACATCACCGTATTTATAGGCCGAAGCTGTAAAAAAGGTAGACAAAAAAAACAGTATGGAAAGCCATTTTTTCACAAACACATCAATTTAAAAAGAAATTACAGGGCGTACAATACCCATGTTTAATTTAGATAGTAATACAGTAATATTATCAAAAAAATAAAGGCCTCTAATTTGGGAATTTTCACTACTCGACAAATAGTATAAATTCTGATCAAGAGTGTCTACATTCAACAAATCATAGGCATCAATCATCATATAAGATTGCTCGAACAACACCTTTAGTTGACCAATAGCAGGAATATACCAGCCATTGGAAAAATCAACAGCATACGCTGCCGGATATTCCGTAGCATCCCCAATTAGAATCATACTTTCGGTATTTCCATAACCATCAATATCTAAAAAGCGTTGACGATTACTACCGGCACGATTAACAATAGCCGGAATATCTTCGTTTACCGTAGCCCACTGATATGGCACGGGCAAATCGCTCAAACTTACGGCCCATCCATGTGCGCCGGTTTGATCAACAAAAAACACAATAGCCTTTGCTATTTTCCCTGAAGCTACAAATTGAGCCGGTTTTTCTGTCGTTCCGTCGGTACAAAGAATATCGCCAACGGCAACTTTAGGAACATCGTAAATAAAATAACTACCATCGGCACCCATAGCATGCAACACAACACTATCGCCGGCACAAATAAAAGTATCCCGTTCAACTACTATATTGAGATTCTCGGGCGATGGATATACGAACAGTGACAACACAAAATTACTATCGCAACCCATGGCAGTTTTAAACTCGTTGCGGTAAATAAAATTACCCAATTCATTTTGTTGCGGTAACACAAAGCCATTTTGGTTATATGCATTACCCGCACAAATAGTATCATAAATATGTGTTTTATAACTCTCCTGAGGAAAGATATCTATGGAATCGAAAGTACTACCACAACCATTTATTGCTGCAAGCAACAACTTACCTTGAGTAACGTCTTCAAATTCCAAATACAAATTACTATACCCTTGACCACTTACAATCTTGGCATTATCAGGAACAGTCCATGTATAAACCACCGAAGTATCGGGGTCGTTAAAATAGAAATGTGCCGATTCGCCAATACAAGGAGTAGCATTACCCAAAATACCCGAAGGAGCAGAAAAAGAAGAATTGACCGTTAAAAATAGCTGCACAATACTATCGCAAGCCGTAGCAGAAGCATGCGTTTGTTCAAACATATGGTTCCCCACGGCAGGCTGAATAATATCAAAGCCATATTCGGAATAATTCTCTCCATAACAAATAGTCCCAAAAACAGGATAATATTTTTGATAAACGAACAACTGCAGGGTAAGCATAATTTCGGCACCACAATTTTGCGGATTAACCACGGTATTATAATAAGTATAATTCCCAGGCTCGAAATGTGGTGGCAAGAAAAAACCATACTCAGCATACGGATCACCCTGACATATTGAATCGCGTATCAGGGTATCGGAAGCAAAGGCTGGATTACCAGAAATGGTACCATGAAGCGTGTAAAAACAGCCCATTTCGTTGGTCAATAAACAGCTTACATACTTATCAGTTCCATCTACAACACGGGTAGTTACTTGGGTAATATCAGCATTATCCCATAAATAATGACTAAAGCCGTCGGGTGCTTTTAATGACACTTCGGTACCCGAACAAGCCTCCATGCTTAATTGATTTTTGGTACAAGAAGCCGTAAAATAAGCATAGCCGTAATGGGCACCTTGTCCACAATCATAAGTAACAAATTCCACTTGCACCTCTCTATTCGCATAACGGCTTAAATCAATTAGAAGCGTACTCCAATCGCGCCACCTTACAGGAGCAGTAATACCATCATCGTAAGTATTAAAACCCTCCAAATTATTGCCGGAAGTAACATCATATTCGGCACAATCGCCCAATAAATTCCCGTCTGCATCCATAATGCGCACCCTAAAACGAGGTTGTTGATGGAAAGGATGGCTTGGATCTTGAAAAACAACAGCAAACTTTACTTCTAGGATAGATTTGTCCAAATCGACCAAAAAATGATAGCGCAAGGCCTCGGCCTCAAATCCAACATTACTGTTCCCTAAACGAACCACGCGCGACTCCCCCGGCGCCAAAACCTGAAGCATATTTCCCGTATTGGGGTCGGTACCCACTGTATCAATAACCAAATGTCTGTTGGGGACTAAACCGGAATTTTGCAAGGGATTGTAGATATCACCATAAAAAGCCTCTACATGCGTAGCCTCTATATCCGTAAAATCCGGACAAGCCGGATAAACGGTATAAGCAAGTCCGTTTGCTGTTATAAGCAAAAAAAACAGAAGCAAAGAATATTTCAAGGCATTTTTTAGCATTGTGCATTTGGGGTGACAGAGACAAAACAGTCAATTATTTATTCAATAATTACTTTTTTATCTTTAGGATACTTTACACTATATTTTACTAGTAGCTCTTTTGTCTCTTTAGGGCTTAATTTCAGTTCCCATATAAGTTCACCCTTTTCTTTGTTACTTGTAGCCTCAGAAATATCCAGTATTTCAACCTCAATTTCTTTTATAGTTGAAATTGGTAATTGGTCTATTATCTTTGTAGTAATTGGGTATGATTTATTATTTCTTACCGTCAATTTATGACCAATAAACTCTTTTTTATTCTGACCAATAAATTGATTCTCAGCATAATCCGGCAATCGTTCTCGTTTAATACTTATGTTATTATCAATACCAAAAGATATTTCGAAAGTATCTTTAAACTGTTGTGTATTAATAAAGGACTTTCCGACATACGAATTTTCCAAATACACATTTACCTCACCATCAAGAAAATCAGCCTTATACCATTCGCTAATTTTTCCAATAAGATAAACATGAGCAGCTATTTTAGGAATAGACTGATATTCAAATGTAGCATCAAGAGTAGTTTCACGATAACTAATGTTGCTATTTTTATTGTTAGCAACAATTGTTTGTGGGGCATCCACAATAAACTCATTTACCGTTTCAGCTTTTGATGTTATTGTTAATGGGATGGACACATTCTTATCTTTCTTGGTGGTTACAACAACAACACCGTTAGCCCCTTTTGAACCATATATTGCTGAAGAAGAAGCATCTTTAAGTACTTCAACAGTAGCAATATCATCGCTTGGCAAGGATGAAATTTCATCTTGTCGCATACCATCAACAATATACAAGGGCTCATTTTGACTAGCCATAGACGAAGCTCCTCTAATCCTTATATTATTGTCCATCACTTGCGTTCCTGCCATTTTTTTCGGCAATGCACTCGAAGCAGTCGAACTAGGAGAATAGAACTGTAAATAAAAAGGATATAATTGAGGAATTTGTGCTGAAACAGTTGTTTTTGCAGTGGACAGAACCAACTTTACTTTATCCCAATCAACACCGGTGTTTTGATTTACATTTGCTTTATAAGTCACAACCAAAGGCTTATCGACCCCTTTAAAACGAATATCGTATGTAGGATACCAAGAAGCATTATCAACCAAGTAATTAAATTTCAGTTTAGCCGTTTTAGTTAGTTTTGAACTTATGTTTATACTAATTGTACCAGAAGGCAAGGAAGATTTTGTTGTAATAGTTTGCAATTGATTTTTAAGCTTATTGAGCTCTTTTTTATATTCATTGATTAATCGTCTCTTTTTTACTAATTGTAAATTTAGCTGTTCTACACTTGTTCCGTAAATAAGATGCAAAGATTTAAACGATTCCGGATTTACAGCTTGTTCATTACCTGTAATATTTTTATTTACAGCTAAAAAATCTAGTTTTTCATTAATTATTTTCAGCCAAGTTTCCTCGTCTTCAATGTTAAACTGAAGCAATTCAATTTTCTTATGTAAAGCTTCGGTTTCTTTGTTTTTTTCGAGCTCATTTACAAAATCATTTTGGTGTTGCACATGTAAAATAGTAAACGACCCATCCCCATCAATCCGAATACTCTCTTTATTGATATAAGGTGAAAGCCCAGTTAACTTAACAAGCATTTCTCCTTGTTGAATTGCAACAACCGCTTCTCGTTCAATTTGTGCTCCTTGAGCAAAAACGGTTACCTTTTTTATTTCAGACTTAATTTCATGCTCTGCTTCGGCAAACAAAGAAATAGACATAAACGAAACTATAGCAATAAGAAACTCTTTTTTCATCGTTATATTATTTAATTTAGTAAAAAAGGTGAAGTAAATAACCTTGCTTAATATAAATCAAAAAGACAAATTTAACAAATGTGAATGAATAATAACATTTTAAGATGATATTTTTACCCGTTGGAGAAATACAATTATTCTTTGCATCTTTGCAATTGAGTAAATAACAACAGCAAATTGAACACATTTGTGCTGTAGAACACCTATCTTCCATGATAATTTTTTTAAAAAAAAACCTGTATTTTTCATTATTACTATTCTTATTTGCCGGGTGCAAATCGGACACCCACAACAAACTGATAATAGAAACCGACTCAACACTTACTTTGCAGTATGCCAAAGGTTTCACTATAGCCTATAAAGATAAGGTTAAAATTATAACGGTAAACAATCCGTGGAACAGCACTAAACCCTATGCCCGATACTATTTAGTTAGTGATACAACAACCCTTACCCCAAAAGACGGACAAACCATCCACATCCCCTTACAAAAGCTCGCTGTAAATAGCGGTACCCATTTTGAGTTTATACAACTGATAGGTGAAATTAACAGCATTAAAGGCATAGCTAATGCATCGTTAATTTACAACGAACACATACGAAAAAAGATTGAACAAAACGAGTTGGTTGATATGGGCGACCCTTTTAACATGAATATTGAGCGCATACAGTTCTTAGCTCCCGATGCACTTATGGTTAGCGGGTTTAATCAAGAAGACCCTGTAAGCAAACGACTCATAATAAACGGAATACCCGTAATTTTCAACAACGAATGGATGGAAAACACCTTGCTTGGTCGTGCGGAATGGATAAAATTTGTAGCTGCCTTTTATAACAAAGAAGCTCTTTCCGACAGTATTTTCGCACAAATTGCAACAAACTATCTCAAAGAAAAAAATAGAATTAGCACCATACAACACAAGCCTAAAGTAATGGTAGGCGGAAACTTCAAAGGCACTTGGTATATGCCAGGAGGCAAAAGTTACATGGCTTGTTTATTAGCAGATGCGGGAGCGAATTATTTTTATGCCACAGATAGCACATCGGGCAGTTTACCTTTGAATTTCGAAGTTGTATTAGCTCATTTTAGAGATGCAGACTACTGGATAGGGAGCCAAGCCAATAGCCGAGAGGAGTTACTAATAACAGACCAACGACATGGTCTTTTTAGTGCAGTAGCTAAACAACAAGTGTATAATTTTAACCAACGAACAAGCCCTAGCGGAGCAAATGATTTTTGGGAAAGTGCCGTGGCAAGACCTGATATTTTACTGAAAGATATGATTAAGATTTTTCATCCTGAACACATGCAAGAACATAATTTCTTTTTCGCAGCTAAATTGCCTTAGCATTTCTTTCGATATCTCGCAACTTAAAAGCACGAGTAGTATTATTTACTAAGGGTTTTATGAAAACACTATTAATAAAAGGTACAGTTTTTAACCTAAAAGGCATTTTCATTGAAAATCAATACGCAAAAAAATCTTGATTCTTGAATCAAAGAAAACATATTAGTATTAGAAGTCGGAAGTCGAAAAATATTTTATCCACTAATTTGCACCATTTAACACGAATTAGAGTACTAAAGTAGAAAGTAATAACCCATTAAGTAACAATAACAAATGATAAATGGCAATTGATTCATTGAAAATTTAGTAATACTTACCTAAAACGAAGCCTCTTCTGTTTTGGACGAACTATTTATCAACGACTCCATAACATCCATTTCTTCTTTTGTCAGCTCTCGCCAATCGCCAATTGCAAGTCTACCCAAGGTAATATGCATGATTCTTATTCGCTCTAATTTACGCACTTCATATCCTAGATACTCGCACATGCGCCGAATTTGTCTATTTAGACCCTCTACCAAAACAATACGAAAAATGGTAGGCGAAATCTTTTCAATAACACAAGGCTTGGTTACTG
This sequence comes from Paludibacter jiangxiensis, assembly GCA_945897785.1. Taxonomy (GTDB): domain Bacteria; phylum Bacteroidota; class Bacteroidia; order Bacteroidales; family Paludibacteraceae; genus JAFGVL01. The sequence goes on from CAMDGD010000012.1 coordinate 27,290, forward strand.
TACCGAGTATAGGAATACCCGAACTCATCCGTTGCAAAAATGCATCGGTAATGGCTTTATTTACGGTTACTACATATTCTTTTTCGTGATTATTTCCTGCACGAAGAATTTTATTGACAATATCACCATCATTAGTAAGTAGTATCAGTCCTTGCGAATCTTTATCTAACCTACCTATATGAAATATGCGCTGCGGATAATTTATCCACTTAACGATGTTGTTTTTTTCTTTAGGGTCGGTTGTACTTACTACACCAACTGGTTTATTTAGTACAATATACACCCTCTCTACTGCAGACTGAATTAGTTCTCCCCGCACCTTTACATGTTGTCCTTCAAGCACTTTACTTCCCATTTCTGCTCGTTTTCCATCAATAAAAACATGACCTTGTGCAACTAATTTATCTGCTTCTCGACGAGAGCAAAAACCAGTTTCCGATAAATACTTATTAATTCTTTTTGGATCAGCCATAAACAGTTAAAGATTTTCGACAAAGATAAGGTAAGAATTTACTATTTAATAATTTACAATTTACAATTTAGTAAACAGCTAGTAATTAACAAACTAATTATAGGCAGAAAACTACCGTATTGCATTGTTACTTACTTTAGCGCAAGAGCTTAGAGTTACAAAAGCGGAATTTTTTATTTTTATTTGCATCTTTGTACAAAAATTTGCCAACCCATTTTACGCATCCAATGCTTAAACAAAAAAAAATATACAACCGCACACCGCTACTCTTTGCTGCATTAAGCTTTTTGTGTATATTTTTTTTTATACTAGACATCCTTTTTGGCAGTGTATCTATTCCGCTAACAGAATTAACACAAGCACTATGGGGCAAAAATACTAACAGTACTTTTTACGAAATAATTATCAATTTTAGAATTCCAAAAGCCCTTACTGCAATGCTGGCAGGCGCGAGCTTAGCTGTTGCCGGACTCTTAATGCAAACTCTTTTTCGGAATCCTTTAGCCGGGCCTGATGTATTGGGTGTAAGTGCCGGTGCCGGATTAGGTGTTGCACTCTTTGTAATGGCCGGAAGCCTTTTACCGCTATCGATTAGTGGAAATGGATGGGGATTAGTAGCCTCTGCAATAACCGGCGGTATTGGTATTTTGCTCATTATGCTTGCTGTTTCGTTTAAAATACGAAACTCCATTTCGCTACTTATTATAGGAATAATGTTTGGCAGTATGGCCGGAGCACTTATCAGTGTAATACAAAATTACAGCAATCCTGATGCCTTAAAGCTTTTTGTGGTGTGGACTATGGGAAGTCTATCGGCCGTAAGTTGGGCTTATATGCAAATACTGGCTCCCTTGGTATTGCTTGGGTTGCTGTTGGCACTATTGATTCAGAAACAACTAAACGGATTACTTTTAGGCGAACATTACGCCCGCGGCTTGGGTATTTCTATAACACAAATACGCATTTTAATTATTATTGCCACCGGACTATTAGCCGGTGCAGTTACTGCATTTACCGGTCCCATTGCATTTATAGGAGTAGCCGTACCGCATTTGGCACGCGGACTATTTCGTTCGTCGAACCATCAACTAATTATTCCGGCCTCCATTTTATGTGGAGCGATACTTTTATTAATTTGCGATATAATTACACAAATAAGCATTTACACCATACCAATAAATGCCATAAGTGCTTTATTTGGTGCACCATTGATTATTTGGATTATTATTAAAAAGAAATAGAGGAATGTGCCAATTTGCCAATGAAATAAAAAAACTATGCTTCTTCGTACCAATAAATTAGCTATCGGATACAAAAAAACGGCTGTTCAGTCTGGCCTCAACCTACAACTGGATGAGGGAGAATTGGTGTGCTTAATTGGTGCAAACGGCTGTGGAAAATCGACCCTTTTACGTACTCTCGCCGGACTGCAAAAACAACTTGGAGGAGAAATTTTGTATGGAGACAGGCGACTTGAGTTACTAAACGCTAACGAACGAGCATTGATATTATCTTTTGTACTTGCCGAAAGTATTGAAGTAGATCAACTGAGTGTTTTCGACTTGGTTTTTACCGGCCGTTATCCACATACCGGATGGTTAGGCAATAAATCGAACCTCGATATTGAAAAAACCGAACATGCCATAGCAATGGTTCAGTTAAGTCACAAAAAAAACTGTTTTATTAACGAGCTATCGGACGGAGAAAAACAACGGGCCATGATTGCCAAAGCCCTAGCACAAGATACTCCGTTTGTTATTTTAGACGAGCCAACTGCCCATTTAGATTTACCGAATCGTGCAGCCATAATACTTCTATTACGAAAGCTGGCTAAAGAAACAAACAAGGCATTTTTGCTTTCCACACACGATTTAGATTTAGCCATTCAGAGTGCAGATACTATTTGGCTAATGGTAGAAAATGGGATAAAAACAGGACAGGCATCAAACGCTGTTTTACTAGAGAACATCCAAAAAGCATTTTCATCAGATGACATTAGCATAGACCCAAAAACGGGAGCATGCAAACTAACCCGATAAAACTATTATCCTTTCAAGCTATTTTTCTTCCGTTTTCTTCGAATGGCATATGCAAGTCCGCCAGACAAAAGTACCACCCCACCAAGAAAAGGCAATCCGTATTTATCCAAAGCCGTTTCCTCTGCTGGCGCATTAAACTCCGGAGAAATAACAAGCGAATCTTCCAATACAATGGTTTGCGCCGTAGGAGTCTCAATCACAACCGAGTCTTTATATTTTTCGTCTTTAGGTAAAGCAACAGGACTTAATTTTACGGGCACTTTAGCTTCTTTAGCCATAACTAAAACATCATTAATATCCATTGCTGTAGCCCCATATTTCTCCAACTCCTCATTCCCAATCTGATCGGTACATGCCCACATGGCATATTGGCCTTTGTAGTTTTGTTTGGCACTTAATTCAATATACTTGGCCATGTTTACTACAGTCTCTCTAGCCATATCTGCAACAGCATAAATGGAATTCATAGCAGGCGGCTCTTTGTAATATTCGCCGCACATAGCATAAATTGCACTTGTTTTAATGCCCAGAGCCGGCAATTCAAAACGATCGCTTTTAGTAACAATCATTACTTGATACGCTTTGTCTGCAGGTACTAATTGCGTTCCCGCTTCAACATGCAATACCAAATCAGAATCGGTATTATTTTGCAATACAATACCCATACAATCGCCATAATGCGAACCATCTGTGCCAGACAAACGATAATCAATCAGGCCTTTTGCGGCAGCATCTTTTATAGAAAGTTTTTGCTTAACAGCGGAATGGGATGAAGCAAAAAGCACCGTTTGAAAAAACAATAAAACAGCTATAAAGAAACAAGTTGGGCGAAATCTAACACACATAATGCAAGCATTTATTATGATTATTCTGTTGCAAACTTAGCATTTTTTTATGAATTTAACACACTGTACACAATCGAAACTTACTGATAAACGCACACCATCTCGTAGTAAATAATACGGTTCGTTGGGTATATTAGTCAGTATTTTAGCCTCTCCAGGATACTTAGCACAAGCACCTAAGCTATATTTCAGACAATGACGAATAAACATTAGCGGCACATCTGATGGCTGATTCTTTTCGAAAGATGGGTCGATATCTGTAACGCCATGTTGCTTGTAAAAAGCCTCAGCTAAAGCATTATGTACATTACCTAAATACGAAAGTTTATTATCTACATACGGATGATAACTTGGCAGCACCTTTACTCTATTATCTAAATTCGCCTGATACTTATTGCTACGAAGATTCTCTAACACTTCAATAGCCAACCTTCGCCATTCGCCTAAATGTGAAGAAGGAATAAAATACGGTTCGGACAAATCCAAGTGTATTGCTTCCACAGCAAAAATGGTATTGCCCAATTTAGAAAGCTGTAAACGGATAGTATCCATAGCTTTATCTCCTTTTAAAGCTATTTCCTTTTGCGCAACACAAGGAAAAGACACTTGATTATTATCCTCGTCGGACAAATCAAGTAAAAAACCATCAGGTGTTTCAGAAAAACGAATAGTAAGGGCAATTTTTCGTTCGGAAGATGTCTTTGCCAATTGCTTGTCGAAATCGATATCAAAATTGCGATACAAATGCACTCCTCTTACAATCTTGGGCATGCTAAGCGGATACACCCTATTGCCCTCTACCCTATTTACACGAAAACCGCTAAACCCACCTTCCTTATCCAAAAAGCATAAACCATCGCCATTATGCAACAGTTGGTTAGTATCTAACTCAAGGAAACTACTATCCACAGCACTTACACTACCAATATAAGCCCCTACCGATTTTGGGGTATCATAAGAGCAAATATCGGGTTTTCGTTCATTAATAAAATAATCGGTTGCCCCACGAAAGAAAGTCTTTTGAGGGTCAGGATTAAAATAAAAAGATGTTTTACCCGAAGAAGCTTGTTTAAATTGTGTAGAACCGGAAAGAATGGCATCTAACTTTTTGCGGTAATAGGCGGTTGTATTTTTAACATACGACACCTCTTTTAAGCGACCTTCAATTTTAAACGAACGCACCCCGGCTTCAAGTAAATTGGCCAGGTGTTCCGATAAATCGAGGTCCTTAAGCGATAGAATATGTTTGTTTTCGAGTAAAACGGATCCCGAAGCATCGACCAAATTATACGGCAAGCGACAGTATTGCGCACAAGCCCCTCTATTTGCCGAACGCCCTGCCAAAGCCTCACTAATATAGCACTGTCCGCTATAACTGACACACAAAGCTCCATGCACAAAAACCTCAAGAGCAATGGAAGTTTGAGCCGATATGGCTTTAATCTGCTCCAGACTCAATTCGCGCGCCAACACCACTTGCGAGAACCCTGCTTTTTCGAGAAACAGTACTTTTTCTGCCGTACGATTATCGGTTTGAGTACTGGCATGCAAATCGATTGGGGGTAAATCCAGTTGCAAAATGCCCATATCCTGTATGATAAGCGCATCCACTCCCACCTCATACAATTGCCAAATCAATTGGCGAGCAGGCTCTAACTCCTTATCTTCTAAAATAGTATTTAAAGCAGCATACACCCGAGCGTTAAAGGTATGCGCATACTGCACTAAAGCAGCAATATCTTGTACAGTATTAGCAGCAGCTTGCCTAGCCCCAAATTTTTCGGCACCAATATATACAGCATCGGCACCATGATTAATGGCAGCCAACCCACATTCCAAATTTTTAGCAGGAGAAAGAAGTTCGATAGAACGCATGATTATTATAGATTAGCCAATTTTTCAATATCCCTTATCAAGGAATAAAAAAAACTTGATTGGCACATAACTTTATTGAATATCGTTGATATCGAAAGGTGTTTCTTGGTAAACAAAATAGTTTAACCAATTAGTAAACAGTAAATTAGCATGAGAACGCCAACGCACTACCGGATGTTTACTTGGGTCGTTATTCAAATAATAATTTCGAGGAATTTCGATGGATAAGCCTTTTTTCACATCCCGTTTATATTCTGTATCTAACGTACTTGGATTATATTCAGAATGTCCGGTAACAAAAAACTCCCTACCGTTACGCGCCGTGGCCATATACACACCGGAATCATCAGATTCTGACAAAATAGTTAAGCCGGACACTTGCTCAATATCTGCTTTTCTAACCTCGGTATTGCGGCTGTGCGGTGCATAAAACACATCGTCAAACCCACGAAATATAGGATTTAACGGGTCGTTAAGGGTATGTTCAAATACCCCAAACATTTTTTTAGCTAAGGGATATTTTGGCACACCATAGTAATGATACAAAGCCGCTTGAGCCGACCAACAAATAAAAAATGACGAAGTAACATTCGTTTTTGCCCAATCAAAAATGGCTTTCATTTCTTCCCAATAAGTAACTTGTTCAAAATTCAACAATTCTATTGGAGCTCCCGTAACAATGAGTCCGTCGTATTTCTTTTTTTTAATTTCATCAAAATCGATATAAAAAGCCTTCATATGCTCGATAGGCGTATTTTTAGAAGTATGGCTGCTAATTTTAATAAAATCGAGCTCAATTTGCAAGGGCGAGTTTGATAATACCCGAATCAGGTCTGTTTCGGTAGTAATTTTGATGGGCATCAGGTTTAGAAACGCAATTTTCAGGGGACGAATATCTTGTTTTGAGGCACGCAAGGCATCGATTACAAAGATATTTTCCTTTTTCAATTGCTCAATGGCAGGCAGTTTATTGGGTATATTTAATGGCATAACAAACTCATTTAATTTGCAAAGATACTATCAATTTGCGATTTAACAATTTCAATTTTCAAATAAAACAATTTGCATTTTCATAGCAGAATAAAGAACCTGTATAAAAATTTTACTGCGTAGTATCAAACCCTAAAACGTCTCAATATTTGACCAACATTTTTTCTATAGCCCTCTATAATAAAGAATTTTTGTTATAAATAGCTAGTTTAATTTCTCAAATTCATTTCTTGTAAAATTCAAAAAGTTTCTTACTCTTTATTCTTTTCATATACATTTTTTAGGCTCGTTTTACATAATGAAATTATGAGTTGATTTTCCACCAATAAATTTCATCAACACCAAGCACTAGTTGATAAGCATCTACATTAACCCGAAAAAATGCACAATTAGAAGACGACAGAAATGTATTTAGTTCGGGATGTCGTAGTAGCTGTGTATTTAGAGCATCCGAGTGTTCTGTTTTTATTTCTGTAGCCTTTCCAAAAGCGGTTAAAACAGTAATTTCTTGTTTGCTGTTTTTTTTATCATTTCTATTTTCAAAAAGAATACACACATTTTCGTTCTGTGTCAGATTAGTATATTTACTTGTATTTTTATATGTTGCAAAGAGAAGTTGCAATAAATCATCAGTTACTGTAACAGCAATAAGACAGGCATGTGGTTTATTATTATTAACGGTAGCTAATACCGCGAAGCGATTATTGTTAAGCACTTGCCTAACATAACCTTTACTATCGACAGGTGTTTTCATTCTTCTGTTTTATAATTATCTATTGTTACTTATACTTTTTTCAGAGACCGTTCTCGAGCAAATTTATGTTCGATAATTTGCTCGGGATAATCAGGTTTATTAAGATTTTTTACCCAAGTATGTGTTTATATTAACTGCTTATCAAAAAAAATTAGCTGTTCGTGCGGGTTATATATCGTAAGATATGGTGCGGCATAGCAACCACAACCAATCTAGCAATTTCTCTGAACCCCAAGGCCTGTCAATAAATATATAGTTGGTAAGAAAGCGTGCAACTATCATTATAACTCTATAATGAATAAGACCGGTTTTGTTCAATTCTCGCACTCCTTAAACAACAAGTAGTATCTTAAACCACATAATTTGTTATTGAACAAATAATTTTCAGTTTATCCAAAAATAGAATCGTCGATTTTTACAAATACTATTTTTAGAATTAGTTAGTAATAACACACCCAAACACATATCTCTTAGTACATTAAAAAAATATGCTATAAAAATTCTTAAAATATAATTCAAAATAAACTTACTTATAGTATTTCCGATAAATATCGCGGTAAGCTTTGGTTTGCAAAAAACGGATTAAAAACGAATCGACTTTGGCTTTTAATTGAGTAGAAGAAGGACGGATTGCCCAAGCTTGCATTTGCGTAAAGCTGATGGCAGTTTTAATATCTAACTCAGGCAATAATGCTGCATTTATTTTCGCTGTTTGGGCATCGCAAACGGCAAAATCGATATCCCCTTTGGCTACCATAATCATCAATTGTTCTTCTTCATATTCAGGCATTTCATTTATAAAAATGGTATCTGCTATTTCCGTTTCCAGATTTTTTAAGCGCAAAATACTGGGTGAGTTTTCAGGGACAAAAATATTTTTTTTGGCCAATAACAACTGATTTCGCAAGGGTTCTATACCATTATTATAAGTAGCTTTTCGTTGCACTAATACTTGTTGCACATGCAAAATAGGATGCGAGAACGCCAGCTCTTCGCGTAAAACAGAAGTAACCGGAATATTGCGTGCAATAAGGTCTATTTCTCCCCTTTTTAAGTCGGCAATATTATCTTCCAAGCTATTTTCTATCGTCCACTGAGCTTTTATGCCTAAGCTATCGCATAGTGCACTAACCAACTCGTACTGGAAACCTTGAACAGAATCGGTCACAAAATAATTTACCAAACTATAATCGGTACTTACACGTAATATGCCAGCATCTTCTATTGCACTCCAATCGCGAATTTTCCTATTCTTTACAAGAAAAAATACCAATCCAATTAAGAACACAAGCAAAGCCAAGTAAATGAATCTCCGTTGCTTTTGAATAAATTTTAACTGCATAAATAAGACGTTATATTAACTAAAAATATAGTAGAAAAGGCAAAATATCTAAAAAAAAAAAAAAATCAGTCGAAAAAATTCCACGAAATACCAGTTCGTATTAACTGTGGATATAAGGGGTAATTAGGCATAGAAAAGTAAGTTGGATTAAGAAAAAGAGCACTTACATTGGCATACTTAATAAAGAAAGTAGCTGTTTTAAGGTGAAAATTTGCGTAAACACTAAGCAAAGGATAATTGCCAATTTGTTGGTTTTGTTGCTGATAAAAAACGCCGGTTGCAGGCATATATGACGGAGCATAATAAGCAGTATGATAATACAAGTCTGCCCCTAATTGTGTTGTCAACACCTCTTTAAAGAGCTTAAACGATACAAACAAATTGCTATACGATGCAATCTCGGGCAATGGTAAGATAAGCTTATTAGACGACTGTTGGTACGACACTTTGTTATGTAAATGTAGTACCCCAACTGTTAGGTTTACATGCAAACAACCTTCGAGCAGCTGAATTGTTCCGCTATGTTGGGTAGGTAAGCTCTCAACATTGTAATAAATTAAATTAGATAAAGAATAAAGACCTAGCCCCAGGTTCATGTTTAACCATGAATTTTTTAGTCCTATACTCCCATTAACAAAAGTCTTAAAGCTTTTATCAAAATTATTTTGCCAGCTAAAATGATTGGAAGTATAGTTATTTTCAAAATACAATGGCGAGGTATTTTTCACATAACCCTTAGCCATAAACAACACGGTATCTTTAAACAAACGGAAAGAGCTACTCATATTTCCTTGCAAATTAAAATCGCCTGCCTTACGGCCAATGGTATTTAGCTCTCCGGTAACAGCGAATAAAAAAGAACTGCCTTTTCGTTTGGCCATCTCTACACCTATCAATATATCATTTTCGTATCCAGTAGTAGCCAAGGAATCTGTTAGTAAAAAATACTCCTGATAATCATCTTCAATATATGCGGTTAAACCTAAGGGAAACCACCTACTAAAACCCTCGTTAACAGTAAGCGCAAGGGTGTTTCTATACGAACGATAGCGGGTAGAATCCATAGTAGCAATACTATCAAAATAAGTATTGCTGTAATAGGCGGCATCGTTATTCGCTTTATACCTCTTTTGAGCCTGTTCAATTTTAATGGTATGACCTAACGAGAGCATACGAATAGAATCTTTGGTAATTGAATTAGTAGCATTTCTACCCTTTCCGAAGCTCACTTTTTGGGTAAAATATAGGTATTTATTGCTATATTTTGATTTTGCATCACCCAACAAGACAGGAATATTTTCCGGTGCATAACCACTTAAGGAATCTGGACGGGTAATATAATCGGGATGGGAAATACCGCCATTCTCTTGATTATTGAAGCCTTGATACAAGACTATCCCGCTTGCGCTATACCATCTACCCAAATAGCTTCCATTTAATCCGCCTTTAAATAACTGTGTTGCCTGTTGGCTGTACACACCGCGTGCCTGAACATAATCAATCACACCCGTGATATTTGACCGTTTGCTTGGGTTAACGGTAAACAACGCACTAAAATCATCTTCTTTATTTAAGGAACCTCCACTGCTAAAATAAGTGAGGTTAGAATACGGCGTAGTAGTATTATAAAAAACAATATCGCTTGGTGCTAAAAAATATGCATCGTAAGGAGTAGAAAACAGGAAATCGGTTTTTTGTGTTCTATCGCTATAAATCTTCGATTGCAAAGGCGAACCCAACACACCATTATACGCATTGGCAATACTATATTTATCTATCTGATTACTAAGAGGAAAAGAATACACTGCAGTATCAATAGTACTCGAAATAAGCGCAGCTGTTTTGTCGCTAATATGCCATGTGCTTATTTGCGGTAAAATTTTTGGCTTGCTTTGCGCTGTAAACAAGCACACTAGCAGTAAAAATGGAAAAACTATAACGAATCTTTTCATTGCATGCAAAGATAGAAAATTACGCACAACAGCAAACTGAAAGTTGAAAACAAAAATTACGTATGGCTTTTATAAACTATTTTTTTGCTTCGTAGTATAAGGTAGAACAATTGTTTTTTTGAAACAAGCGTACTCCTACCGATTGCACTTGTTTTTGGGTAACAGCACGGTATTTCTGCACTTCTAGGTTGATATCTTCTGCCTGATGCAATAACTCGTAAAAAGCCAAATCGGTAGCTTTATTCTGATAATTTAGGGTAGAGAACAAGAAATTCGATTCAAATTTATTCTTTACTTTTTCCATTTCGTAAGTATCAATAGGCATACTAATCAATTTATCTATTACTCCTTGTATAGCCTTATCGGCTTGATCGAAAGAGACTCCTGTTTTGGGTTTACCATGAATATGAAATAATCCGGCATCTATATCACCAGAAATATAGGCATTAATCTCTGAGAAAAGCTGCTCTTTATGTACTAGCGACTGTATCAAACGAGACGAATTACCGTTGGCTAATAAATCTGATAATAAATCGCAAACAGCATAATCGGGATGCAACTTATCGCACATATGATACGCTTTGTAAATAGCATTACTAGGCACATCTCGTTGCACTTTAAGAAAATGGGCTTCGGTTTGTATGGGTTCTTGAGGAATATTTTTTTTGGCTATCAACCTGTTAGGTATGGGTAAAAACCATTTTTCGGCCAAACGCACTACCGTATCAAAATCAACATTTCCCGCAACACAAAGCACTGCATTATTGGGCGCATAGAATCGGAAGAAAAAATCTTTAACTTGCTCTAAAGTAGCCTCTTCGATATGCTTGGGTGTAACACCAATGGTTTGCCAACGGTACGGATGCACTTTATAGGCCAACTCGCGAATTAAAGCATACACATCGCCGTAAGGTTGGTTTAAATTACGTTGCTTAAACTCCTCAACAACCACTTGTTTTTGAATATCCAAACTTTTTTGAGATAAATTGAGTCCCAACATTCTATCCGACTCTAACCAAAAAGCCGTTTCGATATTTTTTGCAGGCAACACTTCATAATAATTGGTTACATCATTACTGGTCCATGCATTATTCTCTGCTCCGGCCAACTGGATAGGGCCGTCGAAATTGGGTATATTCACCGAACCACCAAACATCAGATGTTCAAAAAGATGGGCAAAACCTGTTATATCAGGTGCTTCATCTCTTGCTCCAACATTGTACAACACATTAACTGCAACCATAGCGGTAGTAGTATCTTTATGATGAATTACTGGCAATCCGTTTGAAAGCGTATGACGGTTTATTAAAATCATGGCGCAAAGATATAGAAAAGGAAGATAGGAAAAAGTCAAAAAGTCAAAAGTTACAAGGTCAAAAAGTCAAAAAGTCAAGACCTATCAGTTAAACGATTAAACAGTTGAACAACTCAACACAAAAAAGCGTTCAGCGAAGCCAATTGGAAATTAAAATTTAATTCTATCTTTGCAGCATGAAAAGAAATGCACTATCACGGTTATTGAACTTACGGTTTCGTAGGTGGACAAGAAAAGCTTATGCTGTTTTTGCCACACTAAAAAGCGCTGTAAGTATTGGTACTATAACCATTCCGATGGTAAAAATAAGCTTCGACAAAAGCATTTCTTTGTTACTAGACAAATGGTCTTTTGATACCCTAACAGACGAGAAAGAAAAAACAGAAGCATTGTTAGAAGAACAGTTGGAGTACAGCTGTATTTTACTTGCAACAAAAAACGATGCTGCTGCACGATATTTTACTAATATTCATACAAAAAAAACGATTATTGGACTAGCTCCGATAATCGTTTTTTTTTAATCCCAACCCATATGAAAAATCAATCTTGGTTACAAAAAAAGAACAGAAACTCCCAGTTGGCCTTTTTACCGTTTAAGCAAAAAATACTATACGGACTTATGGCCGTATTTTTTTGTTGTTTACAAACAGTTGTTGCTAATGATAGCATATCAACTATTGCCTTAGAGAAACACACCATAACGAGCAAACGCCAAGAAGTTTATTCTGAACTTACGCGCATCATTGCAGTAATAGACAGAAACGAAATTAAAGCGGCACCGGCAAATAACCTAGCCGATTTACTACAGTATATTGCCGGGGCAGATATTCGTCAACGAGGTTCCCATGGCGTACAAGCCGATTTAGTAATAAGAGGAGGTACTTTTGATCAAGTATTAATTTTAATTAATGGGATAAACATTACCGACCCGCAAACCGGACACCATAATTTAAACATCCCTATCGACCTTGATGCCGTAGATAGAATAGAACTACTTCAGGGACCTGGCTCGCGGGTATTGGGACCGAATGCTTTTAGCGGGGCGATAAATATTATTACGGGGGCAGATGAAAAAAGCAGCGCACAAGCTAAAGTTGAAGGTGGCTCATACGGATTATTTAGTGCATCGGCACATGCTTCGATTGTAAATAAAAAAACAAAAGCCTTTGTTGGAGTTTCCAATACAAGCGCCGATGGATACATGGAAAACACCGACTACAACATATACAATAGCTTTGCTCAATTGCAACACAGCAACAAACTCCTAGGCGACATCAATCTACAACTAGCTTATCAAGACAAAAACTTTGGTGCTTACGGTTTTTATACATTGCTATATCCTATGCAGTTTGAAGCAACCAAAACAATAATGGCTTCACTTTCAACAAAAAAAACCCTAGGGAAATTTATATTAAATCCACAACTCTATTGGCGACAACACCACGATCGCTTTGAGCTATTTCGCGATTTTGAGAATGCACCATCTTGGTATAGCAAGCATAATTACCACCAAACCGATGTTGTTGGGGCTAAAGTAAAAGCCGACTATTACCAGGCATTTGGCAAAACATCAGCTGGTATTGATTATCGTTTAGAGCATATATACAGCAACCAATTGGGCGAAAAAATGTATATTCAACGGCCAATTCCTTTTGGGCCCGACAGTGTTTTTTTTACTGTAGCCAAAGGAAGACATAACCTAAACTACTTTGTAGAACAAGCTATCTACCTAAAAAAAATCGCTGCTTCATTAGGCATATTGGGTAATACAAGCAACGACTACGGTACCAACTTTTATTTTGGCGGAGATATTGGGTACACTTTTTCTCGCTCACTTAAATCTTTTGTATCTATCAATCAGTCCTTACGATTACCTACCTTTACCGACTTATATTTAAAAAGCGCTGTAAACCAAGGAAATCCTGATTTAAAGGCAGAAAAAGCGCTTACTTACGAATTAGGAACAAGCTACCAACAAAAGTTTTTTACAGGAAAAGTAGCCGTATACTACCGCAACGGAAAAGATGTAATTGATTGGGTAAAACTACCTACGGAAACTAAATACACCAGCAAAAACCACTCAACAGTAAATGCTATGGGAACAGACATCACCTTAGCTTATGCTCCACAGAAATGGGTGAAAAGGATTAAACTAAGCTATTCGTTTTTACACTTAGATACCGAAAGCGGTGCCTACGACTCGAAATATGCCTTAGACTATTTAAAAAATAAAATTGGGCTTAGCTTGGAACACCGTTTATATAAAACCCTCGGTTTTTCGTGGCAACTAAATTATATGTATAGAGAAGGCAATTATACCAATGCCGCATCAGAACTAATTAATTACGCTCCTGTATTTATGTGCGATGTACGAATGCAGATGCCGCTAAAACGCTTCACTTTTTATGCCGAAGCAAGCAATCTATTTAACACACCCTATATCAACTATGGCGTTCAACAAGCAGGACGATGGATTCGCGCGGGAATTAAGGTTGCGATTTAACACTAACTAAGATAAAAGGTCGAAA
>CAMDGD010000013.1 GCA_945897785.1 Paludibacter jiangxiensis
ATTAGTAACCGCGGGTGTTAACCCGTGGCATGGATAACGAAAGAACCTCCAGCCCCGAAGTGGGCTGAACTATATATGCTAAAATTAACCACATTGTGGCTGTCTTTATTAGAACTAAAGGGAGAAAGGACTAGAATTGCATTTTCTCATTACTATAATGAAGATAATTAGATGCATACTGTACGAAAAACTAAAATTTACTTATCTTTGCCTTTCTTATTTTTTGTGAGCAAAAAACCTTAAAAAAATAATATAAAATTTGTCTTTTGTTATGAAGAAACTCGTATTGCTATCGGTCTTGTTGTTTATAACAGTAATAAATGCCGCCTTTGCCGCCGACATCTATTATTATCAAACAAAATTTACGCAACAAGTAGATTCGTTTAAGGCAGGCTTAAAATCTGAAGCTGCTTTCGAAAAAGTTCTCCTTTCGTTAGATTCATTACAACGAGGATTGGTTAAAGATGCAACTATCATTAAAAAAGAACCCTTGTTGTCCGAAATTCAAGCTGTATTTACCTTTATTGGAGAAATCTCTCCCGGTGTAAAAAGCTATATGCTCGATAATGATCAAAAAGCTAAAGCAATGAAGTTGTTGGGCGTTACCGAACAGGAATTTCCTGACTCTACCAGTTGTTTGCCTATTACTAGAATTGAGCTGTGGAATACCTATAACTGTTATATGGTTACCAATAACTCTGATAGCATGATGGTAAAATACAAGTACAGCTTTTTAGTGCAGCGGAAATATTCTTCGTACACCGGTTATGTTTCGGCAGGGGTTTCGCCTAGGTGTTCTCGAAGCATATTCGATTCATTTAATAAGATGGAAATTGTATTTGATCAAGAAAAATGTGAACAGGAGCTTGGAGTAGTGCGTTATATTCAGCCGGAAATAATACAACCAAAGGTAGAAGAGTATGCAGAGCCAGATTATTTTTCGCCACAGCAAAAGAAAGCCTTGAAAGTTAAATTAAAAGAAAAGCTTAAAAAAGAAAAGGAAAAAGCCAAGAAAAAAGCCGTAAAGGAAAAAAAGAAAAAGAAAAAGGAACTGGTTAAGCTTCGTAAAGCTAAGAAAAAAGAGGCGATGAAAGCCCGTGAAGCTAAGAAAAAAGAGGCAGAGGCGAAAAAGAAAGCTGCTTTAAAAGCGAAAAAGAAATAATAATAAGATTTAAACCTTGTTTGTCTGTTAATTAGATTTGTAACATTGGTAAAATCACTACATTTCTTAAAATAAATTCAAAACAATGTCTCGTCCTGAAATAATAAAGCCTCTCGATTATTCGAGAGGCTTTTTAATGTAAGTGTGTTTTTTAGATAGCGTGTTCTTTGTTTGAGAAGAGTGTATTCACTCTATGAAAAAAAACGGGCAAAATATTTTGACTTATCAACGCGAGTTAAGGGCGTAAAAAGCTCATTTCCAATGCTTCATTTTTTTTCCTTATATATTGTTTACTAGAACGGCATTGTCTCGTCAGTATTTGTAGTCGGGACAGTAAAAGTTGATTCTGCTTTTTGTTGTTTTTGCGTAGCTTGGTTGATGGACGAGTCAACTTCGGTGTAGTAGGTTTCTGCCTTGAGGTTCTCAAAACGAGCATACGAAGCCTTGAAACGAAGCGAAATGTCTGCTACAGCTCCATTACGGTGTTTGGCTATAAGTATCTCGCCTATGCCTATTAAAGAATTGCCATTGGCATCTTCCGTAATTTTGTAGTATTCCGGCCGGTGAATAAAACATACCATATCGGCATCTTGCTCAATGGCTCCCGATTCACGCAAATCGGCCAACTGAGGTCTTTTTCCTTCGTTTCCGGAGCGATTTTCTACCCCACGGTTAAGCTGTGATAAGGCTATTATTGGAATATCTAGTTCTTTTGCCAGTGCTTTTAACGAGCGCGAAATAGCACTTACTTCTTGCTCGCGGCTACCAAACTTGCTTCCACCACCATTCATAAGTTGTAAGTAGTCAATAATTATAATATTAATATGATGTTCGCTTTTTAATCGCCTTGCCTTACTGCGCAGTTCTGCAATAGAGAGGCTAGGGGTGTCGTCAATATAAATGGGGGCATTGTCAAGTTTTTTTAAGTTTTGTGTTAGCCTATCCCATTCATCTTCTTCCAGCTTTCCTGTACGAATTTTATCTCCTTCTATTTCGCATACATTCATAAGTAAGCGGTTTACCAATTGAATATTCGACATCTCTAACGAAAAAACGGCCACATTTTTCTGGTAATCAATAGCCATATTTTTTGCCATAGACAATACAAAGGCCGTTTTACCCATTGCCGGACGCGCAGCTATGATAATTAAATCGGAAGCTTGCCATCCAAAGGTTACATTGTCCAAATCAGTAAATCCCGAAGGCACTCCACTATGTCCTCCTTCGCGTGTTCTGGCAATCTGAATTCGTTTAATTGCTTCGTCAACAATAGGATTTATTTGCTGCACATCGCTTTTAATGTGTCGTTGCGAAACCTCAAAAATGCCTTGTTCTGCTTGTTGAATTAATTCGTCTATATCCGTTTCTTCATCAAAGGCGTTGGTTTGTATTTCGGAGGAGATTCGAATAAGCTCTCTAGCCAGAGCTTTTTGTGCTATGATGCGAGCGTGGTATTCTAAATGCGCTGCCGAAGCAACTTTTGCTGTTAAACTAGTAATATAATAAGCCCCGCCAATTTCTTCTAAATGGCCGTTTTTTCGTAATTGTTCCGTAACGGTGTGCATGTCAACAGGATTACCTGCATTTTCAAGATCAGCAATAGCCTTAAAAATTTTGCTGTGGTCAGGTTTATAAAAACTGTCTTCATTTATTAAATCTGATACAACAGAAAAAGTGTCTTTTTCTAGCATCAAGGCCCCGAGCACCGATTCTTCAATTTCAGGAGCCTGCGGTGGTAACTTGCCGTAAGCAGTACTTAGGTCAATTTCTTTTTTGTTTTTTCTTGGATAATTTTTCTGACTTTTAGTTTCCATGCTTTGTTTTTTTTTTACTATTCAAAAGTACCTAACAAAGCACAGATGCATGCAAGATTTCACTGAGGGTTTATTAGCATCTTTTCAACACTTACTGTTCATAACTTTTAGTCAAAAAAACGACCATTAAATGCTATCTTTGGTAGGTTAAATGAGAATAATTTTTCGTGTATTACCTCTTAAGCAAAACCTAAAATGATTTCTTTTCCTAATGCAAAAATTAATCTGGGATTGCATATTGTTGCAAAGCGTCCGGATGGTTTCCATAACATCGAAACTGTTTTCTATCCCATAGCGCTTGCAGATGCCTTAGAATTTGTTGAGACAGAACAGGGCAAGGCAACTAGTCTTGTTTTATCGGGAATACCAGTGGATGGCGTAATTGAAGATAATATAGTGTTAAAAGCATATCAATTACTTGCCGCTGATTATGATTTGCCACCGTTATCAATCTATTTACAGAAAAACATTCCCTTGGGTGCCGGATTAGGAGGGGGGTCAGCTGATGCTGCAAGCATGCTATTAATGCTGAATCAAGAGTATGATTTGCACTTATCTCAAACTAAATTGGAACAATATGCAGCAAGGATAGGAGCTGACTGTCCGTTTTTTATACAGAATAGACCGGTATATGCTACCCAAAAGGGAGAGATTATGAGTCCTGTTTCACTTGATTTAAGTCAGTATTACTTGGTAGTAGTAAAACCACCGGTGCATGTAAATACAGCAATGGCATATGCAGCATGCACGCCAAAATTTCCCAACCATTCATTAACAGAGCTCATTAAGCAACCCGTAGCTACATGGAAAAATGTTTTGCGTAATGATTTTGAAGTACCCATTTTTGCACAATACCCCATAATTAAGCAAATCAAAAATCAGTTATATGATTTAGGCGCTGTGTATGCAGCTATGAGTGGCTCTGGAGCTGCTGTTTTTGGACTTTTTTCAACACAAATAGCACTGGATAAACACTTCGCCTCATATTATTCTTGGCAGGGTAAAGTAGAAAGAATATAGTTATTTGATATATAGCTAGTTATAATCATTATTTGGAATGGAAAATAAATGTGTTTTTGTTGATAATATTTAGAGAAATGCCATTATTTTACGAATTTTTAATGCTACTTTAGCATGGTTTTTTGAGGGCTAGATTCGTTTACTTATCTACTAAAGTAAGGTCTTTACCCTCTTGTTTTTTTTTTTATTAATTTCTTTGTATAAATAACTATTTAGTATTATATATAATGATTGAACAAGACAGAATAATTAAAATTAACATTGAAGAGGAAATGAAATCAGCTTACATCGATTATTCGATGTCGGTTATTGTTTCCAGAGCATTGCCTGATGTGCGAGATGGGTTTAAACCGGTGCATCGTAGGGTGTTGTTTGGTATGAATGAACTTGGTTTAGCTTCGAATAAAGGATATAAAAAGTCGGCCAGGATTGTAGGAGAGGTGTTAGGAAAGTATCACCCACACGGAGATTCATCGGTGTATTATGCAATGGTGCGTATGGCGCAAGTATGGTCTTTGCGCTATCCATTGGTTGATGGTCAAGGAAACTTTGGTTCTGTTGATGGTGACAGTCCCGCAGCTATGAGGTATACCGAAGCCCGACTGAAAAAAATTGCCGAAGAGATGTTAATGGATATCGATAAAGATACGGTTGATTTTCAAAACAATTTTGATGATACCTTGCAAGAACCAACGGTGTTACCTTCCCGTATTCCGAATTTATTAGTTAATGGAGGTTCCGGTATTGCTGTGGGTATGGCAACCAATATGGCTCCGCACAATTTATCGGAAGTAGTAGAAGCTATCTGTGCATATATTGATAATAATGCCATCGAAATGGAAGAATTACTCCAGTATGTAAAAGCCCCTGATTTTCCTACCGGTGGAATAATATATGGTTATGCCGGAGTAAAAGAGGCGCTTGAAACGGGTAGGGGGCGTGTTGTAATTCGTTCTAAGGTTGATATTGAAACAGATAAAAACGGACGCGAAAAAATTATTGTATGCGAATTGCCTTATTTGGTTAATAAAGCCGATTTGATTAAGGCAATTGCTGATATGGTTGAAGATAAAAAAATTGAGGGTATATCAAACATTAACGATGAGTCGGATCGTGACGGTATGCGTATCGTTATCGATATTAGAAAAGATGCAAACTCAAATGTTGTTTTAAACAAACTATATAAATACAGCGCTTTGCAGTCCTCTTTTAGTGTTAATAATATTGCATTGGTAAAAGGACGCCCTAAAATGCTGAATTTAAAGGATATGATTCGTTATTTTGTGGAGCATAGACACGATGTAGTGGTGCGCCGTACAAAATATGAATTGGCCGAGGCTAAAAAAAGAGCACATTTGTTGGAAGGCTTTATGATTATATTAGATAATCTAGATGAAGCTATTAAAATTATTCGTGATTCGAAAACGCCTGATGAAGCACGCGAACGGTTAAGCGATCGTTTTGGCTTGTCAGAGATTCAATCGCGTGCGGTAGTTGAAATGCGCTTGCGTCAACTTACCGGTATGGAGCAAGATAAATTACGCGCTGAATATGAGGAAATTATGCGTCAAATTGCTCATTTAAATGAAATTTTGGAAAATGTTGATTTGCGTATGGGCATTATCAAAGACGAACTACAAGAAGTAAAAGCTAAATTCGGTGATGCTCGTCGTACAGAGATTTTGTATGCTTCGGAAGAGTTTAATCCGGAAGATTTTTATGCTGATGAAGAGATGATTATTACTATTTCGCATTTTGGATATATAAAACGCACTGCACTAAGTGAGTTTAGATCCCAAAATAGAGGAGGAGTAGGCGCTAAAGGTAGTGATTCGCGCGATGAGGACTTTATCGAGTATATCTATCCTGCATCTATGCATAATTATATTTTGTTCTTTACCCAAAAAGGCCGTTGTTACTGGTTAAAAGTATACGAAATTCCAGAAGGAACAAAAGGAAGCAAAGGTAGAGCCATTCAAAACATGCTTAATATTGAACCGGATGATAGAGTAAATGCTTTTATTCGGGTAAAACAATTGCAAGATCCCGAATATAACGAATCGCATTACCTGTTGTTTGCAACTAAACAAGGTGTAATCAAAAAAACTCAGTTATCAGCATATGCGCGTCCACGGGTAAATGGAGTAAATGCAATTACTATTCGCGAAGATGACCAAGTAATTCAAGTACGGATGACTGATGGAAATAGCGAAGTGCTTATGGCTAACCGAAACGGAAGGGCCATTCGCTTCAACGAATCTAAGGTTCGCGAAATGGGTAGAACTGCTACAGGGGTTCGTGGTATGATGCTGGATGTTAACGATAAACAGGATGAATGTATCGGTATGATTACTCTAAGCGATTTGGCTTCAGAAACTATTATGGTAGTTTCTGAGTTGGGTTACGGCAAACGATCAGATATTGATGATTATCGTGTAACCAATCGTGGAGGTAAGGGAGTTAAAACCATTAATATAACTCCAAAAACCGGCAAGCTGGTTGCTATTAAAAATGTGTCTGATGATAATGATTTGATGATCATTAATAAATCTGGTATAGCCATTCGTATGAAAGTAGCCGACTTTAGAATTATGGGTAGAGCCACCCAAGGGGTTCGGTTAATTAACCTTGAAAAACGAAACGATGAGATAGCTTCTGTTTGTAAAGTAACTTCTGAAATTGAAATAGAAGAGGAGCCAATTATTGAAAATGATGGTGTTATAATTGAAAATGAAGTAATTAATAATATTGATAATGGTACAGTTTTGGATAATGCCGAAGATAGTACTGATAATGAATAAAAAGTAGTAACATTAATAAATGAAAAAATGAAAAAAATTATTTTATTGGTGGCTTTATTAGTTCCATTTCTTCTTTTGGCACAAGAAGAAAATGTGAAAAAAGCGTATAAACTGGTTAAAAAAGTATCGCCTGATTTTGCTGAAGCAGAATCTTTAGTAAATGAAGCCGTGAAAAGTGAAGGAAGTAAGCAGCAGTCAAATACCTGGTTTACCAAAGGGTTTATCGAGTACAGAAAGTATGAGGTAGAAGACGATAAACGGTTTGAAGTTCCACCTGGAAAGCCGGATGTTGATATTCAGAGCGAAGCTTCATACAAAGCTTATAGCTCTTGGATTATAGCAGATTCCTTAGATTTGCTAGAAAGTGTTAACGACCCGAAACGTAAAGGAAAAATGGAATACCGTAAAGATATTGTTTCAAATCTAAACAAGATGCCCTTGTATATTAATAACTACGGAAATATTCTATTTAAAAAAAATGATTTTGCAGGAGCAAAGCAAGTATTCGAAAAATTTGCACTAATGCCAACCTTGGACATGTTTAATGGATCAGATATAATTAAAGCATCGGATACCATTTTTATGGATGCATACCAAAATATTCAGGTTTGTTTACGTCAATTGTATGTTCAACAAAAAAATGCCAATGATACAACAGCATTTGTAGCTTCTTTAAATGAGGGCACAGAGCGCTTTCCAGATAACACCTTCTTCTTAACTGAGAAAATCCAATATTATATCAATATGAAATTGGAGAAGGAAGCTATAGATAATATCAATAAAGCCATTGCTTTAGATCCTGAAAATCATATATTTTATTTTATCAGAGGTCTTATTAATTCTTTTAAAGTAGATATGAAAGCAGAAGCGGAAAAAGATTTCTTAAAAGCTATTGAACTAAAACCTGATTATGCTGAGGCTATATTTGCCTATGGAAATTTGATTTATGATAAAGCTGATGCTGCGTATAATAGAGCTACCATTGATATTCGTAATCCAAAACAAGCAGCTGTAGAAATGCAATATGCAAAAGATACTTACAATCAAGCTATTCCATACTTCGAAAAGGCACGAGCTTTAAATATAACTAGAGTGAAGGATGATTTATTGCTTAAACTTCAATCTGCTTATTATAAGTTAGGAAATACCGAAAAAGTTAAAGAGATTAGAGCTGAAAGAGGATTATAAGGCAACTAATTAATAAACCCCAAGAAAAACTTGGGGTTTATTAAAAGAAATACTACTTAACATAATATTAATTATAGGAAAAGCAATAATGCTTTTTATACATTATAAATTAGCATCGGTGTTTTAGCATGGAAAATCATTTTACGGGTTACACTAGGATTAAATAAACGGGAAATCACATTTCGCTTCCGCTTATTTACACTTACTAAGTCAATGTTATTCTCGTTAATAAATTTATCCAAACTTCTAATAATATCATTCCCTTTTATTAAACAGATTTCTGTTTCAATGCTTGGATATTGCTTGGTAAAGTATTCTTTTATTCCAACCAACTTAATCTCATTCCACTTATTGTGGTCGCTGTCGATGTGAATAAAAAATATTTTAAAAGTAAATTTTTCCATCAATGCCATCATCCGCTCAAAAGCGATTAAATCGTTTCCGTTAAAGTTGGTTACAAAAGCAATGTTTTTAATGCCTTCAAAACCAGTTAACTTAATGTCTTCTGGAATAGCAAATACAGGTGCCGTACTTCGTTCGATAACTTCTGCTGTAACACTACCAATCAAATCTTGTTCTTTGCGCGATTCACATCTGGTTCCCATAATAATTAACGAAGGATTGTATTCGCGGCAGTATTTGAATATTTCTTCTTCAGGAATACCTTCTTTTATTATAGTTTTATAAACAATATTTGGTAATTCGCCTCCAGAAATTTTTCGTTTTAGTATATTTTTCAAATTATCTAAATCGGATTTTAATTTCTTCTCTATACGAATTGTCTCATCGTCGTTTGTGCTGTCTAGTATTGCAATATTACCAAATGCCGGCGTGTAATATGTATGGAAAATTGTCACCTCTGCTTTAATGGAATAAGCCATTTTAAATGCAAAAAATAAGGCATGCATGGAATAATCCGAGAAATCTATCGGAATAAGGACTTTTTGTTTGTTATCTATCTTTTTTTCGTTGGATATATCTTCGTCAGCCTTAATTGTTTTAACAATAATGGACAGTGCTTTGGTTAAATCTCGTTCGTTAATGCGAACACGAACTCCTGCCGAAAAAGTGCTTGGCTCATCCAAATTTACATTGTGGATAAAAGTCTCAATTCCTTCACTCTCAAGAAGTTTTTTAAGCATCTGAGCTTTTTCGTAGGTGTGAATGGCAACCGTTACTAATTTTTCTTCCATGGTAAACTATTTTTTTTGTAAATATAGTGCTTTATTTTTTTAGTCAATAAATATTCCTCTTGTTTTAAAAAAAAATATTTACTTAACTATCCTATTGTATATACCCTTTTATTAGGTTTTTATTCTTTTTATTTATACGCATATTCCGTAGTTTTTATTAATTTTGTTTCTTTTTTACCGTATTCTTTTTTAAACATAATTTTAATAATGTATTTGTCTATTTATGGAGCTTGCAAATAAATATAATCCGGCAACTGTTGAATCTAAATGGTATGCATATTGGATGAAAAACGGTTTTTTTAAATCGTTACCAGATGCGTCGAAAGAACCCTACACAATTGTAATACCGCCTCCAAATGTAACCGGAGTGCTGCATATGGGCCATATGTTGAATAATACCATTCAAGATATTTTAATTCGGCGTGCTAGAATGTTGGGGAAAAATGCCTGTTGGGTTCCCGGAACAGACCATGCTTCGATAGCTACCGAGGCTAAGGTGGTTGCTAAACTAGCCGAAGAGGGCGTAAAAAAAACATCGCTTAGCAGGGAAGAGTTTCTTACGCATGCTTGGGAATGGACGGATTTACACGGGGGCATTATTCTGGAACAGCTTAAAAAATTAGGCGCTTCGTGCGATTGGGATAGAACTTGTTTTACCATGGATGCAGTTCGTTCAGAAAGTGTTTTTAAAGTATTTGTTGATTTATATAATAAAGGCCTTATTTATCGTGGTGTACGCATGGTGAATTGGGATCCCAAAGCCCTTACTGCCTTGTCGGACGAAGAGGTTTTGTTTAAAGAACAGCAAGGTAAATTGTATTACTTGCGCTATAAAGTTGTGGGCGAAGACAGTTTTGCTATAGTTGCTACTACCCGACCTGAAACCATTCTTGGAGATACTGCTTTATGCATTAATCCAACCGATGAAACCAAGCATTTTTTGCGTGGAAAAAAAGTAATCGTTCCTTTAGTTAACAGAGAAATTCCGGTAATTGAAGATGCATATGTTGATGTAGAGTTTGGTACGGGTTGCTTAAAGGTAACACCTGCCCACGATGTAAACGATTATATGCTGGGTGAAAAATACAACTTGGAAATTATCGATATTTTTAACGACGACGGAACGCTTAACAATCATGGGGCTCAGTATACCGGTATGGATCGTTTTGATGTACGTGAAAAGATTGTTGCTGACCTTGCTGAAGCTGGTTTACTTGAAAAGGTGGAAGACTACACGAATAAAGTTGGCTATTCCGAACGAACGCATGTGGTAATCGAGCCGAAATTGTCTATGCAATGGTTTCTGAAAATGGAAACCCTTGCTAAGCCAGCCTTAGATGCTGTAATGAACGACAGTATTCAGTTGCATCCGGCAAAGTTTAAAAATACTTACCGCCACTGGATGGAGAATGTAAAAGACTGGTGTATTTCACGGCAGCTTTGGTGGGGACATAGAATTCCAGCTTTTTTCTTGCCTGAAGGGGGTTTTGTGGTTGCCGAAAATGCAGAAAAAGCACTTAAACTAGCTGTTCAAAAAACAGGAAATAAAGAGCTTAAAATAAGCGATTTAAAGCAAGATGAAGATTGTCTTGATACTTGGTTCTCTTCTTGGTTATGGCCCATTGCTGTTTTTGATGGCATAAACCATCCGGAGAATGAAGAAATTCAATACTACTACCCTACCAATGACTTAGTTACCGGTCCGGATATCTTGTTTTTCTGGGTAGCCCGAATGATTGTTTCCGGGTATGAATTTAGACAGGAAAAGTGCTTTAACAATGTGTACCTTACCGGTATTGTGCGCGATAAAATTGGGCGTAAAATGTCAAAATCGTTAGGAAATTCGCCCGATCCTATCGAATTAATGGATAAATATGGTGCTGATGGTGTTCGTATGGGCATGATGTTGGCCGCTCCTGCCGGTAATGATATTCTTTTTGATGAGTTGTTGTGCGAACAAGGACGAAATTTCAATAACAAAATATGGAATGCGCTTCGTTTGGTAAAAGGATGGCAAGTAGTTGATAAAAAACAACCTGAGTCGGCAAAAGTTGCCATACAGTGGTTCGACGAAAAGCTTAATCAAGCCATTGCCGAAATTGATGATTTGTTTTCGAAATACCGAATTTCTGAGGCATTAATGACTGCATATAAGTTATTTTGGGATGATTTTTCTGCCTGGTATCTAGAAATGATTAAACCGGCTTATCAAGATAGCATAGATGCCAAAACTTTTTCCGCTACCATCAAATTTTTTGAACAGTTGTTGCAATTATTGCATCCTTTTATGCCTTTTATTACCGAAGAACTTTTTCAAACTTTGAAACAACGGGCAGCGGGTGAAAGTATTATGATAAGCAAAATGCCTCTTAACAAAGGCATTGATAATGAGTTGATTGTTCGTTTTGATAGTGCAAAAGACCTTATTACGCAAATTCGCAGTATTCGCTTGGATAAAAAAATTCCAGTTAAGGAACAGTTAGAATTGTTTATTATTTCTGGTGAACACGACAATTATTTTGATAGCATTGTAACGAAATTAACCAACTTATCGTCTATTAGTAATGTGCCTAATCAAAAAAGTAATGTGGTTTCCTTTTTAAATGGCACTTCGGAGTATGCTATCCCTTTGGGTGATATGGTAGATGTGGAAGCAGAAATAAAAAAGATGCAAGACGAAATTACTTATCTTATAGGGTTCTTGAAATCGGTTGAAGTCAAATTAAGCAACGAACGATTTGTACGCAATGCGAAACCAGAAGTAGTTCAAAATGAGCGAAATAAAAAGGCAGATGCTGAAAGTAAAATTCACGCAATACAAGAGAGTTTAAACTTATTGAAACATTAATTGTGTTTACGCTTTTTATCATTGTTTAAGATATTATACATTTCTATTAGGGTTAGAAAAGCTAACTTTACGAAGTTTTGAGTAAAAAAAAGAATTATGGCTAAAATTAAAGGGGCTGTTGTTGTTGATACAGAAAGATGTAAAGGATGTAATTTATGCGTAGTTGCATGTCCTACTAATGTATTAGCACTAGCTACACAAGTGAATAGTAAGGGATATAATTATTCCTATATGGAGCAAGAAAATGCCTGTGTTGGTTGTAGCACTTGTGCGTTCGTTTGTCCCGATGCATGCATTACCGTTTATAAAGTGAAGCTCGATAAATAGTTTCGAAACAAAAATTAATAAATAATGAGCGAAGAAATTGAATTGATGAAGGGAAATGAAGCCATTGCGCAAGCAGCTATTCGTTGTGGATGCGATGGCTATTTTGGTTATCCAATAACTCCTCAATCGGAAATATTAGAAACACTAATGGCCGAACAGCCGTGGAAAACTACCGGAATGGTTGTTATGCAAGTAGAAAGTGAAATTGCTGCTATAAATATGGTGTATGGAGGTGCCGGATGCGGTAAAAAAGTAATGACTTCTTCTTCTAGTCCAGGAATTAGTTTGAAGCAAGAGGGAATATCTTATATTGCCGGAGCCGAACTTCCTTGTTTAGTGGTTAATGTAATGCGTGGCGGACCGGGATTGGGTACGATTCAACCTAGCCAGTCGGATTATTTTCAAGCAGTTAAAGGCGGTGGGCACGGTGATTATAATATGATAGTGCTGGCTCCAGCCTCAGTACAGGAAATGGCCGACTTTACCGTACTTGGTTTCGACCTTGCGTTTAACTACCTTAATCCTGTTATGATTTTGGCAGATGGTGTCATTGGTCAGATGATGGAAAAAATTGTTCTCCCTCCTTTTAGCCCACGGAAAACAGCCGAAGAAATTAAAAAATTATATCCTTGGGCTACCTATGGTAAATCAAAAGACCGCAAACCCAATGTCATTTCTTCCTTAGAAATTGATTCGGTAGAGATGGAGCAACGCAACCTTAAATTTCAACGAAAATTTCAATTAATGGAGGAAAATGAAATCCGTTATGAAGAATTTGAAACTACGGATGCAGAGTATATTCTAGTTGCTTTTGGTTCTACAGCGCGTATTTGCCAAAAATCGGTCGAAATTGCGCGTGAACAAGGCATTAAATTAGGACTTATCCGTCCGATTACCCTTTGGCCCTTCCCTACTCCCATTCTCTATCAATATACATCAAAAGTAAAACACTTTTTTTCGATAGAAATGAATGCCGGACAAATGGTCGAAGATATTCGCTTGGCTGTTAACGGAAAAGCCAAGGTGGACTTTTATGGTCGTTTAGGCGGCATCGTTCCATCGCCTATCGAAGTTGTTGAATTTGTTAAATCAAAAATAGCATGAGTCAAACAAATAGTTCAATAAACGAGATTATTAAACCCGAAAATTTGGTGTATAAAAAACCTTCGGTGTTAAACGATAATCCAATGCATTACTGTCCGGGTTGTAGTCATGGTGTGGTGCATAAGTTGCTTGCCGAAATTATTGGCGAAATGGATATACAAGAAGATGTTATTGGCATTGCTCCTGTGGGCTGTGCTGTTTTTGCATACAAATACCTGGATATTGATTTTCAGCAAGCCGCTCACGGAAGAGCTCCGGCACTTGCAACAGCTATAAAACGATTGATGCCCGAGAAATATGTGTTTACCTACCAAGGTGATGGCGATTTAGCTGCTATTGGTACTTCAGAAACAATACATGCTTGTAATCGAGGTGAAAATATTGTGATTATTTATATCAACAATGGTATTTATGGAATGACTGGGGGACAAATGGCTCCGACGACAATCGAAGGCATGAAAAGTTCTACTTGTCCTTTTGGACGGGATATTTCGTTAAATGGATATCCTTTAAATATTACCGATTTGTTGGTGAGACTAGAAGGAACTCGTTATGTTACTCGTCAAAGCGTGCATACTTCGGCTGCAGTACGAAAAACAAAAAAAGCAATTCAAAAGGCGTTTGTGTATTCTATGGAAGGAAAAGGTACTTCAATTGTTGAAATTGTTTCTACTTGTAATTCGGGATGGAAAATGACTCCTGAAGGAGCAAACGACTGGATGGTGGAAAATATGTTTCCAGTATACTCTATTGGTGATTTGAAAGATATATAGCCCATTAAAAGCTTAATTGTCTTTGCGTATTTAACTGTATTAAATTTTATATTGATGAACAAATCTATAAGTAAAGCTTTCTTATACAGAAGGATGATTATTGGCAAGTTCTCCCGAATAAGTCGGGAACAATAAAAAATAAATTATAAACACATGAAAACAGAAGAAATTTTTATTGCCGGATTTGGTGGACAAGGTGTATTGTCTATGGGTAAGATTTTGGCATATTCCGGATTAATGGAAGGAAAAGATGTCTCGTGGATGCCTTCTTACGGTCCAGAACAACGGGGTGGAACAGCCAATGTAACGGTTATTTTGAGTGATAACAGAATAAGTTCGCCAATTTTGAATTCATATGATACGGCTATTATACTAAATCAACAATCCTTAACTAAATTCGAAAAATCGGTAAACCCCGGAGGTATTTTAATTTACGACAGTTATGGTATTACTACCCCTCCTACCCGCAAAGATATTCTTGTATATCGTATTGATGCTATGGATAAATCAATAGAAATTAATGCCACTAAAGCATTTAATATGATAATCTTAGGCGGATATTTAAAAATCCGCCCCATTGTGAGTTTAGAAAGTGTGCTTTTAGGCTTAAAAAAATCGTTACCTGAACGCCACCATCATTTAATTCCGATGAACGAAGCCGCCATAAAGGTTGGTATGGATATTATCTACCAGGTGTAACATGTGCATATTTTCTGAGACTTAACAAGCATTCAGAAAATATGACAATCCTCAAATCAACACAAATAAACACATTTTTCTGATAATCAGATAATTATTACTTCTCATGTGTGATTTTTTGTGTTATTATTTCGTTCCTATCTAATTTATTAGCAGTAAATAAAAATGACCAGAAAAAAGAAACCGCATCCAATTTTAGAAAGTCTTACCGTTACAGATATTGCAGCCGAAGGCAAAGCCATTGTTAAATACAACGACAAGGTGATATTTGTTCCTTTTGTAGTGCCGGGTGATGTTGTTGATTTGCAAATTACCAAAAAGAAAAGTCGCTATATGGAGGCGCGTGCAATTAAGTTTCATTCCTATGCAGAACTTCGTGAAGACCCTATTTGTGAGCATTTCGGCATTTGTGGTGGGTGTAAATGGCAGCATCTGCCTTATGCAGAACAAATTCGATACAAACAACAGCAAGTGCTGGATAATTTTGAACGGATAGCTAAAATATCTTTGCCTGCTATTTCTCCTATTTTAGGTGCATCAAAAACTGCATTTTATCGCAACAAACTTGAGTTTACTTTCTCGAATAAACGGTGGATGACTTACGAAGAGATGGATGCCAAATCCAACGATAGCATGGATGCGTTGGGTTTTCATATTCCTGGATTATTTGATAAGGTGCTCGACATAAAAAAATGCTGGTTGCAAGAGGATATCTCGAATCATATTCGCATAGCCGTTAAAGCCTTTGCTGTAGAGCATGCGCTATCTTTTTTTGATTTGCGAAAGCAAGAAGGTTTCTTGCGAAACCTCATTATTCGCACTTCGTCAACAGGCGATTTAATGATTATTGTTGTATTCTTTTACGAAGATGTCGCTTTAAGAGAGTCGCTTTTGCAACATATTGCCAATACATTTCCCAGCATTAATTCATTGCTATATATTATCAATAGTAAGGCAAACGATACGATAACAGATAGAGAAGTATTTGTTTTTAAAGGAGATGACTGTATTTACGAAGAAATGGAAGGCTTGCGTTTTAAAATCGGCCCGAAATCCTTTTACCAAACCAATTCAGAGCAGGCGTATAATTTATACAAGATTGTAAGGAGTTTTGCCCAATTAAACTCCAATGAGTTGGTGTACGATTTATATACAGGCACAGGAACCATTGCTAACTTTATTGCCAAAGAGTGTAAGCAAGTTATTGGTATTGAATTCGTTCCAGAAGCTATAGAAGACGCTAAAGTAAACAGCACAAATAATCAACTTGATAATACCCTATTTTTTGCCGGTGATATGAAGGATATCTTAAATACAGCATTTATCGAGCAATATGGAAAACCCGATGTAATTATAACCGATCCGCCTCGTGCAGGTATGCATACAGATGTAATTGAGGCTATTCTGGTTGCTTCACCTCAACGAATAGTGTATGTTAGTTGTAACCCTGCAACACAAGCCAGGGATTTAGCCTTATTGGATGCCGAGTATGTATTAAAAGCGGTACAGCCGGTAGATATGTTCCCACACACCCATCATGTAGAGAATGTAGTGTTATTAGAGAAGCGAAATTAGTTTTTCCACTTGAGGAATAATGGCTTGTGAACCATCGTTATAAAGAATAAAATTCGCTTTTTGTAAACGAGTAGCTTCGGATAATTGATTGTTTATCCGTTCTTTAACCTGTAATTCGCTTACATGGTCTCTTTTAATTACTCGTCGAATCCGTATATCTTCCGGTGCACTAACGGTAACAGTAGTGTCGACATAGTGTAGTAAGCTTGATTCAAAAAGTATGGCAGATTCAACAAAAACAAAGGCAGACGATTGCTTATGAGCCCATTGTATAAAATAATCGTTTACAAAAGGATGAATAAGTTCAGTTGCTTTCGATAACTGCTTTTTATCTTTAAATAGAATTTCGGCAAAGAGGGCTTTGTTCAACTGTCCGTTTTGGTACAATTCTCTCCCAAATGCGTCTTGTAGTTTTGTTTTAAGTAAGGCCGATTCATTGCATATTCTTTTTGCTTCCTTATCGGCATTAAAGACAGGATACCCCATAATATTTAACAATGCGCATACAACGCTTTTGCCACTGCCAATACCTCCAGTGATACCAATTTTTTGCATAATTTAGTTTTCTTCCAAGATATACTCAACAGAATTAGGTGTATGCTTAAGGTTTTTTATAAACCCAAGTTTTGTTGATAACTTAACAACCTGCTTTCCATCTTTATTGTTTAACAGGTCTTTATAGTCGATAGAGGCTTTGATATGCTCGGGCTTGATATCGTTAAAACGACTTAGTCCAACAACAAAACTTACATGTACCGAGGCTGGAAAAGTGCGCAGTTCAATGTTCGATGGGAAATTTTCAGGTTCAATGGGGATATTCATTATTTTCTCTGTATATAATTCAACCGGAATACTAATTTTTATTGTGTCTGTCTCATACCGAATACCTTGTATGGTTCTGGGTGTTGTTACAAGTGCTGTCGATTTATCGATATTATCCATAACAATTTTTTTTGTTTGTACTGTTAGCATCGTATCTAGCATTGCTTTAGCACCATACACTGTTATTATTGCTGGAGTTAACGAAATCTCGTCTTTTAGAATGTATTGTTGAGATAACTTAATAGTTCCGTGTAATACAACGGGTAATGCTTTTTCGTACAGCTTTTCGTAAGTAAAAACTAGCAATTTAGGTTCTATTTGTAGCAGGTGCATTGATGGATTTAGAACTGTTAAAACTTTTTTTTCCAAGTCTCTCATACTTAAAATAAGCTTATTTCCTTTTTTGGTTACTCCATTCTTTAAGTCGATAGTAATACCTTTATTAGTAAGCATAAAGTGGTATGAGAAAATAGAAAAACCGGAGTCTTTTACTTTTAATTTAACAAATTCAGGTAAAGAGTCTGTTATTATGTAATTTACAGGATGGTTTGTATATATCAGCGGAAGATTGATGTGGGTAACTTTATCCTGACTAAGGGTATATATCAACCAGCTTATTGTTGAGAGTAAGACACAAAAAAGAAAGATTAAAACATCCTTCGATAAGGGCGTTCTAATCTTTCTATTTTTATATTGTAATATTGTCCGTTTATCAGACATATATACGACTTTTAGTAATAATTACTTTGCAACGGTAGTGCTATCTGCAGCAGACGCAAAAACTGCTGTTTTTTCTATTTTAATTCGTACATTTTCAGCTATTTCAACAATGAAATAACGGTCTTTAATGTCTTTTACTTTACCGTAAATACCACCCGATGTAACAACTTCAGTCCCCGACTGTATTGATTCTTGAAATTTTCTGATTTCTTTTTGCTTTTTTTGTTGTGGTCTGATCATAAAGAAATAGAACACCACAATCATTAACACAATCATGATCCAAAATTGGGGCCCACTTCCACCCGGTTGAGCTGCTTGTAATAAAATGCTTAATAAGTTCATGTTTTTTCTGTTTTTTTGTTAGACAAATTTATGTATTTATTTTTGTTTTGTTGTTATTATTTTGGCTTTGATTAGTTTATTCTCCTTTTTAAGTTGAGTTATAATAGTATCAAGCACCCCATTAACAAAAGTGCCACTTTTATCGGTACTATATTTTTTGGCTATCTCAATATATTCGTTTAGCGTAACATTTATCGGAATTGTTGGAAAATGCAGTAGTTCGGCTAACGCAATTTGCATAATAACAATGTCCATAAAGGCTATACGATCTACTTCCCAGTTTTTTGTGTGGGTATCAATCAAGGCCTTGTATTCTTCTAAATGTAGAATGGTGTTGTTGAAAAGTGTTGAAGCAAAAGCGCTGTCTTCATCATCTTTAAACATAGGCAGCAGTTCTTGTTGATTGCCTTTTGTGGGGTCAAACCTTTTAATGGTTTTAAGCACAAAGCTTATTACAATGTCAATATCATCATTCCAATAGATGCATATTTCTTCGAGGGTTGTATATAGCTCTTCGTTGGGTAAAATACATTTTTTAACTATTTTACGCCACAGTTCCTTGTCTGTTTCGTACGAAGTGCTTTCTTGTTCCATGTATTCAGCATAAAAATCACTATTAAGTATGCTTTCGTAACAATTTTTGATAAAAGTTGGGTGGTTTTCCCACGAAACCTTATGTTCTTCAATAAAAGCCTTAAGTGATTCGTTTCCAGCTAATTGTTTTGCAAACAAATTGTCGGCAAAACGAGTGTTTGGATTAAGTTCTTCGGTAGTAGGACGCAGTTTCTTTTTGCCTACTGCTATACGGTTTTGAGCAAAGGCTGTAATTTCGTTAATTAATAAAAGGAATAAGTGATATAACGTGTATGTTTTTTCGATGCTTTTAAATAATTCCTTTTCAGCTAAATCGACCGATTTTGATTGATTTTTTTGGTAAGCATAGAGTAGCTGAACAATTTTGATGCGAAGTAAAATTCTATTAATCATTTTTTCAGGGAGCTGCTGTTTTTTTTTCTGTGGCAAAAGTACTGCTTTTTTACAATAAATGGAAACTAAGGCCTAAAAAATATAGTAAAAATACACAAAAATGAAAAAAATGCCTTTTGGTTTTGAAATGTAAAAAAAAATGTACAATTTTGAACGATAGATTTATTTATTTGTGTTGAAACACATTAAAGGAAGGGATGGTTTATGGAAGAAATGAAACCTAAAAAGCATGATGTTAGAGAACAAGAAATTGTTTTTTCGAAATCGATTAAGGCCGGTAAACGGATTTATTACATTGATGTAAAACGAAACAGAAAGAATGATTTATTTGTAGCTATAACCGAAAGCAAGAAGATTATTAGCGGTTTTGAAGATGATATTAAGGTTGCTTACGAAAAGCATAAAATATTTTTATATAAAGAAGATTTTGATAAGTTTTCGGAGAGCCTAGAAGAAGTAATCGCATTTATTAAGTCAAATGCCGAATCTCCAGAAGATTTATCGGAATATAATGAAGCAACTGAAAATAATACTATTGCTGTAGAGGAAACTACAGAACACACTCCTGCTTCGATTGCTGAATTTAACATAGAGGAATTTGAAAAATAAGCGCTAAGGCGGTGTGTTTTAGATACTATTTAAACGCTGTTTATATATTTAAGCGGCGTTTTTATTTTTACTAATGAATTAAAATAATTACAGATGAAAGAACATTTTTTTCAATTTTTAGCCTTTGTTACTCCTTGGTTTTTATCGCATGGCATAAAAATCTTAATCATTCTAGTTGTCGCTTTTTTGCTGAATAAGATTTTAGCCAAAATAATAGAAAAAGCAGTTAGAATAGCTGTAGTCTCCGACAGATACTCATCAAAAGACTCAGAAAGAAAAAGAGAAGATACGCTGATTCACATATTCAATACCACCTTGAAAATTGTTATTTATGTGATGTCCATACTTATGGTGTTACAAGAAATTGGTGTTGCTATAGGACCAATTTTAGCCGGTGCAGGTATTGTTGGTATTGCCTTTGGTTTTGGGGGTCAGTATTTAGTACGCGATATTATTACCGGTATGTTTATGATTTTAGAAAATCAATACCGCATTGGTGATGTGGTGAATTTTGATGGTACCGGTGGGTTGGTTGAGGATATTAGTTTGCGTAAAACTACCTTGCGTGATTTAAACGGAACAGTGCACCACATTCCTCACGGAGAAATTAAAAAAGTTGCCAACTTGTCTAAAACATTTTCGCGCGTTAACTTAAATATTGGTGTTTCTTACAATTCAAATATCGATCATGTAATAGCGGTTGTTAATCGGGTAGGAAAAGGCTTAGCAGAAGACCCTCAATGGATGAAAGAAATTATTAAAGCTCCAGAATTTGTTCGTATAGATAATTTTGGTGATTCATCGGTTGAAATTAAAATTGTAGGTGATGTAAAACCCCTTCAGCAGTGGGCTATTACTGGAGAACTTCGAAAAAGATTATTCGAAGCCTTTAAGCAAGAAAATATCGAGATTCCTTTCCCTCAAAGGGTTGTTCATCAAGTATAATTAAAATTGTTGTATAAGCATTTTATGTACAAACACTATCTTTTCAAATAAACAGTGTTGGTCCTTACTAAGCTCAACTTATTATCAAATTACTTGCAAAACCCGGGAAATATTGATGTAAGCTGGGAAATTGATTTAGTATTTAAAAGTAAAAAATATTTATCGGTTACCATAACTCAACTCAGTTAGTTTTGATGACGATTATTAAAGCCACAGAATCAAACGTAAATATTATTGGGCCAAGAGTGCAATTTAAGGAAGTGATAGGTATTAAATAAAAAACTTAAAAATTAACTACTATGAGTGTTATTAAAGAGTTTAAAGCCTTTGCTATGAAAGGCAATGTTGTTGACATGGCAGTGGGTATTATTATTGGTGTCGCTTTTGGTAAAATTGTCAGCTCTTTGGTAGCGGATGTTATTATGCCTGCTGTAGGTATTTTAGCCGGAGGGGTTAATTTCACTAAACTAAGTGTATCGGTGCCTAGTCTGATTGATGGTAATCCCGATGTACTATTGAATTATGGAAACTTTATTCAAGTGACTTTTGATTTTTTTATTGTAGCGTTTGTTATTTTTATGTTAATCAAGTTAATAAATTCTACCAAGAAAAAACAAGAAGAAGCTCCTGCAGCACCTCCTGCTCCTTCAAAAGAAGAAGTGTTGTTAACAGAAATTCGTGATTTGTTGAAGAAATAGATTTATTGATACAACTTCTCTGCATGTATCGTGTAGAGAAGTTGTTATTTTATTATCTCAAAAGTTTGTGTGGTCTCAAAATCCAACATGGCGTTAATTGGTTTTGCTTTTGTAAAATGGTCTAAATCGGTGTATTTTATTTCTTTTTCTTTTATTTTTCCTTCAAAAAGTAACCGTTGTCGTTGTGTGCCGTTAAGCAAAAAAGTACTTGCTGTAAGCCATGTTGAGCCATCAAAAAACACCACATTGGCATAAGAGCAATCGGTAATGTATCCATTTTGAACAATGAGAATATCATCCGCTGTTTCTCGAAGCTTATACAAGTCGTTTATAGCTGTTCTATCAAGATATTTTAAGTGATAATCAATAGTTGGAGCGTGTAATAGCTTAACTTTTTTTACTGAACGAATCTGATACGGTTCAAACTCAATTTTTTTAATTTCCTTTTGAAATACGATGCGGCATTTGTAGACTTTGTTATCAAGGCAATGTGGAATAGCAATTAACTCTTCAAGCTTGATGGCTGTTTGAATACCAAACAGCTCTCTCCTAGCCTCATTAAAACGCTTATTGTGCCATTCAATATGTTGCAGGCAGCGATTTTCTACTTTTATGCTTTCAATTAATTGGGACATATATTTTCTTTAGCATTTCCTGATACTCCTCATCTATCTTACTAAAAGCAGTGATACCTCCTCCGCTTTTGTAAACAAAACCATCGGCTGTTTTTTGTATAAAACGAATCATTACGGCACTATCCAAGCGTTGTCCGTCAAAAACACCAAAAATTCCGGTATAATACTCTCGTTGATATGTTTCTGCTTCTTGAATAATTGCTACTGTTTTGTCTTTTGGTGCCCCACTAATTGACCCGGCTGGTAGTAGTGCAAAAATAATACTTCCCAATTTTTTGGTGTAATCGGTCGGCAAGTCACCTTTTATTTCTGAACTAACTTGCAACAAGGGTCCCGAATCTGTCTCTATTTGTTCAATGTAACGAAATTTTGTTACCCGAACATTATCGGCAACCAGACTTAAATCATTGCGCAGTAAATCGACAATGGTATAATGCTCTGCTTTTTCTTTGGGACTTTGTAAAAGGATGGTTGCTGCATTTGGAATTGTGGCATCTATAGTCCCTTTCATTGGATAAGTTGCAATTTCTCCTTTGTTAATGGTGACAAATGTTTCGGGCGAAAAAACAACAAACTGATTGTTATACAGTAACTTATATTTTGCTTTTGCCAGCTTATATAGTTCCGGCAAGCTTATATTAAGGGTAATTTTTGTTTCGCAGGTTAGGTTTACCAAAAAACTGTCTCCCCGTTTAATGTGCCTTATTACTTTCTCAATTTGCTGGCAGTAAGCTTGCTGCGAATACCCTTTGTGTTGTAAAAAAACACTATTAGTAGCAGTCTTTGATGGTTTCTCAATCCAATAATTGGGTAGTCTAAACTGAATGTTATTGGTGTTTATGTCTTTTAATAGTATTACTTCGGGTTGCTTTTGTAAAAAATCAATTAGAAAGAAAAAAGGCCACCCTTTTTCTCCGTAATTATTCATTTTTTGTATTGCATCTTCCCTTTGCATACTTGTTTTTTTATCGATGCGAAGATAAACAAAGAACAACAATTCATCACCCTGTCTGATTAGTATTTTTTATCGACTACGTAAGGCTGGTTGCCATAGTTTTTTTCTCTCTTATGTCCATATAAAAGTTTCGCCCCTATTTGGGGGTAATAATAATATTCCCTAATCTACCAAAATTTTGCATCTAACGGCACGAATATTCTACACAACACCAGTCTTTTATCTTGCAATATTCATGGTTGAACTTATATATAAAATTAGTATTGAAAAAATAATTATATTAATACAACTATTTCATTTGGAAAATGTTTATTATATTTACAAACATTAAATTTCTTGATAGCATGATTTGGTTTTGTGAATTAATTGATGTGTATAGAGCAATAAACTCTTTTGAACAACGGTTTTTGGTGCAAAGCAATTTGTGTCTGAATGAAGCCATGATTCTTTGCTTATTAAATTCAAAAACAAATATGCATACAGGGCAAATTATAGAAAAACTAGCATTGCCCCCACCACATATTTCAAAGCTTTTAAAATCGCTTGAGGATAAGGGATTTATCGTTCGGAAAATTGATAAATCAGACAAAAGAAAGATGTGTTTTTTTGTAAGTAAAAACGGATTGGAAAAGTTGGAAGAAATTAAGCCTTTTAGCGAAGAATTTGCCCAATTATTATCCCAATCAAAAAAATAATAACTATGAGTAAATATTTAATTGTAGGTGGTGTAGCCGGAGGAGCTACTACAGCAGCCCGATTACGGCGAGTAGATGAGAAAGCTGAGATTGTGCTTTTTGAGAAAGGGGCATATATTTCTTATGCAAATTGCGGATTACCTTATTACATAGGTGATGTAATAACTGATAGAAACCAGCTCTTTGTTCAAACGCCCGAAGGATTTGGAACCCGTTTTAATACTTCTGTTCGCGTTAATTCAGAGGTTATATCTATCGACAAGAAAAATAAAACGGTTGCCGTTAAGAATGTATTAACAGGAGAAATCTATCAGGAGAGTTATGATAAATTAATCTTATCTCCCGGTGCCGAAGCGCTTCGTCCTCCAATTCAGGGTATTGATAGTGAGGGTATTTACACCCTTCGGAATGTTAGTGATACCGATAAAATAAAACACTTTATCAATAAGCGAAAACCAAAAAAAGCTGTGGTGGTTGGTGCAGGTTTTATAGGTTTAGAGATGGCCGAAAACTTACATCAATTAGGAATTGAAGTAACTATCGTAGAATTGCTTGATCAGGTTATGCCTCCTATCGATTACTCGATGGCTGCTATTGTGCATCAGCATTTAAAAACAAAAAATGTTCGTTTTTATTTAGGCGATGGTGTGGCTTCTTTCGAAGAAAAAGAAAATGGCGTAACGGTAAACCTAAATAGCGGTCGCACACTAGCCGTTGATTTGGTTATTTTATCGATAGGTGTTCGTGCAGATAGTAAACTGGCAAAAGCTGCTGGGTTAGAGATTGGTGTAACCGGTGGTATTAAAGTAAACGAGTATTTACAAACTTCCGATTCGGCTATTTATGCTGTTGGCGATGCTATCGAATTTGAAAACCCATTGACTCATAAGCCTACTGTAACCTATTTAGCCGGTCCGGCCAACCGTCAGGGCCGAATTTGTGCCGATAATATTGTTTTTGGCAATAAAATAGTGTATAATGGTTCTATACAAACAGCAATTGCAAAAGTATTTGATATTACGGTTGCTTCTACGGGTGTATCAGCTAAAACACTAAAAATAGAGAAAATACCATTTATCGAATCCATCACACATTCGGGTTCTAATGCGGGTTATTATCCCGGAGCTATTCCCTTAACCATAAAAATAGTTTTTTCGCCAGTTGACGGTAAATTGTTTGGTGCTCAAGTGATTGGATACAAAGGGGTTGATAAACGATTGGACTTAATTGCTGCTATTTTAAAACAAGGAGGAACGGTGTACGATTTAATTGATATTGAACATGCCTATGCTCCTCCCTACTCGTCGGCCAAAGATCCTGTAAATATTGCCGGATATGTGGCTGAAAATATTCTAAACGGAAGAATGCGAGCCATACAATGGAATGAAATTCATCAGTTTGCTCCTCAAGATGTGTTTTTACTTGATGTGCGTACTGCAGAGGAGTTTGAACTTGGTTTTATTCCCGGAGCAACAAATATTCCCTTAGATAACTTGCGTAATCAGTTGGATAGTTTGCCAAAAAATAAAAAGATTATTGTTTATTGTGCTGTGGGGTTACGAGGGCATGTGGCTTCGCGAATTTTAATGCAGAGAGGATTTTCTGAAGTATATAATTTAAGTGGTGGATATAAAACATATGAACTGTCTGTTATGAAACAAAGCAACGAAGATATTTACGCAAACCTAAAAATTCACGAAGAAAATTCCATTCATCAAACCGGAACTCTTCAAAATAAAAGTAAAGTGCAAGTAAATGCTTGTGGGTTGCAATGTCCAGGTCCAATTATTCAATTAAAGAAAAATATAGATGCCATAGAGCCGGGAAGTCTAATCGAAATTACAGCTTCTGATCCGGGTTTTGCCAGAGACGCCCAGGCTTGGTGTAATGTTACGCAAAATAATTTACAGTCGATAAGTACCGAAAATGGAATTACTACCGCAATAATCGAAAAAATGAACCATCAAGCTCCAATAATAAACGGCAACGGAGGTAGAAACAAAACTTTTATTGTTTTTAGTGATGATTTAGATAAAGCACTCGCCAGTTTTGTTCTAGCTAATGGTGCCGCTTCTACAGGCATGAAGGTGACCATGTTTTTTACTTTTTGGGGGTTAAATGTGGTAAAAAAGAAAGAAAAACCTAGTGTTACCAAAGACTTCTTCGGAAAGATGTTTGGCTTAATGTTACCTTCTCATAGCAAAAAACTAACTTTATCAA
Organism: Paludibacter jiangxiensis; assembly: GCA_945897785.1. Taxonomy (GTDB): domain Bacteria; phylum Bacteroidota; class Bacteroidia; order Bacteroidales; family Paludibacteraceae; genus JAFGVL01. The sequence continues at coordinate 26,133 of CAMDGD010000013.1, forward strand.
AACTTAACATGCTAGGAATAGGAAGCTGGATGATGCGTTTGATAATGAAATCGAAAAAAATTGACTCCTTAGAGTCGTTACTCAAACAGGCTCAATTAAGTGGTGTTGAGTTTATAGCCTGTCAAATGAGTATGGATGTTATGGGTGTTAAGAAAGAAGAATTAATGGATGAAGTAACTATTGGTGGTGTGGCAACGTATATGGAAAGAGCAGAACAGGCTAATTTAAACTTGTTTATATAACATTTCGCTTAGTTGTAAACTGTTGAGGTACTCCGAAATCCCGACTTTTCGGGGTTGAGGTACTCCGAAATCCCGATTCATAAGGGTTTATTGTTTGTGCAAAAAGAGCCGGTTTTTCATTGAAAATTGATTCATTGAAAACTAAAACGCAAACCCTGTCATTTGTCTTGGCTCTATTTTTATCCGTATAAAAAAGAGCTAAATCTGTAGGTTAATACCACAAAATTTTTATATTTGTATTTCTATATTTAGTTATCGAAAACCTAATAAATAACGAATTTTATGGAAAACAAAGAAAAAAATTGTAGTAACATGAATCAGAGTGCTCCTGCCGGTGCAGTTTACGGCCTAGGCTTAATTGGTGCAGCCATTTATTTTATAGCTAATGCTTGTAGCTTTTGGGCTGGTGTAGTAGGCTTTTTAAAAGCTATTGTTTGGCCTGCATTTTTAGTTTACGAGGCTTTAAAGGCATTGGGTGCATAGTTTAAAAAAGGGTAGTCTATATATTTATAGACTACCCTTTTTTAAACTCATTTTTAGGCATTCAACTCAATAACTAAACTTTCTCTATGTTTGAGTTCCTCATAAGCCAAGGTTTCTAATACTTTTTTATGGGTTAAGTTTGATACTTTATCAGCCAAATGCTTATATAAAAAATAGGCATCGTTTTCATTGTTGATAGCTAAGATAATAGCATTTTCTATATCAGTATATTCTTTTTCCGGTATATCTATAGCGGTATAGTTTGTTACTTCTTTGCTAGAATAGCTGATTTGCTGATCTTCTTCTTTCAAGTTTTCTAAAAGTGATGATAAAATTGCTTTATGACGAACTTCATCGTGCGAAAGTTGTTCCCAAATCATTTTCAATTCAATTTTGCTTGTTCTTTTTGCTTCTTTAGCATAAAATAAACCGGCTTCGTTTTCTTGATTGATGGCATAAAGCAATATTTCTTCCATCGAGCTTAAATTTAGTTCTTCCATATTCATTGTTTTTTTGTTTGTAAATGTAGCGTTTTTTTAATTAAAATTCTTGGTAAATAAAATTATGATAATACAATAATAAATGGTATTTTTGTATTTAAATACTTAAATACAAAAACATAAATATATGAAACCAATATTTCGTTCATATTTGAAAAACTGTTGTTTTATTCAGATAGTCTTTCTATTACTAACACAACCATTGTTTTCACAGCATGAAAATGTTAATACCGATTCCTTATTAAAAGAAGCTCAGCATTTAGTAAATACAGAGAATTATACTGAAGCAAATAAGATTTCATACAAATTACTTGCGCTAAACCCAGATAATTATGATGCACATATCCTTATAGCGAATAGCTACATGAGGGAAAAGAAATTTGCTGAAGCGAAAGTTCATATCGATTATTTATTAAATGAATATGGAGATAATAAAGCGCTTTTAGCTACAGGAGTCAATTGGTATTATTGGTCTGAGGACTACTTAGGCTGTGTAAATCAGTGTGATAATGCTTTAATCTATTATCCAAATGACAGTATATTTGAGCAGATTAAGATTACCTGTTTAATCAAACTCAAAAATTACACATATGCAGCAACAATGGTTGACTCCATGCTTTTAAGGGATGCTAATAATACAATGGCGAAGAAACTTCAACAACAGTTGTTCTTGCTTTCGTCAAAAAACAGATTAACCATTAGTACTATAATTGATTTTTATGAAAACAACATCATCTCTCCTACTCAGTTATCTTATATAGAATATGCTCGAAAAATAAAGAGCCATACTGCTATTGCACGGTTAAATTATGCGAACCGATTTAATCAGGATGCCATTCAGCTAGAAATTGATGCCTATATTACAGCTAGTGAAAAGGCTTATTTCTATTACAATATGGGCTATTCAAGAGATTCTGTTTTTCCGCATTATCGTTTAGGAGCTGAGTGGTATCAGGTAGTTGGAAAAGGAAATGAATTTTCTTTAGGCACCAGGTTCTTAAGTTTTTATCCGGCAGATGTGTTTATCTATACTGCATCTTATGGAAAGTATATTGGCAGCTGGTGGGTTAATTTGAGAACATACCTTAATCCGGTAGATAATATGCTTGGAACTAGCGCTCTATTTACTGTAAGAAGGTATTGTGCCAAGCATAATTATATTGGTTTGCAATTAAAATCAGGCGTAAATCCTGATCAAAGAGCCAATGTAATTGATCCATCTAATAATTATTTTTTACAAGCTACCGGAGTAAAGTTAGAGTACAACACCTTGTTTTTACAACGATGGATTGCAGGATTGAATTTTATGTTAGAGAAGCAAGAGTATTTCTCGAATAAAAACCGCAATGTATTTTCTGCTGAGTTCCGTTTGTCGTATTTGTTTTAAGTTTATTGAAAAAACTAAATTATAATCAGATGAACTGATCTTAAAATAGTTATTCATAGATATTAAACTCCCTTCGGTCGCGACAGTACGCTTTGCTGATATTCGTTGCACGTACATTTAACAGGAGTAAATATCCCCGAAGACTAATAGTAAACTAATGTCAAGCTAATAATAACCATATGAAAATATTACTTTGTGATAAGGAACCCATTCTGCTAAAGTTACTTAGCAAAGAATTGACTGCTAATGGCTATGAAGTTATAACTGCGGAGAATGGTTATAAAGGAATGGAATTGGTACGCGATAATCATCCCGAAATTGTAATTACCAATTTGCTATTGCCTTTAGTTAATGGATTAGAATATATTTCACTTATTATGCGTGAAAACCCTTCTTCATCTGTTATTGTATATTCAGATGTGCTTTCGGAAAACATGATGGAACAAGCGTACCGTTTAGGGGCTAAAGATTATATTTCGAAGCCCTTAGATCCTGAAAGGTTGATACTACGAATAAAACGATTGAGCGTTTATGATAATTAAAACATGCAATGATGAATTCACAAAAAAAAATAATAAAACCATTTCTTGCATTTGTACTACTAATGCTTGGATTGATATTAGGGGCAATTGTTTTTGTACAATGGATTTTGTTTGGAAATAGTTATTTAGATTTCCCATACCTAATTGCTTTAAAAGAGTATTATCAAGAGTATATTCCCTTTTTACTTGACGATAATCCTGCCCAAAATTCGTTTATTCGGTATGTAGTACCCCTTATACTGTTTTTTATAAGTATTTCGGTGGTAAGTATTGTTGTGTTATTTTTTCTTCTGATAATAAGACGATTTAGTAAGTTGAGACAAGAAATTGTAGATAAGATTCACAATAATCGGGTGGAAAAATTAATTATAGAGTACTTATATACACAGAGTCCCTTTGCTGTAACTAATTTAAAACTTTTTTCTAAAGCAAGAGTTATTAAGCCGTTGGTTGTTTTACACGAAAATATAATTGGTAATAAAGCCTCATTAACCAACGCGTTGTTTTACGAGTTAAAACTAGATGCATTTGTAGCAAAAAAAATTGATTCAATTTTTTGGCATGTGCGCATTAAATACATGCTTGTTGCATCATCTATGAACATTGTTTCTGTTATAGATAAAATAAAAAGAAATATTAACGATCAAAATAGCGATGTGCGAAATGCTGCTCAAAATGCCTTGCTAACATTGGATAAATCGCATTCGTTCGATTTTTTACACCAGGTAGATTATCCAATATCAAAGTGGCAACAAATTTCTTTGCACCGAACTATTGTGAGGGAATCTATTCCATTGCCAAATTTTGGCGATTTCCTTATGTCAAAAAATGATACAGTGGTAATATTTGCTTTAATTATGATAGAAAGTTTTTATCAGCGAGATAATGCCGAAAAGGTTATTGCGCTATTAAAACACAGCAATGAAGCTATAAGACATCAAGCATTACATGTTGTTAAAGCACTTGATTATAAAGAAGCTGCACCGGAGTTGATAGCAAAATTTTCAAACGAATCTACGCATATTCAAGTAGATATAGTTGAAGCGTTGGCAAAATTTGATACTCCTGATAGTGTGGATTTTTTAAAAAAATTGCTTGAAAAATCTGATTTTAAAATCAACTGGGCAATTATAAAAAACATGTCTTCGAGTACGTTAAAAAAAATAGTTGGAGATAATCCTCCAAGTGCTGAGCTGGAGAAAATGATAAAACATCTTGCCTACTTAAAAAACTAAATTATGGAACTATTTAGCTTTATATTTACATACTTCATATTGATATTTACTATAATTATCTGTTTGTCGTATTTGTTATTAGGACTTATATCTGCATACCAACTTTTGCATTATAAGCGTGCTAATAGTGCTGTTAATTATGATATACTTTTGTCGGCTCCAAATGCCCCTAGTATATCGATACTTGCTCCAGCCTATAACGAAAGTAAAACAATAGTTGATAATGTTAATGCGCTGCTTTCTATTCATTATAATAATTTTGAAGTTATTGTGATAAATGATGGAAGTACCGACGATAGCTTATCAAAATTAATTCAAGAATACGAGTTGAAAAGCATTGATTTTGCTGTCAATTCAATTATACCAACAAAAGAGATACGTGCAGTTTACCGTTCTAAAAACAGGGCTTTTCGGTTGCTAACGGTTGTAGATAAGTATAATGGCGGAAAAGCTGATTCATTGAATGCAGGCTTAAATATTGCCCAGCATGATTTGTTTGTTGCTATAGATGTTGACTCTGTGATAGAGCCTGATGCATTGCTTAAAATGGCAAAGCCCTTTATGGAAAATTCTGATGAACAGGTTATTGCAACAGGAGGTGCTATTCGTATCGCTAATTCATGTCACATTGAAAATGGGCATATTGTTCAGGTTGAAGTGCCCAAAAATTTATGGGCTAGATTTCAAGTAGTGGAATATACCCGTGCTTTTTTAATGGGTAGAATTGCTTGGAGTAAATTGAATGGCTTATTGCTAATTTCAGGCGCACTAGGTTTATTTGATAAACAGGTGGCTATGGCTTGTGGTGGGTATAATCATAATACTGTTGGTGAAGATATGGAGTTGGTTATACGGATGCGAAAATATATGTATAATAAAAAAATTAAACATCGCGTGGAGTATATTCCTGATCCGCTTTGTTGGACAGAAGTGCCTGATAATTTAACTATGCTTCATCGTCAACGAAACCGTTGGACTAGAGGATTAATGGATAGTTTGCACATACATCGAAAAATGTTTTTTAATCCGACATACGGTTCTTTAGGTATGTTAGGGTATCCGTTCTGGTTTTTCTTTGAATGGTTGGCTCCTATTATTGAAGTATTGGGCTTATCGTATATGGTTTATTTAATTATTATTGGAGCGGTAAATTGGCCATTTTTTCTTTTTCTTTTTCTTTTTGTTTATTTATTTGCGGTGGCATTTTCTTCGTATGCCATTCTTTATGAGGAATATACTTTTCATAAATACCGTAAAGTAACTGATATTATTAAACTTATAGCTATTGCCTTTATTGAGCCTTTTTCGTATCATTTTATTAATGTGTATAATGCCATTAGAGGGAATATTTCTTTTTTATTAGGCAATAAGACATGGGGTGTACAAGAAAGAAAAGGCTTTAAATCGGTACCTGAAACGAAAAAATGATAAAAGTATAGCTAATAATAAAATATATTAGGTACTCCTTTAGCTAGCCTTATCGTTGAAGTCTTGTTTGAAAAAACAAGACTTCGCTTTTTCGTAAACCCAATAAATAATCGTATCTTTGTGGCATTAACACTACAGAATTTATATTGCTTTTTATTCCGAATAACAGACAATTTCTCTTCTGTCTAAAAAATTTAACATGACATTTGATTCACTGAATTTACTTCAACCCATTCTTAACGCAGTTAAGGAAGAGGGTTACACCACTCCTACGCCTATACAAGCCGAAGCAATTCCTATTGTATTAGATGGCAACGACTTACTAGGATGCGCACAAACCGGAACCGGTAAAACGGCTGCTTTTGCTATCCCAATTATTCAATTATTAACCAACAATAAATCGTACGATAAAAACAGAAAAATTCGCAGTTTGATAGTAACCCCTACCCGCGAATTGGCTATTCAAATTGAAGAAAGCTTTAAATCCTACGGCAGACACACAAGCATACAAAGTACCGTAGTATTTGGCGGTGTTACACAGGCCTCACAGGTTAAAGCCATAAAGAATGGTGTAGATGTGCTAATTGCTACTCCGGGTAGATTATTGGATTTAATGAACCAACGGATAATTTCGTTAAAAGATATTGAAATATTTGTGCTTGATGAAGCTGACCGTATGCTGGATATGGGCTTTATTCATGATGTACGCAAATTATTGGCTGTTTTACCGGTTAAAAGACAGTCGTTATTTTTTTCAGCCACGATGCCTCCAGAAATTGTAAAGCTATCTAACAGCATCTTACGTAACCCCAAAAAAGTTGAAGTAACCCCTTCGGCAACTACTGCCGAAACAATTGCTCAAGCGGTTTATTTTGTTGATAAAGAAAATAAACAACAGTTATTATTACATGTTTTAAGTGATAAAAATATTAAAACAGCCCTTGTATTTACCCGCACAAAGCATGGAGCAGATAAAGTGGCCAAGTTCTTAAACAAAAATAATATTAAAGCAGAAGCCATACATGGCAATAAAGCTCAAAATGCGCGTCAACGGGCATTAACTAACTTTAAAGACCAAAGCACGCGCGTATTAGTAGCTACAGATATTGCTGCTCGTGGTATTGATGTCGATGAATTGGCTTTTGTTATCAATTTTGAGATGCCTAATATTCCGGAGACTTATGTTCACCGTATTGGCAGAACAGGAAGAGCCGGTGCCAACGGTACGGCTTATTCGTTTTGCGATGCAGAGGAAAAAGCTTATCTAAAAGATATTGAGCGACTTATTTCAATTAAAATTCCGCTAATTCAGGAACATCCATTTCCTTTGCTAGATCATAATCCTATAAAAGTGCCTAAGCAGCAACGACCAGCCAAAAGCAAACCTTCCGTTTCTGGTAAAGAGCATAAATCAAAGGGTAAATCGGATGCAAATAGCAAGCAATATTCGCATAATTCAGCTACAAAAAAACCGTTTACTCCTATTCTAAAAAAGAAATTTAGTTCGTAATGCTTTAATTTACTATTTTTGTACTTCATTAAACCTAAGCAATGAATATTGAGGTAGTTTCCACAGTGTCGCAAATCAATCAAATGAATACCAACGATAAATTGGTTGTTGTTATTGATGTTTTACGCGCCTCTTCGGTTATTTGCACAGCATTATTTAACGGAGCCAAAGCGTTTAATCTTGTGGCTAAAAAACAACAAATTCCCCTAAAAAAAGAGCTGTCGAGAGCAGCACTTGGTTACGAAAATGATTGGGCAATGCTTTTGCATATAGATAAAGATAATGTTGCCAAACCGACAAAAGTAAATGATTACCTTTATGGAGGTGAATGTAACGGTTTTAAACTGAATGATAATGATTTAGGTAATTCGCCATTAGAGTACAGTGAGCAAGTGGTCAAGAATAAAACAATTTTTTATTCAACCACCAATGGCACAAAGGCAATAAAGAAAATTACCCGTCATAAGGAACTAATTATTGCCTCTTTTTTAAATATTGATAAGGTTTGTGCTTATATTGCCAACCAGCAGAACAATGTGACTATTGTTTGTGCGGGTACTCATAACATGTTTTCATTAGATGATGCTCTTTGTGCCGGAAATATTATTGAACAGCTTAGGTCCTTAGATAATACTATTACACTTTCTGAAACTGCTTATGCACATAAACTAATGTATCAGTCTGCTGCTTCAAAAGGGCTGCACTCCGTTTTAGATGAAGCCTGTGTGCATTATCATTTTCTTAAGAATAATGGATTTAAAGCCGATTTAGACTATTGTTTACAAAAAAATATTTGTCCTGTAATACCAAAATTAATCAATGGTAGAGTAAAATTAGCGTGTATCTAATGCATCAACTATCAGCATATAAATGGCTTCTTTCGTAATCTTTGATAAATACACGATTTAACCCTTTTCTTTTTTAATTTCATGATTGATAACGCTATATTTCACGATAAAAAAGCTGCTTTTTTTACCTTAGGGTGCAAATTAAATTTTGCCGAAACATCGACTATAGGTCGCTTGCTTACAGAGGCAGCTTACCGCAAAGTTAAGCCGGGCGAACATGCCGATGTGTGTGTTATTAACACCTGCTCTGTTACCGATATGGCGGATAAAAAATGCCGACAAGCCATTCATCGCTTTACACGACTACACCCTGATGCATTTATTATTGTTACGGGTTGCTATGCTCAGTTAAAGCCAAACGAAATAGCCTCAATACCAGGAGTTGATTTGGTGCTTGGCACCAACGAGAAATTTGATATTCTTACCCATTTATCGGGGTTAGAGAAAAAAGATAAAGCAAGCATTTTTCATAGTAAAACGCAACTTATAAGCGATTTTCATCCTTCGTGTTCGTATAATGATCGTACGCGTTTCTTTTTAAAGGTACAAGATGGCTGCGATTATTATTGTACATATTGTACCATTCCCTTTGCACGGGGTAAAAGCCGTAGTGGTACGATTGCGCAAACTGTACAACAAGCACAACAAGCTGTAATTGAAGGGGCAAAAGAGATTGTGCTTACCGGTGTAAATATTGGTGATTTTGGGAGAAATACCGGTGAGTCATTTCTCGATTTACTTAAGGCCTTAGATGAAATAGAAGGAATTGCTCGTTACCGTATCTCAAGTATTGAACCCAATCTGTTAACAGAAAAGTGTATTGATTTTGTGGCAAATGCAAAAAGAATCGCCCCTCATTTTCATATTCCACTTCAATCCGGCAGTAATGATGTTTTGTTATTAATGAAAAGAAAATATACTAGAGACTTGTTTGCTCAACGACTGGCGTATATTAAAAAACTTATGCCGCAAGCGTTTATTGGTGTAGATGTTATTGTTGGTACCCGTGGCGAAACAGCCCAGTTTTTTGAGGATGCATATCAATTTATTCACAAGCAACCAATTTCACAGTTGCATGTGTTTACATACTCCGAAAGAGCCGGAACAAAGGCTTTAATGATTGAACATAGCGTGTCTCAGGCAGAGAAAAAGTATCGAAGCGAACAATTGCATCAGTTATCTGATGCAATGACAAGTGCTTTTTATCAAGCGCAAATAGGAAAAACAGCTCAGGTATTGTGGGAATCGACGAAAAAAGTTGCAATGATGCATGGTTTTACCGAAAATTATGTAAAAGTGTTTGCTCCCTACAATAAATCTTTGGTAAATACAGTACAAACTGTAACTTTGGGTGGTTTTTCTACTACCGACGACTTGGTTGGATTAACCATACAGTAATTTTTTAGCCAATAATAGTAATAGATGCAATTTGATTTACAACATACCGATTTATATTCTGCTGCAAGGGCCGGAAAAATTACTACCGATCATGGCGAAATTCTAACGCCTATTTTTATGCCTGTTGGTACTGTTGGTACTGTAAAAGCAGTGCATCAACGAGAACTAAAGGAGGATATTAAGGCACAAATAATTTTAGGCAACACCTATCATTTATTTCTTCGTCCTGGTATGGATACTATCGAAAAAGCAGGTGGTTTACATCTTTTTAACGGTTGGAATGGACCAATACTTACTGATAGTGGTGGTTTTCAGGTGTTTTCTTTAGCACAACAACGAAAAATTACAGAAGAAGGCGCCCATTTTCGTTCGCATATTGATGGATCAAAATACTTGTTTACGCCCGAGAGTATTATGGATATTCAACGAAGTATTGGTGCTGATATTATTATGGCATTTGATGAGTGTCCGCCGGGAAATTCGGATTACACCTATGCTAAAAAGTCGATGGAATTAACTCATAGATGGCTTGATAGATGCATTAAGCGCTTTGACGAAACTACTCCAAAATATGGGTATTCACAAGCGTTATTTCCTATTGTTCAGGGCTGTACTTTTCCGGAACTTAGAAGGCAATCGGCAGCGTATATTGCTGAAAAAAATTGTGCAGGGAATGCTATTGGCGGATTAGCTGTTGGCGAACCGGCAGAGAAGATGTACGAGATGATTGATGTCGTTAACGAACTATTACCGAAAGATAAACCCCGATATTTAATGGGAGTTGGAACGCCTCAAAACCTGTTGGAAGCAATAGAACGAGGCGTCGATATGTTTGATTGTGTTATGCCTACGCGCAATGGAAGAAACGGCATGTTGTTTACTTGGAATGGCACAATGAATATGCGAAACGAAAAATGGAAAAACGACTTCTCTCCCATTGATGAAAATGGAACAAGCTTTGTTGATACTGCATATTCAAAAGCATATTTAAGGCATTTAATTGTATCTAAGGAGTTACTTGGTTTACAAATAGCCTCTATTCATAATTTGGCTTTTTATTTAACTTTAGTTACCGAAGCAAGAAAACATATTATTGCCGGAAATTTTGTTGCTTGGAAAGCTACCGTATATAATCAATTGGGACAACGATGTTAAAAAAGATCGACTTATATATTATTCGCAAATTTTTAGGCACTTTCTTTTTGTCTATTTCTCTCATAATGAGCATTGCCATTATGATTGACTTAACCGAGAAGATGGATAAGTTTTTTGACAATCAGGCTCCGGTAAAAGCTGTAATCGTTGACTATTACCTAAACATGATACCTTATTTTGCCAATATGTTTAGTCCGCTGTTTACCTTTATTGCAGTAATATTTTTTACCTCAAAAATGGCTGGAAACAGTGAAATTATTGCTATACAATCTAGTGGTATAAGCTATAATCGCTTATTACGGCCTTATATTATTTCTGCAACCTTGATTGCTTTGGTTACTTTCTTGTTGTCGGGATTTGTCATTCCATCTGCCAATAAAACCCGCTTGGATTTTGAAAACCAATACATTAAAAAATTTCGACAAGAACATGTGTCTAATATTCAACTGGAAATACAAAAAGGCATTATTCTTTATATTGAACGGTTTGATAATGCCCAAAATACAGGGTACAATATTTCTATGGAACGGTTCAATGACAAACAATTGGTTTCGCGGATGACTGCTCAAAGTATGCATTGGGATACTTTAAACCAATGGCAGGTAAAGAACTATTTGATTCGTGAATTTAGAGGTATGAAAGAACAAATTACTTCAGGAGAAGTTTTGGATACTAGCATTGCTGTACAGCCTACCGACTTTTTTATTACCGCTTTTGATAGTCCGCAAATGAAAAATAACGAACTAAAAGCATACCTCGAAAAACAACAAGAAAGAGGCGTTGGTAATATAAAAGCATTTCAGGATGAGTATTATAAGCGATTTTCGATGCCCTTTGCTGCATTTATTCTTACCATAATTGGGGTGTCTTTAGCTTCTCGTAAAGTTAGAGGTGGAACCGGCTTACATTTGGGTATAGGTATTGGCTTAAGTTTTGGGTATATTCTGTTTTCTACCTTTAGTACTTCTTTTTCGGTAAACGGAAGTATGTCGGCTTGGTTAGCTGCTTGGTTGCCAAATTTTGTATTTGCATTGATTGCCTTTTATGTGTATCATAAAGCGCCAAAATAATTTTACTGGTTTACAAAAAAAAGCCACTTCATAACGAAGTGGCTTTTTTTGTATCGTATAGCTATATGATATTATTCAGCTGGTTTTTCTTCTGTTGCTTCAGGAGTCTCAACGGCTTCTTCGGTAGCAACTTCTTCTGATACTTCGGGAGCAGATGCTTTGGCTTCAGCTTCTATTGCTTTAACTCTTTTAGCGGCAATTAACGCAGCTTTTTCTTTGTTTTTATCCGCTTCTGCTTGTAACCTTTTCTTCTTATCTGCTTCTGATTCGGCGGTTAATTTGCTTTTTTCAGATTGAACAGCACTAAGTTTAGCTGTTTTCCATGCTTCATAGCGTTTTTGTGCTTCAGCTTCGTCAAAAGCACCTTTTTTTACACCACCCAATAAGTGTTTCATCATATAAACACCTTCGTCAGATAACATGTTTTTTACCGTGTCGGTTGGTTGTGCACCGTTTAATACCCATTTCAGGGCTTTCTCAAAGTTGATTTCAACGGTTGCGGGATTTGTGTTTGGATTGTACGATCCAATTCGTTCGATGAATTTTCCATCGCGTGGAGCACGACTATCAGCTATCACTACATGATAATACGCATAGTTCTTGCGTCCGTGTCTTTGCAATCTAATTTTAGTTGCCATGTTTAACTGTATTTTTATTGATTAATACTACTGCTTTTACTCGAAAAGCGGCTGCAAAGATAGCGATAATTTGCAATTATACAATCTACTAGTTGCTATTTTTTTGGGGTTTGTGAGATAGATTTTGAGTTATTTCTCTAAAATTTGTATAATATGCGTGAAACTTACTATTTTTGCATTTCAAATTTGAAATAATAGATGATGAAGAAAACGATTTTAATTACTGGAGGTGCTGGGTTTATAGGTTCGCATGTGGTTAGGTTATTTGTAAATTCCTATCCTGATTACGATATTGTTAATTTGGATGCCTTAACCTATGCCGGCAACTTAGATAATTTGACTGATGTAGCTGATAAACCAAATTATCAATTTGTAAAAGCAGATATAACCAAAGAAAAAAGCATCGCTGACCTTTTTACAAGGTATAGCTTCGATGGCATTATTCATTTAGCTGCAGAATCGCATGTAGATCGCTCTATTGCTGATCCGTTGGCTTTTATTAGAACGAATATTATTGGTACAATAAACTTGCTTAATGCGGCAAAAATTCAATGGAATGGAAATTTTGAGGGAAAACGGTTTTATCATATCTCTACCGATGAGGTTTACGGCTCTTTAGGTAAAGATGGTATGTTTACAGAAACGACACCTTATGATCCTCGTAGCCCTTACTCCTCTTCTAAAGCTAGTTCCGATATGTTGGTTCGTGCTTACTTTCACACCTATAATTTGCCGGTTGTAATTTCAAACTGTTCGAATAATTACGGTGCAAATCAATTTCCTGAAAAGCTTATTCCTTTAGCAATCAATAATATAAAAAACAATAAGCCCATTCCAATTTATGGTAAGGGCGATAATATTCGCGACTGGTTATGGGTTGATGATCATGCTCGGGCTATTGATCTTATTTATCATCAAGCTAAAAATGGCGAAACATATAATATTGGGGGTATTAACGAGTGGACTAACATCGATTTAATTCATAAGTTATGCGAAATTATGGATGAAAAATTGGGTCGTGTAAAAGGCGAATCGGCTAAGCTTATTACTTTTGTTACCGATCGTGCCGGACACGATATGCGTTATGCAATTGATTCATCTAAACTGCAACGAGAATTGGGTTGGACTCCTTCATTGCAGTTTGAAGAAGGACTTGAAAAAACGGTTGACTGGTATTTGGCAAATGAAATATGGATGGAACATATTACTTCTGGAGAATACCTAAAGTATTACGAAAACCAGTATGCTAACAGGTAAGGTTAAATAGATACTATAATAGAAGTATTTCTAACAAAGTCGTAAAAAAAATATTATAGCTTATTTTTCTTGTACTTGAAGGAAGAGAAAAGATGAAAACGATGTAGAGAAATAAAGAAGTATTATTGTAAGTTATTTTAACATGAGCTTTTTAGTACATGACAAAAATTATATAGCGATATAATTATTTGATATTCAGCAAATTAACTACTTTTTTATTTGGAAAAGACCTTGAAATTTTGTATCTTTATAGCTGACTACCAATCGGTTATAATGAAAACAAAAGATTCCAAGGT
>CAMDGD010000014.1 GCA_945897785.1 Paludibacter jiangxiensis
AGACCTTGGAATCTTTTGTTTTCATTATAACCGATTGGTAGTCAGCTATAAAGATACAAAATTTCAAGGTCTTTTCCAAATAAAAAAGTAGTTAATTTGCTGAATATCAAATAATTATATCGCTATATAATTTTTGTCATGTACTAAAGCTTTTTTTAGTAAAAAAAACCTTAAAACTAGGGTTTAAAGACGGTGAAAATCCGTTTTGTTCGTTGATATTTTGTTGTATCTTTGCTCGTTAAAGAAAAAAACGGAAAAACATGCTCGATTATATCAAAGGAGAAATTGCAGAGGTAAGTCCTACACATGTAGTGCTCGAAAATGCCGGTTTAGGCTATTTTTTAAACATAACTATTCCAACTTATTCTTATTTATCTGGTAAAACTTCGTGCAAACTGTTTGTGTATGAGGCTATTCGCGAAGATGCTGTTGTGTTGTATGGTTTCTTATCGCAAGAGGAACGACAGCTTTTTTTGCATTTATTGTCTGTGTCAGGTGTAGGTGCAGGTACTGCACGAATGATAATGTCTTCGATGTCTGTTTCCGAAATACAAGAAGTAATATCAACGGCAAATGTTGCGGTATTAAAAACAGTAAAGGGTATTGGCTTAAAAACGGCCGAACGAATTATTGTTGATCTGAAAGGGAAAGTGATGAAATCGGACAATGATGCTGCTGCTTTGTTTGTTGCTGATAGTACAATTAAAAAAGAAGCACAATCAGCTTTAATTATGTTGGGTTTTGCAGCTCAAGCCTCACAAAAAGCTATTGAGAATATTTTAAAAGAAAAACCCGATGTTTCTGTAGAGCAGCTGATTAAAATGGCGCTGAAAATAATTTAGAATAATTTTTAAAACTGTGCGAATTATACCTGCATCTTTTGAATAGACTTCCCTACATAGTTATTGTTTTATTGTTCGTAATTGTCTTCGGCACAAGTTACGCGCTAGTAAATGTGCCTCAGGGTATTGACGATACACCGCTTGTTGAGGCCTCAGAAGAACCAGCTGAAGAACACGCAAAAGTGCATTTCCCTGTACGCGATGGAAAGATGGATACTTATGAAGATCTACATAAGCAATATCCGATGGATTTGGCTGATCCGGTAAACTACAGAACGGATGTTGAATACGATGCCGCTTCGGGATTGTATATTTTTAGAACTAAGGTGGGCGATATGGATGTGGTTACGCCATTTTCCATGACCGAAAAAGAATACAGCGAATACAGCATGAAACAATCCATGCAAAAGTATTGGCAATCAAGGGTGCAAACTGAGCTAGCTAACGAAAAAGATAAAAAAATTTCGTTAACAGATATCCAATTGGATATTGGTGGAGCCGATAAGATATTCGGTCCCGGTGGGGTGCAAATAAAAATGCAAGGTTCTACCGAGTTGTTGTTTGGTTTTAAAATCAACCGCATTCAAAACCCAACGCTCTCTGAACGAATGCGTAAGCCTGCGCCAATATTCGATTTTGATGAAAAAATTCAACTTAATGTAAATGCTAAAGTTGGAGATAAGGTTAGCTTTGGTATGAATTACAATACCGAATCGTCCTTCGATTTTGATCAATCAAAAATTAAGCTGGCTTTTGAAGGAAAAGAGGATGATATCATCAAAAATATAGAAGCAGGAAATGTGAGTTTGCCGCTTAATAGTTCTTTAATTAGGGGAAGTACTGCTTTGTTTGGTATTAAAACAGAAATGCAGTTTGGTAAATTACGTGTTTCAGCTATTGCCACCCAACAAGAATCAGAATCGAAAACAGTAAGCTTGCGTAATGGTGCCCAAACAACTCGATTTGATATTGATGCCGACCAGTACGACGAAAATAGACACTTCTTTTTAGCCCATTATTTTAGAAATAATTTCGAGAAATCAATGAGTCGCCTGCCATATATTAACTCTGGTATTGTGGTTAATAGGGTAGAGGTATGGGTAACTAATAATCGGGCAGATTTTACGCAATCGCGTAATGTTGTGGCTTTTATGGATTTAGGTGAAACGGATAATCGAGATAACTCACATTGGACAATTCAAGCTCCTGCCGGGGTTAACTATCCGTATAATAAAGCCAATTCATTGTATGATGAAGTAAGGGCAATTGCTAATATTCGCGACATTCAACAAGTGAATGCGATAATGGATGCCAATTACGGGCTCTTCGATATTGATGGCGGAAATGATTATGAAAAAGTGGAGAGTGCCCGTCGGTTAGATCCTTCGGAGTATTCGCTAAATTCAAATTTAGGCTTTATCTCTCTCCGTAGTCAGCTAAATACAGATGAAGTTCTTGCTGTATCTTTCGAATATACTATGGGTGGTAAGGTGTATCAGGTAGGAGAGTTTTCTACCGATGGTATTGATCCGCCTGATGCATTGTTTTTAAAATTGATTAAGGCTACCAGTTATTCAAACAGCAATAAGAACTGGGATTTGATGATGAAAAACATCTATTCCTTAGGGGCATCGCAGGTACAGCGAGAAAAATTTAAATTAGATGTAATGTATCTAAGTGACTCTACCGGTGCTTATGTCAATTATTTGCCCGATGGTGGTGCGGTAAAAAATCAACCCCTTTTAAAGGTATTGTCTTTAGACCGTCTCGACCAAGCAAGTCAGCTGCGGCCCGATGGGTTGTTCGATTTTATTGAAGGATATACGATAGATGTTTCGATGGGTCGTATTATTTTTCCTGTATTGGAGCCTTTTGGAAGTTCGTTAAAAGCAAAAATTGCTGATGATGCCTTGGCTTCTAAAGTTATTTTTACCGAATTGTATAACCTTACTAAAACAGAAGCGTTAGAGTATTCTGAAAAGAATAAGTTTAAACTTAAAGGGGAATATAAATCAACCGTTGGTTCTGAAATTCGCTTAAATGCTATGAATGTACCCAAGGGTTCGGTAACCGTAACGGCAGGTGGTGCATTATTAACAGAAAATATCGATTATACGGTAGATTACTCCATGGGTTCGGTAACTATTCTTAATCAATCGATACTCGAATCCGGAACAAATATCGATGTATCTTTAGAGAGTCAGTCGTTTTTTAGTATGCAACGAAAATCATTGTCAGGGGCGCATCTTGAATATGAATTTAATAAAGATTTTAGTCTTGGTGCTACCATGATGCACCTTACCGAGAAACCACTTACAACCAAGGTGAGTATTGGTGATGAGCCTATGTCTAATACTATTTGGGGACTAAATGCCAGCTATAAAAAAGAATCGCAGTTGCTTACCAATTTGTTAGATAAGTTACCTCTATTAAAGGCAACAGCGCCTTCTTCAATATCTTTTAACGGTGAATTTGCCCAACTACTACCCGGTCACTCTAATGATGTTGGTAAACAAGGCCTGTCGTATATAGACGACTTTGAAGCGTCAAAAACAGGGATAAACATTCAATATCCGTATTCGTGGTATTTAAGTAGTACGCCTCGCGATAAATTCCCGGAAGCTTCGTTGACAAACACTATCGATTACGGTAAAAATAGAGCGCTATTATCGTGGTATAATATCGATCCAATCTTTACTAAACGCACAACAACTACACCCGACCATATTCGGAATGATGTTGATCAATTATCCAATCATTTTGTCCGTGAGGTATTGGAACAAGAAATTTTTCCGAATAGAGATCCAATTCAAGGACAAGCTAATTCGCTATCAGTGTTAAATTTATCGTATTACCCTACCGAAAGAGGACCATATAATTTAGATGCTGATAATATTAATCCTGATGGCTCGCTTAAAAATCCGCAAAACCGTTGGGGGGGTATCATGCGTAAAATGGAAGTATCCGACTTTGAAGCAGCCAACATCGAATACATTGAATTTTGGTTAATGGATCCATTTGTTTACAATAAATCATCTAATGGCGGTGAATTGTATTTTAATTTAGGAGAGATATCCGAAGATATTTTAAAAGACGGCAAAAAATCGTTCGAAAACGGCTTGCCAATAAATGGAGATTCAACACAAACTGTGCGTACGGTTTGGGGAAGGGTACCTAAAACACAATCGATGGTTAATGCTTTTGATAATAACGAGAGCTCTAGAAAATTTCAGGATGTGGGCATGGATGGGTTGCGAACCGAAGATGAATTTGAATTTGATACCTATAAAAACTTCTTACAGCAATACCAAAGCAGTATTGATCCGGTTCATTTGCCTGCCTTGCAAGCCGATCCGTTCTCTGCCTTAAATGACCCTGCAGGAGATAATTACCATTATTTTAGAGGGTCTAATCTTGATGAAAATCGAGTAGGGATTTTAGCCCGTTATAAACGGTATAACGGTATGGATGGAAACTCTCCGGTTAGTTCATCTACCACAGAGTCGTACACAACATCGGCTACTACCTTGCCTAATGTGGAAGATATAAATCAGGATAATAACCTCAGCGAATACGAACAATACTTTTTCTATAAAGTGTCGCTAAAGCCTTCGGATATGGTGGTTGGTCAAAACTTTATTATGGATAAGGTTGATGCTACCGTTAAACTGGATAATGGAAAAAACGAAAAGGTTTCCTGGTATCAGTTTAAAATACCCGTGCGCGATTGGTCGGGTGAGTCGGGTACTTCTCGATTAGATTTTAAATCGATTCGTTTTATGCGTATCTTCTTAACCGGTTTTGATGAAGAAACGCACTTGCGTTTTGCTACTATGGAATTGGTGCGCGGTGATTGGCGTACTTATAAAAAAGCGCTCTATCGCGTAAATGCTCCTATTCCTGTTGGTGGAACAATGGATGTTTCTGTGATAAATATTGAAGAAAACTCCGATAGAAAACCGGTGAATTATGTGATTCCTCCGGGTATAACTAGAGAGAAAGACCCTAGCCAAGCGCAAATAAGAGAAGAAAACGAACAAGCTTTATCTTTGCGTGTAACCGACTTGTCTCCAGGCGATGCCCGCGCTGTATATAAGAATACTCGATACGACATGCGGCAGTTTAAACGGTTACAGATGTTTGTGCATGCCGAAAAAATGATTGGAGATATTACCAACCTCAAAAACTCAGAGCTAACTTGTTTTATGCGCGTTGGGTCCGATTTATCTGAGAATTACTATGAATACGAAATACCTTTAAAACTTACTCCGCATGGCATATACGGACAAACTGAAGAATCAGGCGATAGGCAAATTGTATGGCCGGATGATAATATGTTCGATTTTCCCTTAAGCTTGCTAACCGATGTAAAACTATCCCGTAATATTGAACGAAAAAAAGGTACAGGTGTTTCTTTGATTTTACCATATTCGGAATATGACCCCGATAAACCAACCAATAAAATTACCATTATTGGAAATCCAAACTTGGGCGATGTGCAAAATATTATGATTGGTGTGCGTAACCAATCAACAGACCTTAAAACAGGCGAAATATGGATAAATGAATTGCGGATGTCCGATTTTAACGAAGAGAGTGGTTATGCTGCAGTAGGTAACGCAAGTATTAATTTATCGGATTTTGGTAGTGTGAATTTTGCCGGTAGGGTAGAAACCAGTGGGTTTGGTAGCGTAGAAGATAATATTATGGATAGAAGAATGGACAATCTTTCTGAGTTTAATGTTTCTACTAGTTTTGAACTAGGACGTTTATTTCCCGAAAAAGCAAAAATCAGGTTGCCTCTTTATTATTCGTATTCAAAAGAGCTGACAAAGCCAAAATACGATGCCTTTAATCAAGATGTATTGTTAGAAGAAACATTAGAAAATGCAGAAACAAAAGCCGAAAGAGATTCAATTGAAGATTATTCTACTGCTGTTTACACAACCAAAGGCTTTAACTTAACCAATGTTAAGGTTGATATAAGAAGCAAAACACCCCAGTTTTATGATCCGGCCAATATCACCCTTGGATATGCTTACACGGAGTCGAATTATCATAATTCGGAAACCGAACGAGATTTATTAAAAGACTACAAGGGCTCGCTAACTTATAGTTATTCCATTACCCCAAAGGCAATAGAGCCGTTTAAAAAATCAACCTTATTTAAGTCGCCATACCTAAAGCTGATTTCTGATTTCAATTTTTATTATTTACCATCGTCTATATCCTATAATACTACATTAATGCGTCAGTATAACGAAATTCAGTTACGTAATTTAAGCAACTTGGATATTCTCTATACCGATCCAACAAACCCCTTATTGTCTTCAAGTAAAAACTTTTTGTGGAACCGAAAATTCGATTTAAAATATGATTTAAGCAAGGCGTTGCGTTTTAGCTACAGCAATGCAACTAATGCTTATATTGACGAAACAAAATACACCCCGATTAACAAAGAATTGTTTCCTACCGAATACGAGAACTGGAAAGATACGGTGATGCAAAGTATTTTTGCGTTTGGACGTCCGCTTTCATATCAACAGGTGGTTACCGCTAGTTATGCTGTTCCGCTAAATAAAATTCCGTTGCTTAATTGGGTATCTTCTAATGTCTTGTATAATGGTAATTATTCGTGGGATAGAGGTCCGCTGACAGTAGAAGATGAGGCTGCCGGAAGTGCAGCATCGAGTATGGGAAATCGTATCAATAGTTTGGGCGCATGGCAATTCGATGGTCGTTTTAGTATGGATCAATTATACAATAAATCTACATATCTTAAAAAGGTTAATCAACGGTTTTCATCCCGTAATATTTCCAATAGAAATAAAAAACAGCAGGCACCCCCTCGTAAAAACGAACAGAAAATTAGTTTAACGAAGGATAAAAAGATGAAAGTGCTGCACCGCTTAAATGCAGAAAAAGTTAAGGTAACGGCTTATGATTCACTAAATATCGAATACAAAATTAACTATCAGGTACTGGATAAAAACACCATCGAAATAGAGCCGACAGAAACCAAAAGTAACCTTACAGTTAGTGTAGTTGTTGCCGATCCTAACGATGTAAAGGGCATAAAAAATATTATGCAGTTAGCCGCTCGAGGATTGATGATGGTGCGCAATATTTCTTTTAATTACAATCAGAGTAATGGTGTTGGGTTAACAGGCTTTAAACCCTCAAACGGCATATTCGGACAAGATTCTTGGGGAAATAAATATGCTCCCGGTGTATTGTTCTCTATGGGGTATCAGCATCCCACCTTTTTGCAAGATGCATATAAGGATAATTGGTTAGTTAGAGGCGACTCAACAATTGAGGCGGCAAGCAAAACATTTACTTCCGATTTTTCACTTCGTATGGCCATAGAACCAATTCCGAGTCTGAAAATTGATTTGGGAGCTGCCAGAAATTACTCTACACAGTCGTTAGTTAATTATATTTACGAAGGCATGCCTTCTACTTATTCCGGTACATTTAGTATGACTTCTATTGCCGTTAGTACTTTTTTTAGTTCAACGGGCGATGCTAGTGATAATTATTATTCAACTACTTATCAGCGGTTTAAAACATACAGGGCAGAGGCTGCTGCTAAGCTGAACGAAGATTATAAAACCCAACGGTATCCAACTAATGGGTTTATGTCAACGAATCCGGCATTGATTAATCAGCCTTACGATGAGGCTAATGGAGCCTTTACTCAGAATTCAACGGATGTACTTATTCCTGCTTTTTTAGCGGCATATACCGGTACCGATGTTAAGAACCAAAGCTTTAAATTAATACCGTCAATATTGAAGCTGCTGCCTAATTGGCGAATATCGTATGATGGTTTGTCGCAGATTCCGTTTATTCAAGAGCATTTTAAAAATGTAAATCTAATACATGCCTATGTGTGTAAATATAATATTGGCTCATTTTCTTCCTATGCAAGTTGGATTGAGTCTGAAAATGGATATGGATTTGTGCAGGATGTAGCTACAGAAAAACCGATGCCATCGTCTCAATTTGATGTTGCCTCGGTATCAATCACCGAAAACTTTAATCCGTTATTACGTATTGAGGCTACCTTAAAAAACAGCCTTACCTTAAGTACAGAGTACCGTACCGGCAGAAATCTAGCATTAAACATAGCCAGTACTCAGATGATTGAATCGTCGAATGCTGAATATGTATTTGGTGTAGGGTATCGAATATCCGATTTTGATGTGATATTAAAATTGAATAACGATAAAGAACAAAAAATTAAAAACGATTTAAATCTTCGCTTAGATATCTCTAAAAAAGAGTTTAAAACACTGATACGGAAAATTGACGACGACCAAGCCACGCAAGCTACTACGGGTGACAATACTTTTGGTTTGCAGTTCTCGGCCGAATATGTATTTAGTTCAAAAATGAATTTCCGTTTGTTTTATGATTTGCAGACTAGCAATCCGTTGGTTTCTTCGTATTATCCTACATCAAGCCAAAATTTTGGTATTAGTGTTAAATTATTATTGACAAGATAAAAATTTTGTATCTTTGTATTTTGTATGCTTTTTCATTGTTAGCGAAATTATCCTGACAATTATTGTTCAAATTTCACTATACACAAGTAATATATGTATTCTTTTATTTCAGTGAAACGACTTAACTTATATCTTTTCTTTCTGCTTTTTTTTGTGGTTGGTTTACAAGCACAAATAATTGATCCTGTTAAGTGGACCTTTGAGCAAAACCATATTTCTTCTACCGAAGCAGAGCTTATTTTTAAAGCTACCATTACTAAGCCATACCACATGTATGGCATAAATATTCCCGAAGATGGCCCTATCCCCACCGAATTTACCTTTCAGGAGATAAAGGGAGCTGAACGTATAGGCGAAGTTTTTGTCCATCCCAATTCGCATTCTGTTACCGAGTATGACAAAACTTTTGCAATGGAGCTTACCTGGTACGAAAAAGAAGTGGAGTTTATTCAGCGCATAAAGATTATCGATAAAAAGAATCTATATATTTCAGGTTTTGTTTATTTTATGTGCTGCGACGACGAGAGTTGTTTGCCTCCAAAAAAGGAAGTTTTTTCTTTTGGTAAAAATGAAAAAGAAGCCATTAAAGATACTGCCGAAACAGGATTTGTTATTGAACCTATTGATTTAGGGTCTACAGATGCTTCTGTTGTAGATTATTGGACTCCGGTTATTGATCAGATTAAAGGATTGGAAAGTGAAGGTGGCGAGGCTTCTGAAGGTGTCTCCTATTGGTTTATTTTTATTGCAGGCTTTATTGGTGGGTTGTTGGCTTTATTTACGCCTTGCGTTTGGCCAATTATTCCTATGACGGTGAGCTTCTTCTTAAAACGAAATAAAGACAAAGCGAAGGGTCGAAAAGAAGCTCTTTTTTACGGCATTTCTATCAATGTTATATATGTGTCGTTGGGTATATTTATTACGTTGATATTTGGCGCTAGTGCTTTGAATGAGCTTTCTACCAATGCTATATTTAATCTCTTGTTTGTTGTATTGTTGGTTGTTTTTGCTATTTCGTTTTTTGGTTTCTTCGAAATTACACTACCATCTTCTTGGTCAACTGCCTTAAATGATAAGGCCGAAAGTACTACAGGCGTTTTAAGTATTTTGTTGATGGCTTTTACTTTGGTGGTTGTATCTTTCTCTTGTACAGGACCTATTATTGGTACTCTTTTAGTTGAGGTAACTACTTCAGGTTCTTTATTAGGCCCAATTGTTGGAATGTTCGGTTTTGCTTTTGCACTGTCTGTTCCCTTTAGTTTATTTGCCTTGTTCCCTACTTGGTTAAATGCTATGCCTCGTTCCGGTAGTTGGATGAATACTGTTAAAGTAGTGCTTGCTTTTCTTGAATTAGGTTTTGCTCTGAAGTTCTTCTCTGTAGCTGATTTGTCGTATGGTTGGGGACTCCTTTCTCGGGATTTGTTTATCTCAATTTGGATTGTGCTCGCTATAGCATTAGGCTTGTATTTGTTGGGCTTAATCCGCTTTCCTCACGATAGTAAAAGTCAATCTATTGGCTGGGTTCGTAGAATTTTTGCCATTGCATCTTTCCTTTTTGTAGGCTATTTGGCATGTGGCTTTTGGGGAGCGCCATTAAAAGAAATTAGTGCATTTCTTCCGCCAAACGAAACAAAAAATGTGTATTATGATTACGATGAAGGAATGGCCTTTGCTGCTAAAAACGAACTGCCCGTATTTGTCGATTTTACCGGATACGGTTGTGTAAACTGTCGCAAAATGGAAGCAGCGGTATTTACAAATTCAGAAGTTGAACGATTGATGTCGCAGTTTGTTGTTATCAATCTTTATGTCGACCATAGAGAAGCACTTACAAAACCAATTACGGTTCAAGAGAACGGAAAAAAACTGTTGATCGAAACCAAAGGCGAAAAATGGAGCTATTTACAACGAACTAAATTTGGAGCTAATGCCCAACCATACTATGTTTTGCTAGATACCAAAGGCAATGTATTGAGTAATCCGTATGCGTATAATGAAGATATAAAAGCATTTACCAAGTTCCTGAAAAAGGCGCTGGATAAGTTCTATTATTAAGATGGGTAAACAGTTTCTATATGTTATTAGAAAGAAAGATAAAAATGGCGCAAGGCTGACAAATATGCAGTTTTGCGCCCTGTTTTTTCTGCCAAAACGGGGCTGGCAGAGAAATTGTAAACCAGTGGACTGAAACAATTAATTAGATAGTTGCATCATGACTAAGAAGAAACAACCTACAGAAAAACCAAAAGTTAAGGCCACTGAGCCTATAGAAACCAATGCAACTGATGATGTTGTACTTGATGAGCAGACACAAGAGATTCCAACTGAAGACATCAATCAGAAATACGATGCATTAAATGATTCTCATCTTCGCTTAATGGCAGAGTTTGATAATTACCGTAAAAGAACCATGCGCGAAAAGGCCGATTTGCTTAAATCAGCCGGAGAAGGCGTTTTGCAAAATATGTTACCTTTGGTAGATGATTTTGAAAGAGGAATAAAAGTGATGGATGAGGCTACGGATATTAACGCCGTACGGGAGGGGATTGTATTGATTTACGATAAATTTATAAAGTTCTTGCAACAACAGGGCGTAAAACCGGTAGATGCGTTGGAAAAAGAATTTGATACCGAATTTCACGAAGCTATTACTACCATTCCGGCTCCTTCTGAAGCGCTTAAAGGAAAAGTAATAGACTGTTTGCAAACGGGTTATATGCTTAATGATAAAGTAATTCGGTATTCAAAGGTAGTTGTTGGTGAGTAATTTTTACCATAATTTACATGTTGGCGTTTGGGCCAAGTTCATGGAATAGAAAGAAACTGTTTTTAGCACATTTTTTAATTAAAAGATAAAATGGTTTTTGTCACATCCTTCATTCATGCTGGGTTAAATAGATAAATGATAATAGATAAATAGTAAATTACAGCCTGTGTCAAAAAGAGATTATTACGAAGTGCTCGGCATTTCTAAAGATGCTTCGGAAGAAGAAATAAAAAAAGCGTACCGTAAAAAAGCAATTGAATTTCATCCGGATAAAAATCCGGGAGATAAGGCTGCTGAGGATAAATTTAAGGAGGCTGCTGAGGCATACGAGGTATTAAGTAATCCTCAAAAAAGACAGCGATACGATCAATTTGGTCATGCCGGAATGGGTAATGGCGGGGGCAATGGTGGAGCACAGTGGAGTGGCAGTATGGAAGATATTTTTGCTCATTTTGGAGATATCTTTGGTGGCCATTTTGGCGGTGGGTTTAGTGGATTTGGTGGTGGTGGCCGTAGTAGCGGTAGAAGCGTGAACAGAGGTTCTGATTTGCGGGTTAAAGTTACCCTTTCGTTAAAAGATGTAGCTAACGGTGTGGAGAAAAAGCTTAAAGTAAAAAAATATGTTACTTGCTCGCATTGTAAAGGTTCAGGTGCTGCCGATGCCAATAGTATCTCTACTTGTAATACTTGTAAGGGGTCGGGTAGGGTAACGCGCGTTCAACAAACCATACTTGGTGCCATGCAGACCCAAAGTACTTGTCCAAGTTGTGGTGGTGACGGTAAAACAATAAGCAATAAATGTACGCATTGCGCTGGCGAAGGTGTTGTGCGCGACGAAGAAATAATTTCGGTAAATATTCCTGCCGGCGTTATGGAAGGTATGCAGTTATCTGTAAGTGGGAAAGGAAATGCCGCTCGAAGAGGTGGTGTAGCAGGCGACTTATTGGTAGTTATTGAAGAAGAACCACATCCTGAATTGATTCGCGACGAAAACGACTTAATATTTAATTTGTTGTTGGATGTGCCTACGGCAGTGCTTGGTGGGTCTATAGAAGTGCCTACTATTGAAGGAAAAGTAAAAGTAAAGATTGACCCGGGTACGCAGCCATCTAAAGTACTTCGTTTGCGGGGTAAAGGGTTGCCAAGTGTAAATAGATACGGCACCGGAGATTTGTTGGTGAACATAGGTATTTATATTCCTGAAAACTTAAGCAAAGAGGAAAAAAAGTTGATTGAAAAATTGCAAGAATCGCCTAATATTAAACCTACTAGTTCTGCAACAAAAGACTTTTTTAAACGGGTTAAGCATATGTTTGAATAGATAGCCAAGAGTCAAGTCAAAAGAACAAAGAGTAAAGAAGGGGTTTGCGTTTTAATCTGTGTTAATCTGTGCAATCTGTGGTTAATTTAGAGTAAGACAAAAGAAAAAAGACAATACAATTCAATTGCCAATTAATTTATTTAGCTTCGCTGAAGGCTTTTTGTAGTATAAATAAATACAATATTCATCGGTAAATTTACAATCAGTAAGATGTTACAAATTGGAAAATACAACGACCTACACCTAACGCGCTTTTGCGATATGGGTGCTATGTTTGATGGTGGTGAAGCAGGCGAAGTGTTAATGCCAAGGCGTTATCTTAAAGATTGGATGGAAGTGGGAAGTTTAGTGCATGTATTTGTTTATCCCGACTCCGAAGATAAACTTGTGGCTACGCGCGAAAAAGTCTATGCGCAAGTAGGCGACTATGTTTTTTTACAAGCTGAATTAGTGAATGAAGTTGGTGCGTATTTAGATTGGGGTGTTGCGCGAAAACTGTTTGTGCCAATTCGTGAACAACGGGTACGGATGCAAGAAGATGGTGTTTATTTAGTTTATATTTTATATAACGAAAATACCAAACGGATATATGGTTCTGCAAAGTATGATCAATATATTGATAAATCTAAACCTACCTATGAGATAGGCGATGCGGTGGAAATATTAATTGCCTCGAAAACAGAGTTAGGGTTTAAAGCCATCATCAACAATCAGTATATTGGTATGTTGTATGCTAACGAGTTGTTTGATACGCTAGAACTAGGGCATACTTGTACAGCCTATATAAAAAGAATACGCGATGATTTTAAGATCGATTTAAGCTTATCGAAAATTGGTTTTGATAAGGTAATCGACTTCTCCGAAGAGCTGCAGCAAAGGATAATTGAAAGAGGTGGTTTTATTGCTGTTACTGATAAGAGTGATGCCGAAACAATCTATGGGCTTTTTGGTGTGAGTAAAAAGACTTTTAAAAAGGCTGTTGGTGATTTATACCGCAAACGAATTATTCAAATTAGCAACGAAGGTCTTCGCATAAACGAATAGTTGGCTGTCTTTTTCTTCATTATTTCCCAAGTTTTATTGGAATAAAATTCAATGTTTGAGGGCCTTTTTTTGTTTCTGAACTTACGGAAGGGTAAAAGTACAATACTTTGAAAACTTCTTCTTGATTGTGCATATAATGAAATAGCTTGCGGCTATAATCACCATCATGGCTAAATGATTCATTGTTGAAGAGTTTATTTAAAACACAGTTGTTTCCTTTAAAAATGCTGTATTTGGCATAAAAACAATCAGAATCCAACTCCGATTTACATAAAGGAATAAGCTGTATTTTATACATTAGGCCTTTGGTTAGGGTGAAGTTTGCAGGGGAACTTTGTTTGGTCCAGTAATACATTACTGACGAGTTTTGAGTACCCATTAGTTGTACAAAACCCAAGTGTATTAGCGAATCGGCGCCTTTTCTAAATTGCAAATTAGCACTTCCTAAAAAACTTTTGTGGTCAAGCCTAACGAGCGTATCTATCCGAATATTTTCTAGTGTTACTAATTCAAAACGAATGGTGTCTTGGCTAAAACCGGAACAGGTAAATACGCTTAAAAAGACAAGAAGTAAGTGCTTTTTTATAGGCATGAGTGTACTGTATTTGTATCCTTTTATATTTTCGTATTACACTGGTTACTATTTTTTATCTCTGCCGCAAAAAAGGGCATCAGAATATCTTCAAAGCTATACAATCCGGGTTTTTTGTCGGTTAAATTATCTGCAACAAATAACACTCCGTTTCCAAAGGCTTCTCGTGATATTGATTCGTGTATCAATCGCACCGTTTGATATGGAAAACCAAATACTACTTGGTGTTTGCCAACAATACCCCCTGCCCTAATAGAGTTGATTTCAGAGAATTTGATATCTAAAGCTTCGGCAATTCTTTTTGCCGTTCCAGAAGTCTCGGGTTTGCCTTTAAAATGCTCTTCGATAATTTCCACATCAACCCATGGGGCAATTTTTTTTAAAAATTTGGCAGCAAAAAGCAAGTAGTTTACCCCTAATGTAATGTTTGGGCTCCAAAAAACGACGGTTTTATTTGACAGTTTCTTTAATAACTCTTTCTCGTTTTCACTGTATTCTGAAATGGCCGAAATTATTTTTATCCCTTTTTCGGCAGCTTTTTCTCCGTAGCTGTAAATGCCCGATTTTGATGAAAAGTCGATAATAATATCTACCGGATGTTGCTCCAGTAAATCTTCAATAGCCATGTGTGTTCCAGAATAAATAATGCCGGGAGAGCGTAAGCTTGATTTTATGCCTAAAAATTCAGAGACGCTTCGGTTTTCTAATCGAGCACTTCTTCTGAAAACCCATTCGAGGGAATAATCTTTGTTTTGTATAATAACATTAGCTGCCGCTCTACCTGTTTTTCCAAACCCAAATAATCCAATTCTCATTTTATTCCTTCCGTTTTATTTAATGCTAAAAAATACCGCTGATATCTTTTGAACCTCAAATATAACAAAAAAAACGGACAATTTATTACGGCCTAATCTCGTGTTTATTACAATAGTGTTGTTCTTTTGTCTTGATTTAAAAAAAATAAAACCACAAATTGCATAGAATGACACAGAATAAAACGGGAAGCCCAAATTAATATTTTGTTCGAACGAAACGATTTTAGTTATAGCCTCATTCAAAGTAGGGGTGTTCTTTTTCTGCTAATTTGCTCTTTACAATTATGGATAAGTCACAGAAAACTAGTTCGCCGTTTATTTTACTTACCACCTGCCCTTCAGGAAATTTTCATATCAATGTATTATTTCTTGTTCTTTTTAGTAATACTTAGACATGCTAGGGTATGCTTTTATCATTATTTTTTTAGTTTTAGATAATCGCTATTGCTTAATAAAGTGATTTCAATATTTTAAATTATTTTCATTTGGTTGTAGATGCTTTTTGCAACATTGCTTCTTTTTGTTTTTCAATTCGTTTAAAGGCTAATTCGGCACTGATAATAGCCATAGGAATACCAGCTCCCGGTATAGTAGAAGCGCCAACATAAAACACATTATTATATGTTTCGTCAAAATTTGACGGGCGAAAAGCTCCAATTTGCAACATGGTATGCGATAAGCCTAAGCCACTGCCTTGGTAAAGGTTAAACTGACTTTGCCAATCTTCTGGGGTGTAAATGGTTTTAGAAATAATTTCTGATTGAATATTGGTGTTTATTCTTTTAGAAAAGTCGTCAATTATGCTGTCAACAATCTGGTCTTTATCGCTCCAGTCTTTTTTTACTAATAGGTTGGGCACCGGACAAACAAAAAATAAACTTTCGCAACCTTCTGGGGCACAATCTGTATTGTGTTTTGATAGTACATTGACATAATAATAGGGTTTTTCGAGGGTGTTTGGGTCGCTTAAAATGGTATCGGCATACTGCTTGTAATTTTGTCCTAGATAGTAATTGTGATGATCTACTTGAGGTAATTTGCAGTTCAGCCCTATGTAAAAAGTCAA
The DNA here is from genome assembly GCA_945897785.1 of Paludibacter jiangxiensis. Taxonomy (GTDB): domain Bacteria; phylum Bacteroidota; class Bacteroidia; order Bacteroidales; family Paludibacteraceae; genus JAFGVL01. The sequence goes on from CAMDGD010000014.1 coordinate 15,959, forward strand.
GTATCCCATGGTCCAGTTCATTTTTTCCATTCGCTTCGTACTGTATTTTTTGCGGTTAAAAATACGGCTTCTAAATACAGCTGCATCAGCATTGATAACATAAGTGTCTGCTGTCCATTTGTTTCCTTGTTTGTCAATAAGGCAGGTTAATTTTTTATTTTCTTCTTTGTAAGCTACAATTTCTGTATTGTATGTAATGCTTACTTTTTCCTTAACTAGTTCATCTACAAAGCCACGAACAATTTGGTACATGCCTCCTTCTACATTATAATATCCGTCGTGTTTAAACTCTGTATAAGATAGGAGTGTATAAATTCCCATCGTATCAAAAGGGGTACGACCAAGGAAAAAGGCTACCAACGAAATGATTTGTTGCGCTTCGTCTGAAGTAAAATAGCGGGTAACTTGCTGCCAGAAATTCCGAAATAACACAGGCAAGTGTACCATATTGACTTGTGCTAATGTGCGCAAATATTCAGGTATAGAATCGAAGTTGTTTTTGATTACCAAATTCACCGTATCATGAAAAATATCTCCCGATTTGCTTAAGTATTTTTGTATTTTAGCTTCAAAATCGGGTTCGATATCCTTAAATTGTTCAGCTAATTTTGCCAAATCCTTATACAAGAAAAAAGTTGTTGGGCTATTGCTAAAATTAACTGAGTATAAGGGGTCTAATGCTTTATAAGTAAAAGGAAGTTTAATGTTGCATGCTTTGGCAAATGCTTCAAATTCGTACGACATGCTAAAGAAACTCGGACCGGTATCAAAAGTAAATCCATCTTTCTTTAGTTGGTTTAATCGGCCTCCTGCCTGTGCGTTTTTTTCGATTATTTGCACCTCATAGCCTGATTTTGCTAATCGTAATGCTGTTGCTAAACCGCCAATTCCGGCACCAACAATTAAAACTTTGTTATTTTTCATTGTTTGTTTTTTTTATTATTTCGGGATATAATGTTTCTTTTACCCAAGTAAAATTGGGGGCTATGCTGAGTATTTTTTCATAATAGCCTTTTGCTTGCTTGTATTCTTGTAAATCGCTGTGCCCTTTAGCAATAATCGTCAGTAAATTTAGGTAATTCCAATCCTTGCTCGAATTTTTATTCACTTCCATTAATACTTGTGCTTTTTTAAAGTATTTCATGGCTTCTGTTTTAGAGCCACCAAACATTGCCGGCATGTAGTATAAGGCATTGCCGTATTGCATATATCCGTAGGGGTTATTTTTATCAAGTTGCATGGCCGATTTGGCATTGTCAATGCTTTTTGGTCCTAAGAACGGGGCTTTGTAAGGCGCTAACCCAATGCGAAAACCATAAAAAGCGGCTCTGTACGCTTTGGTGTATGAGGGGCGAAAACTGATTTCTTCAAGTAGTTCGGTGTTTTTTTCGGCAAGGGTAAGGTATTTTTCTGCTTCTTTATTTTTTTTGTTGCTGATGCACCAAGCAATGTATCCATATTGGTAGTTAATTAACGACAGAGTATTTTCCTTGCTTTTGTTTTTTTGTATTTGCATATTGTCGATGGTTGTTTGCCACTGACTCATTTTGTTGTTGATAAAGGCATCGTATATTAAGGCATTATAGTTTGCTTGTAGCGAAAGGCAAAGCAAAAGAAAAAAAATTAGCACAAAATAGTTCTTTCTTTCCATATAAATGCTTGTTTTTGTTTGTTTCGTAGGCTCTTAATTAGAATATACCCCATGCTAAGTTGTTGCGGTATAAGTAATAAACAATTGCATATTGGGTTTTGTTTGCTGGCCAAAGATACCAGTATTCGTGTTAAAAAGATGCTGGTTATATATGCCCAACTGATTGTTGCCGAGCAAGTGAGTAATACAGGGATAAATCCAACAGAACTTATAAGCCAAAAAGCAATGGCTAGTATGCTAGAGTTGCCAAAATATGCGATTATGTTTTTTGAAAAACCCTTGCTTGCTTCCTCAAAACCGGTATACATGCGACAACGAATAGCGTTATCGCCTAAAAAGCAACCAATTCGATACCCTTTCTTTTTATATAAACGGGCAATGGCAATATCTTCTACAGGCTTGTTTTTTACTGTAGCATGAGGGAGCAGTTGCTTGTAAATGGTAGCATCAAAAAGCATGTATTGCCCATTGGCTGCTGCAATTGAACTAAAACGACTGTAGGGAACCAAGGCTAAAGGCAATAATGAAACTAAAATATAGTTCATTAGAGGTACAGTTATTTTTTCTCCGAAGGAGAACAATTCTTGCTTTGGAAAAATGGAAAGAAACTGCAATTTAAACCCTTGCATCTTTTGAATACCTTTTGTAATAGCATTTTCATTGATTAATACATCGGCATCTAAGAATAGGAAATAGCGCCCTTTAGCTTCTTTAGCTAAGCAATGGCATCCGAAATTTTTTCCTAGCCAATCTTCGGGCAAACCCATTGATTGTATTAATCGTATGCGTGAATCAATTTTCTCGAACGATTGCACTATAGCCGCTGTGTTATCCGTCGATTGATCATCAAAAACCAGAATCTCTAGCGTTTGTTGCTGTTGTTTTGTTAATTGTGTAAGCAGTGTTCCAATTCGTTCTTCTTCGTTTCGAGCGGGGATAAGTACCGATACCACTACCGTTCTATCAATCTCGGTTTTTTTGTGGAATAATGAAAACAACCCGTTGGATAGTGCAATAATGAGTTGCAGTATTGAAAAGGCGATGACGAAGTAGGCTAAATAAATCATGCTTTATTTCTCCTTATTTGTTCATTAATACATTGGGTATAAAACTGCCGGTAACTATGTTGGAATTCTGTAAAACTAAAATTGGAATAAGCATAGCTTGAAATATATTGAAAAAGGCTTGGTTTTTTGTTCGAAAAGTAATCGCATAAGTGCACTACAAACAACACCTGTATGGGCTTATTTGTTTTTCTTATAATGTGTTCTATGCCTTTTTCGAACGAGATTTCTTGTTGATGCATCGATTGGATTTCCCCTTGAGGAAACAGCAATACCATATTGCCTGAATCGTTTAATAGTTGTGCTGTATAATCAATTGTTTCGAGCATACTTTTGCCTTTTTTATTGATAGAAAATCCGCCGGTAAAAGTAAAAAACCAATATTTTCGTAGTTGCTCTTCCAACATCATAAAATGGAATTTTCGTTTAAGCAGTTTCAAATTTAGTTGCATAATCCAAAACCCATCCCACCAGCTAAGATGGTTTGCTACCACCAGTAAGGGTGTTTTTTTATCTTCAAAATTCCCAATAACGGTGCAATCGTGAAAATGTTTTTTAATTTTTCTTAACGCATATATCTTGAAAAATGGATATACTAAGCTATGGTGCTTTGCTTTTAAAATCATGCTTTACAAAACCAATGAAAGTATAAGGAAAAAGACAAATTGAGTTGCAAAAATAAGCATAGCTAAAGGATTTGTTGTGCTGATTTTGAATACTTTTATTAAGGCATTAAAAAATACGGCAATAATAAACCAAGCAAGATAATTTTGTAATGGAATAGTGTTATTGTCCCAATACCACATGCCTAATTTGGGTGCCAACGGTTCTAATACGAAATCGTAAATAAGCATTAATCCGGAGGCAAATAGCACTTTCAGAAAATTGGGGATGCTTACTTTTTCAAAAACAGCGTTACTTACATAACAAAGAAATAGCCAATTTAATCCAATAATTAAAGGCGTGTCAAAGAGTTTTATCCCCAAGGCTTCTCCGTAGTAGTATACACCAAAAATTTGATGGGTTTGCACCCCTAGCACTTCAATGCCGTATCCTAGTAAAAAAATTGTGCTAAAAACGGCTAGGCTTTTAGCATTTCCTTTGCCCTGATGAAATGCAGTTAGCACAACAAAGTTTACAAGTAAGGCTAGGGGGGTAAGCATTTTAAAGAGCGATGCGGTAAATGGAATAAGCATGCCGGTGGTGCCTACCACATAAAAAATAAGGATGAACTTTTTGGCTTCAACCGGAGAAACGGTAAAAAATCGGCTATATATGGAACGAAATTTATTCATGTGTTTTGAGTAACTATCAAACAAGCTTACAGTAGTAATAAAAGATAGATTTTAGTAACAACAGGCTTTTGCCTAAGCCGTTAATTCGTATCCGTTCTGAGCGGATTTTGTTGGCCTTTGTTTGTTTTATTTTTTGCAGCAACGCCCAGTAATAATAGTACGCAGTTAAAACGGCTAGTTTTGAGTTTTTGGGTAGTTGTTTAATGCCTTCAAAAGCAAATAAGAAATCGTTTTCTATTGCATATACTAGGCTGTCTTTTAACTTTTCGTCGAATTTGTTGTTGGTGAGTTCCGGAAAATAAATTCGTTTCAGGCTATCCATATCATCTTTTAAATCGCGTAAAAAATTCACTTTCTGAAATGCAGAACCCAGTTTAATGGCAAAGGGCTTAAGCGATTCGAATAAGGTTGTATTGTTGTTGCAAAATATCTTCAAACACATAATGCCTACCACATCTGCCGATCCGTATATATAGCTGTCAATCTCGTTTTTGCTCAAGTATTCTTTTTTTGCCAAATCGGATTTCATGCTGCTTAAAAAAGCCTGAATCAAATCGTCCGGAATACCGTAGCTGTTTACTGTTAGCTGAAAAGCATGTAAAATTGGATTGGTACTTATGTTGGCATGCACGGCCTCATAATAATCGGCTTCGAATTTTTGCAACAAGTATTGTTTGTCGTAATCGTGCATGGTATCTACAATTTCATCTGCTAATCGGACAAAAGCATAGAGATTGAAAATGTGTTTTTTTGTTGGGTTGGTAAGTAAGTTCGATGCTGAGTAAAACGAAGTGCTGTATATTTTTGTTGTCAGCTCAGCAAGTTGAAAACTTGTTTCATTATATAATTGCATCATAAAAATATGCGCTTATGTATTACAGAAATATTGGTAAAAAATAAGAGGCTGTATAAAGTACTTACACAGCCTCTTGTAAAAAAGGTATTACATATTCTCTTTTTTCTTTTTTGAAGGAAAAGGTGTTATTCCAGCCATTTCGCTCATTACATTTACTAAATCTGAGCCTGTTGGTACAACAATTTTTGAATTACTTTGAAGCGAATTTTCTAATGCTTCAAGTTTTCTTAGCACTTGCGCATTTCCTACAAAGTATTTTTCAGCAGCTTCGTTAACTAATTTAATAGCTTCAGCTTCACCTTCTGCATGCAATATTTTTGCCCGTTTAAATCCTTCTGCTTCTTTAATTTTTGCCCGTTTAACCCCATCAGCAACTGTTTCGGCAGCAGTAGCCGAATCGATAGCAGCAATTTTTTCGTTTTCAGCTTTCACCACTTTATTCATGGTTTCTTGCACATCGCGTGGAGGGTCAATTTGTTTTAGTTCGGTACGGATTATTTCTACACCCCATCCTTTTGTTTCTTGATGAAGCGTTTTGTATAACTCAGCGTTAATTTTTCCGCGTTCGCTATTTGCTGATTTTAGGGTAAGTGTACCAATAATATTACGCAAGGTAGTACGGGCTAAGTTAACTATTTGGTATTGGTAATTATTTACATCGTACAAGGAGTTTTTTACACTTTCTTCGTCCGATTTTACCCTAAAATAGACCTGAGCATCAACACTAGCATTAAGGTTGTCGTTAGTAATTATTTCTTGTGGTTGGGCATCTATCATTTGCTCGGTGATGTTAACCATATACATTTTGTCGATAAATGGAATTATCCAGTGAAAACCCGGGTTTGCCAGTTTATGGTATTTACCTAGTCGCTCGATTAATCCCCTTGAAGTTGGACGTACAATACGAACACCCGAGAAAAACAGGATAACGCCAACTACAATTAATAATAAATAATTCATTTCCATAATAGCATTGTTTAAGTGATTATTGTTTGTTTATATGATTGCGTTTTGTATTAAAACGGTTAGCTCAAAAGTAGCAAAATATTTCTGTATAAAAAAACCATTTTTTATTAATACTAATGTTCAGAAGTAGAAGTGTTATTTATTTGCTGAGGTATTTCCGAAGTCCCGACTTTTCGGGGCTGAGGTATTTCCGAAGTCCTGACTTTTCGGGGCTGAGGGTATTTCTGAAGTCACTACTTTATCGGGATTTAATTGGGAATTAAACGCAAACCCCGTCTTTTATCTTTACTCTTTATTCTTTTGTCAGTTATTGACGATTTTTAAAACGGATTTACTTCAATTTTACTGGGTTGTTTTAGTGTGTTAAGTTCGGTACGCTTATCTGTATATTTTTCGAGGGTAAGTCTGGCCATTAAATAACTTACGGTTGATTCAGCCCCTTGGTTTAGGTTTACCTGAAATTCTTCTAGTCCGTCGTAGCAACCCCCGGTACAAGGATTGTAAATAATTTGGTGTAGTCGGTTGTTGCCTAGAAACCAATTAAATGCGGTATGCATTTTTTGTACATACCGTTTGTCCTCAAATACTTCATTGAACTTATCTAAGGTAAGTATGGTATATGCCACATCAATAGGCTGTTCTCCAAACTGTTTTTTTGTTTCGCCTTTTTGTAACCATTCTTTGTTTGAGATTACTTCTATGCCATTGTTGTTGAATGTCTGTGAAAGTAAAAAGTTAAACGATTCAAATGCAATTTTTTTAAAACTATCGTCATTTGTATGCAACCAGGCATAAAGCATTGCTTCCGGTAGTATGCTGTTGGCGTAAGTGAGGTAGCCTTCAAACCATTTCCAGTTAGTTTCCGATTCGTGTCTATACATTTGTACTAATCTGTTTGCAAAGGTACTAAGCAATGCACTTTTTTCGGGGGTAGGTTTAACTTGCTGATAAGCAAATAGTCCTTTGATAGCAAACGCCATAGAGCGGGTTGAATGAATGCCGTTAAGATGCGGCATCGTTTTATCGAAGATTGCCCTAGCTTCAAAACAAATTTTTGTAGGAAATATGTTCTGTAATGAAATAATATAACCTAATGCCCAGATGGCTCTGCCGTTTGAGTCGTCGAGGTTCGTTGTTTCGTTTTGTATGGTAAATGCAAGCGCTTTGTCCATATAGTTTAAAAAATTGCCATGAGTTTGTTGACAAGATTGAATAAACGATAGGTATTTTTGAATTTGTGGTAAGCAATTTTTGTCGCCGGTAAGTTTGTAATACATGGCAATAGCAATCAGTGCACGAGCGTTGTCGTCGAGGGTATATCCGGTGCTTATATCGGGCTGATTAATTTTTGAGAACTGAATAATGCCGGTTTCGGTGGTCATTCTTAGCAGGTGATTGAGCTTGATTGGCGGATGATTGTAACGGATATTTATTGAACCTACCCCTAGTTTTTTACATAACATGGCGTGAGCAACAGCTGAGTTTTCCCATGCTGTAAATACTATTTTTTGTAAGGTATTGGAACTGATGTTTTTGCGCAACGGTTCGTTGTTTACCAAACTAAGTACCGCTTTAGCTAACTGTGTTGCATTGCAAAAGTCGAAGATGATGCCGGTGTCGTTGTTTAGTATTTCTTTGGCATGGGGTATGGGTGTAGAAATGATGGGACAAGCACAACTCATGGCGTATACAAAAGTTCCACTAACGGCTTGGTTGGGGTCGTTCGAGGTAAAAAGGTAAATGTCTGTTAGTTGCAAATATTCTAGCAACTCCGGAAGCGCAAGGTATTGGTTGATAAATTGCACATGTTTTTCGAGGCCATAAGCCTTGACTTTCTGTTCCAAGCTTTCGCGGTATTTTTCTCCCTCGTTTTTTTTTACTTCCGGATGAGTTTTCCCTATAATAAGAAATATTACTTCCGGACACTCTTTTACGATAGCAGGAAGGGCTTCTAATGTTGTTTCTATGCTTTTTCCTGAACTAAGTAAGCCAAAAGTAGTAAGCACTTTTCTGTTGCTAAGCTGATATTTTTGCTTCAACACTTTTTTGCCTAAATGGGGTACTAAGTGTGTGCCGTGTGCTATTACGGATACTTTTTGTGTACATAAGCCATAATCATTGGCTAAGATTGTTGCTGAAGTATGTGTCATTACAACGATAGATTTGCATGTATCGGCAATGGCTATGATTGTTTTTTTTAGCTTTTCGTCAGGCTTAGGGAGCACGGTGTGAAATACAATTACTATGGGCTTTGATACTGCCTTAAGAAATTGCAAAAAAGCCTGTTCTTGCTTAGCAAAGAAACCAAATTCGTGCTGAATCAGTATTATTTTGGTTTCGAAATCATGATTGATGGTGTTTGCCATATTTTCGTATGCCTCGGCTTGGGATGTGTCTAATATATTTGTTACCTCATCGGGATAATCATAACTAGCATCGCCCGACTCTAAAGCACATACTTTAATTGATAATGAATTGCTAAATTTGTTATTCAAGGCCTTTATAAGGTCTTGCGAATAAGTTGCGATGCCACACTCTCTGGGAGGGTAGGAGCTAAGGAATAAAATTTGAGTTGGCATATGCATATAGTTTTTTTTATTTCAGATTTTTTATTTTGCTTTAAAGCTGACTAATTCATCTACTAGAGCTTTGAAGTTTACGGTAGCACAGGCAATGCTATCGTCGGCAGCTCCATAATAGATAAATAATGTTTCGCCAAAAAGCGCCGTTCCAGTTGGAAAAACCACATTATTCACCACTCCGTTTAGTTCCCAGTCGAGCGTGGGTGAAATAAGTGCATAAGGCAATCGAGCTAACTCTTTTAAAGGGTTGTCTAACTCCAACAATGCAGCGCAAGCAGCATAAACTAATCCTTTGGATGTTTCCTTTACGCCATGGTAAATAAGTACCCATCCGTGTTCTGTTTCTATTGGCGGACAGCCCCCTCCTATATACATATTCTCATGAGGATACACCGGATCCATTACAATGCGCTCGTGCAATTGGGCAAAATAATCTTCCCAAAAATCCTCGGTTAGTTCGGTTAAGTTGCTTATGCTTACTACTTGTATTCCCGGACGAATACGATGCAGAAACACCAGTTTTCCGTTTATTCTTCGTGGAAAAAAAATACAGTTTTTATCCCATAGCATAATTTTCTTTTCGGGGTCGGCCTCTTGGTAGTAAAATTTGTGGTTGTGGTAGTAATTTTCGTTAACCTTTCCTCCTTTTTCGGCTAAAAAAACAAATTTTGCATAGCTAATGGGAGGCACAATTAGTCCTTGTTTTTTAAAATGGATTAAATCGGAAGAGGTAGCTAAGGCTCCTCGTGCGTTGATACCATCGTAGCCGGTATAGGTCATGTAATAAGTATCGTCAATTTTTACGATTCGGGCATCTTCTACACCTTGCGATTCAAAGGCTGTTTCGGGAACCATAAAAGGCTTTTCCCATCTTTCGGCAATAGTTAACGGCCCATCAAAACGGCAATAGCCTATGGTAGATTGATTGCCTTTTTGTACCGCACGGTAAAACATATGCACACTGTCGCCTATACGAATTACCGCAGGATTAAGCACACCGTCGTTTTCGAATTCTTGTCCGGATTTCTCAAGTATTACGCCTATTTTTTTTACTTCAATCATTTGTTATAAGATAAAAAAAGAGTATGTACCTATGAGGAACATACTCAGTTGTTTACGCATTACACGTTTATAGTTTAGGAATACAAAAGTAGCTTTACACGATATCGCTTTTTTTGTGTTTATCGTCTCTTTTAAGCGCTTTTGCGGCTCTTTTTTCTTTTAAGTTCTTTTGCGGTTCTTTTTTTGCTGATTTCTGCGGACTTTTTTCTTTTGCCATGATTGGTTACTTATTTTTACTATTATAAAAATAGAAGGTAAGTTAATACTATATTAGGTAAATGTACGGTTTTATTCGTTAGTAATGCTAAGTTATTGATATAAAGTTAGATTTATTTGTTTATACGTAATATTTTATTGCGCTTTGTTCTCTTGTTGTAGATTTTAAGTTGTGAGATGAATTTCTTATCAACAGTGTAATGTAATTTTTTATTTTTTTTGATAAAATGTTCGATCACTAAAATGGAAGTTTACATAGATAGTCTCTTTTAAATGAAGAGACTATCTTGTTTCAATTCTTTTTCTAAAGTGATAAGTAAAGTTCTAGTATCAACCACAACATTGTGATTCTTTACCTAGAAACTGGTTAAAAAATTATACTTAACATACAGTTCGTTTTATCTCACAAACCCTTTTTTGTAAGATTTAAACAGGGTATAAGTTTCCACCAATTACTTTTGCATTTATGGTAATCCAAAAATGCTATTTATCGCTTTTCAAATCATCTTTTAGATGGTAGTGTGTATGCAATAAATGGTGTGATTTTTTACCTAGAGGTTCACCTAAAAATTCCTTGTAGATTTCTGTTATCTGAGGGTTTTCGTGTGATTTGCGCAAGGTTTTAGCTTCGTCTTCATCATAAATTGCTTTGATGCGTTTTTCCCGAACAGAATCATCTGTAAATCGAGGTTGTCCACCACCACTAATACAACCACCGGGACAAGTCATTACTTCTATAAAGTGGAAGGTCTCGCCTTGTTTTATAGCTTCCATTAAAAGGCGGGCATTGCTTAATGAATGTGCTACCCCCACTTTCACCTCAACTCCTTCCAGAAAACTCCAGGCAGGAACGGTTCCTGTAATGGTTAGGCTAGCTTTTTTTAAGCCTTTTAATCCCATCAAAGGCTCTACATGCAACTGTTCCATAGGCAATTCTCTTCCGGTAACAATTTCATAAACTGTTCTAATTGCAGCTTCCATTACGCCACCGGAGTTCGCAAAGATATCGGCAGCTCCGGACCCGATTCCCATAGGGGCATCCATTTCTCCATCAGGTAAATTCCTAAAATCGATACCGGCCTGTTTAATCATACGACCCAACTCGCGGGTTGTAAGAACATAATCAACATCAGGTATGCCGTTGGTTGCCATTTCAGGTCGTTGTGCTTCGTATTTTTTTGCTGTACAAGGCATAATGGAAACAACCACCATGTCTTCGGGCTTTATGCCAATTTTTTGTGCATAATAAGTTTTAGCCAGTGCACCGAACATTTGTTGCGGTGATTTGCAGGTTGATACATTATCAATAAACTGGGGATAATAGAATTCCACAAAATTTATCCAGCCCGGTGAGCAACTGGTAAATTGCGGTAAGGCCGCTGGTTTTTTATCTACTAATACATTTTTAAGTCTAGATAATAGTTCCATTCCTTCTTCAATAATGGTTAGGTCGGCTGTAAAATTGGTGTCGAACACTGCATTAAATCCGAGTTCTCGTAGCGCGGAAGTCATTTTTCCGGTAACACGTGTACCTGGTTCGTAGTCGAATAATTCGCCCAAAGCCGCTCTAACTGCAGGAGCCGTTTGCACTACCACTGTTTTTGTATTGTCATCCAAAGCCGCCCAAACGCCTTGTATATGGTCTTTTTCTACTATCGCCCCAACCGGACAAATAGCACCACATTGTCCGCATTGCACACAAGCAACCGTATTTAGGTCGTCGCCAAAGGCAGGACCAATAATAGATTGAAACCCTCTACCCTGAGGAAACAACGAACCCACGCCTTGAATCTCGGCACAGGCGGTAACACATCGTCGGCATTTGATGCATTTTCCGGAATCACGCACCAAGGCGGGCGTAGAATCATCGATGTGTTTGTAGGTTTTTTCCCCTTCATAACGAATGGTTTTTATCCCCATTTCAAAAGCTAGGGCTTGTAGTTCGCAATCTTCGTTGCGGTCGCATACTTTGCAATCGCCATCGTGTTCGGAAAGCAACATTTCAAGCACAAACTTTCTTGCTTCACGAATGGATTTGGTATTGGTTTGCACCTTCATTCCTGCATTTACAGGCATAGCGCACGAAGCGATGGGAGCGCGAGCACCTTCTACATCTACTAAACAAACACGGCAGGCGCCTTTAGCCTCGTGTTTTTCGAAGTTACATAAGGTGGGAATTTTTACCCCAATGGATTTGGCAGCTTCTAGGATGGAAGTCCCTTCTGGTACTGTAACTGATTGATTATTTATTTGTAATGTTACCATTGTATTGGTTGTTTATTTGAATAGTTGGTAATTTGTTTATTTCCCATAATCGCAACGGAGACACCGTTTTGCCTGTCGAACCGCATCATTTTCCATCCAGGCCATTTCTACTTCGTCGAAGTTAAATTTTCTACGGTTAGAGTCCATGATACAAACACTGGTACGAGGTACCATGGATGGATCGGCATCAGGATTGAAGAAGGTATCGTTCTTTTTATCTTCTCTCCAGAAAGCATGCATTTCGCCGGTTAAGTATTCATCAATACCAACGGCAGCTTTTTCTCCAGTAGAAACGGCGGTGATAACGCTCATTGGTCCAGTAGCCGAGTCACCTCCAGAAAATATCCAAGGAATAGATGTTTGTCCGTTAATGGCACTAGTAACAATAATCGAATCATTGTTAGCTGTTTCAACTTGCATGCCGTTTAATATCTCGGCACAATCCAAGGTTTGTCCAACAGCCATAATCACCTGTTCGGTTTCTATGATAAAGTTATTTTCGTTCGATTCGGGACGGCGTCTTCCACTGGCATCAAAAACACCCAAGCGCATTGTATTACAACGCACGCCAGTTACTTTGTTATTCTGATTAAGAATTTCTATTGGATTTGTTAAGGTATGCAATACAATACCTTCTTCTAATGCTTGTTCAATTTCCTCTGCATAAGCGGGCATTTCATCTTGCGTACGGCGGTATATAATTTCCACTTTCTCGGCACCTAAACGCAAGGCTGTTCTAGCTGCATCAATAGCAGCATTACCACCGCCAATTACCACCACCGATTTTTTTACAGGCACAGAACCTCTCAGGTTATAGGTACGCAAGAAATTTAATGCATCGATAATACCTTCGGCTTCGCCTCCTTTAATTTTTAGTTGTAAGCCTTTTGGAGCACCTACACCAATAAATACGGCATCATACCCTTCGGTTTTCAAACTCTCTAAGGTAAAATCTACCCCTAGTTTTTTACCTGTTTTAATATTTACCCCCATGCCTTCAATCATACGAATTTCGCGTGCTAAGGTTTCGCGAGGCAAGCGATAAGCAGGAATGGTTTGCACCAACATGCCTCCTGGACGTTGTTCTGATTCAAATACCACAGGCTTATAACCCAGGCGGGCTAAGAAATAGGCACAAGATAAACCGGCAGGCCCCGCACCCACAATAGCAATTTTACGGGTAGCATTTTCGGCATTTTCTTTTATTTCGGGTAATTGAACGGTTATTTCTTGGTCAACCATAAATCGTTTTACCGAACGGATAGCTACCGACTCATCTAACGAAGAACGGCGGCATTTTTCTTCGCAAGTATGGAAGCACACCCGAGCACAAACTGCAGCAAACGGATTGCGTTCACGGTGTAAGCGTAGGGCTTCATTATATCTTTTTTCACCAATAAGGGAAACGAATCCGGGCACATCTACATTAGCAGGACAAGCACTTTGGCAAGAAGCACGAACTAACCCTCCACAGACACCGGCTTCACAATGTTTTAGATGGATATGCGCTTCATATTCGTGACGAAAATAGCGGATGGTAGATAGCACCGGATTAGGAGCCGACTGTCCTAAACCACACAAAGAAGTGCGTTTAATTTCAGTACCTAATGCCACTAACTGCTCTATATCTCCCTCTGCTCCATGTCCACCACAGATTCGTTCTAAAATTTCCAACATTCGTTTGGTTCCAACACGGCAAGGGGCACATTTACCACAAGATTCTTCTTGCACAAATTCCAAAAAGAAACGAGCCACATCGACCATACATGAGCTATCATCCATTACTATTAGTCCACCAGAACCCATAATGGCACCTAACTCATTTAACGATTCATAGTCCAAAGGCACATTTAAGTGTTGTTTTGGAATACAACCACCTGACGGTCCGCCAATTTGAGCCGCTTTAAATGGTCTACCACTAGATGTGCCGCCACCGATATCATAGATTAAATCACCTAAGCTAGTTCCCACAGGCACCTCAACCAAGCCCGAATGGGCTATAGAACCTGCCAAAGCAAAAACTTTAGTTCCTTTACTTTTTTCAGTTCCAAAAGAAGCATACCAATTTCCGCCTTTCAGCATGATAGCTGCTACATTAGCAAAAGTTTCTACATTATTAAGCACGGTTGGTTTTCCCCACAAGCCTTTTTCGGCAGGGAATGGAGGACGAGGACGCGGTTCACCTCTTTTTCCTTCTATTGATGCAATTAATGCCGTTTCTTCTCCACACACAAATGCTCCTGAGCCCATTCTAATCTCTAAATTAAAAGAGAATTTAGAACCTAGAATATTATCCCCTAACAAACCTTTTTCTTTGGCTTGGTCGATAGCTAATTGCAAACGCTCTACTGCCAAAGGATATTCGGCACGCACATACACATAACCCTGACTAGCACCAATGGCAAATGCACCAATAGCCATTCCTTCTATAATGCTGTGAGGATCACCTTCCAATATAGAACGGTCCATATATGCTCCCGGATCTCCCTCGTCGGCATTACACAGCATATATTTTTGTTCGGCCTCTGTTTTTTGCGCCAAAGACCATTTAATCCAAGTAGGGAAACCACCGCCCCCTCGACCGCGTAAACCAGACAACTCCATTTCTTTTACCACCATAGTTGGGGTCATTTCTGAAATTGCTTTGGCTAATCCGGCATAGCCATCGTTTCCAATGTATTCATCAATACTAAGTGGGTCAATCTCACCACAATTGCGCAGTACAATTTTTGTTTGACGATTAAAGAATGCAACATCAGTAAGTACCGGAATTGGTTTTGCACCAACACTTTCTTTAAATGCTAAGCGATTTACTATTTTATTATTTACTATATGACTTTGCACAATCTCAGGCACATCAGCCAATTCGACCTTTTGATAAAACACCTTATCGCGACCCATAACAATGACCGGTCCGTGGGAACAAGGGCCAAGACAGCCAGTTCCAATAACCGACACTTTGTCTTCTAGGCCTTGCATTTTAAGCTGTTCGGTAAGACTATCTTTTAGCTTCTGTGAACCCGATGCTATACATCCGCCACCCATACAAACGAGAATTTTCTCTTTATTGGTAGTTAAATTACCAATTTTCTTTTTCAACGCTTTTAAGTCGTCTGTGGATTGTAATTTTTGATTATTAGTACTCATAGCTTACTCTTTTACTTGTTTTAATATTTCACCCACATTTGATGGCTTAGCGCGTTGTACTACTTCATCATTGATAGTCATAACAGGAGCTAAGCCACAAACCCCAAAACAACGACCGGTTTCTAAAGAAAATTTTTGGTCTTTTGTTGTTCCTCCTACATCAATTTTTAATTTACTTTTCACGGCACTCAATAATTCGTTTCCACCTCGCACATAACAAGCAGTGCCTTGGCACACACGAATAACATTTTTACCTTTGGGTGTTGTAGAAAAAAAGGAATAAAAACCTACAACACCTGCCACTTCAGTAAAGGGGATATTTAAATCGTGACTGATTTTTTTTATGGCAATTTTGGGTAAGTAACCATACTTTTTTTGAACTTCTTGTAACAGCGGGATAAGAGCTCCAGGCTTGTCTTTGCTTTGAGTAATAATTTCATCTAAATAATTCATCAGATCATCCAGAAGATGGTCTAATTCGGGATTAAGGTTTTTTTTAGTTTCCATAGAATTTAGGTATTATGGGTGTGTTTTGTTGTTTTTATTCGTAAAATGTTTTGAATCTCCCCATTCGTCTTTTGCTATTTCGCATCCTGCAATACAAATTCGTGCTTCAATACAATTAGCACAATCGGCAGGATTTTCATCGGTACAAGGTTTGTTTTCATACAATTTATAGTTTTCGCGATATTTCTTGGGTGTTATATTTGGCATAAAAATATTCGCGCCTATTTTTAATGCCTTTTCTCTTCCCATGGCATCAATAGTTTGCAAAGCTGTTGTAGCAGCAATGTTAATATCTTTCATCATCAAACGTAAAATGGCTACCATCTTCAAACTCAAGTAGAAACGCTCTTTTAATGGAATAAGTTCACCTGTATAAGCAAAAAGTGGTGTGTCATTATGTTCTAGATAGGGGCCCATACCACACATATCAATATCCATTTTTTGCATGAACAATAAATCATCGGCTAAGTCTTCAAGTGTTTGAAAGGGTAACCCTATCATTACACCAGTTCCTACTTGGTATCCCGTTTTTTGCAAAGAACTTAAACAGTTGATTCTTGTTTCATAACTATGCAAGGAATCTATAGGATGAATTTTTTCGTACAAGGCTTTGTTAGACGATTCTATCCGAAGCAAGTATCTGTGGGCTCCGGCATTAAACCAACGATGGTATGTTTCTTCTGTTTGTTCTCCACAGGATAGGGTAATACCTAATTGCCCGTCTGACAGTTTTTTAATTTCCAGTACAAGGGATTCCACATAAGAAATAAACGTCTCGGAGTTAAGCTCGCCTGATTGCAAAACAATAGAACCATAGTTGTTGTCAAATGCAAACTTTGCCGCTTCTATTACTTCCGCTGAAGTGAGCAGGTATCTTTCAATTTTCGTGTTGTCTTTTCTAATACCACAGTACAAACAGTTTTTTGCGCAAATATTGGACATTTCGATTAGTCCTCGGAGGTATACCTTATTGCCAACATGTTTTAGTTTCGTTTCAGAAGCAAGTTGAAATAATTTATTTTGTTCTTCTCCTTGAACACCTAACAAATAAATAATTTCTTCTTTTGAGAATTTATTTATTCTAACTATTTCAGTAACTTTTGACATTATTATTAATTCTTGACCTCCCCTAAACTCCCTCCAAATATAAGGTTTGGAGGGGTAGGTGGGTTGTTTTATTTATTCATAAAAGGCTCTATCGCTCTTTCGTAAACACCATGCATATATGCTATCGCTATACCGTAATTGGTAACGGGTATGCCTACATCAATAAATGGTTTTAGTCGGCTTATAATTTGTTTACGCGTTATCATACATCCGCCACATTGAATAACCATAGCATATTCATTTATTGGACGCTGTATTCCGCCCATCCCGGCTACTACATCAAACTTAATTTCTTTTTCAGTAAATTCGTTTAACCAACGAGGTATTTTACATCTTCCAATATCTTCGCAACTCACTTGATGGGTACATGATTCCAGCACTAGCACGCGATCACCATTTTTCAGCGCATCAAAACTTTTTACCCCGTTAATATACTCTTCGAAGGGTCCACGCATATGTGCATACGCCACGCTAAAGCCAGTGAGAGGGATATCCTTAGGAATAATACTATCTACAAATTTAAAAGCCTGACTATCCGTTACAACTAACTTTGGTTTAATACCTGCTTTGATTACCATTTCGGCTTCGGTTTCTTTAACAACGATGTTAATTGCATCGTTATCTAGCACATCACGAATTGCCATAACTTGAGGTAAAATCATTCTTCCATCGGGACATTCAGAATCGATAGGCGTGATAAGCATTACTACGTCGCCCCTGTTAAGCAAGCCCTTAAATAAAGAGGGTGTTTGATAGCTTGTTTCAGGAATTGTGGCCTTAAGGGTTTCGATAATTAGTTCTACATTTTCTTTTGTTGCAGCGCTAAATTCAACCACAGGACTGGTAGATACTTGTTGTATAAGATTTATGGTGGTGTTTTGTAAAGAAATTTTATCTGATTTATTATGTACAATAAGATAAGGAACTGTAAAATGCGTAAATTGTTGAATTAAGGTAAGTTCAAAAGCACCAAAAATATTATCGGCAATAATAAGTATAGCACAATCAATTTGCGCAATAACCTCCAAGGTTTTTGCAATTCTTTTTTCTCCTAATTCGCCACTGTCGTCTATACCTGCCGTGTCAATAATTATTGCAGGACCAATGCCAAAAATCTCCATAGATTTTTTAACCGGGTCGGTGGTAGTGCCGGCAATTTCTGAAACTATAGCCACATCGAGGCCTGTGAGTGCGTTAATAAACGAGCTTTTTCCGTTGTTTCGGCGTCCGAAGATACCGATGTGGGGTTTCATGTCTCTTCCTTTTCTCATATTTCTATTTTTAGTCGGGACTTTGGATGATTTAATGGAAACTTGATAGTTGCATTTTGTTCAAATTTTGATAAACAAGGTAATAAGGTTTAGTTGGTAATTTTTTTGCTTTTCTACTAAGGTAAAAGAGAAAAATAAGGTTTCAAAAGATGTCTAAAAAATTGTTTCATTATTTATATACAATTACACATCACATATAAGAATATTTATATCAAACACATCTTAATTTAAAAATATATATCTCTCTTACCTTTCTTTATTAAATCTAAACGCTCATTCATTAATTGTACAATTTTCGCATCATCTAAGTCTTTCAATTCTTTATCAATTAATTTCCATCCTTTTTCAGCCGTCTCTTCTGGAGCATAATCACACAAGTATTCTGCAAAAGTTAATATGGCATTGGGGGTACAAAATTTCTTAATAAAACCAGGTACAGAAAACTCCATAAAATGTTCCCCGGTTCTCCCCATTCTATAACAGGAGGTGCAAAAGGAAGGAATCATTTCTTGTTGTATCAATTCATCAATTACTTCATTTAAAGAACGGTCGTCGTTAATACGAAACTGACCTTTGTTTAAATTCTGTTCAGCTTGTTTTGATTTTGTATATGCACCCAATTCAATTCGAGTACCACCATCAATTTGAGAAACGCCAAATTGCATTATTTCATTACGCAAATTGGCTGGTTCGCGTGCAGTAAGTATCATTCCGGTATAAGGAACTGCTAAGCGTAAAATGGCAATCAACTTAGTAAAATCTGCATCAGATACAAAATACTGTTCCCCTAAAGGAAGCATCGAAGCATCTTTTAGTCGAGGAAAAGATATGGTATGCGGCCCCACATTGTAACAAGCTTCTAAATGATTGGTATGGCGCACCAATGCCATTACTTCAAACCGCCAATCGTACAAACCAAACAAGGCTCCAATCCCCACATCATCTAGTCCAGCTTCTTGTGCTCTATCTAATGCAGTTAATCGATAGTGATAATCTGCTTTTTTACCTCGAAGATGATATGTTTTATATATTTCCGGATGGTAAGTTTCTTGAAAAATCTGAAATGTACCAATACCGGCATCTTTTACAATTTGAAAGCCCTCAATCTCCATGGGTGCTGCATTGATATTTACCCTGCGTATTTCACCATTTCCTTTTTTAACAGAATAAGCAACACGAACGGCGTTTGCAATAAACGCCGGGTTGTACTGTGCGTGTTCACCAAACACCAGTATCAACCTTTTTTGCCCGACATCTTCAAGAGATTCAATTTCAAGTTTAATTTGCTCATCATCTAAACTTATTCGTTCAGCTGCTTGGTTCGATGAGCGAAAACCACAATATGAACAATTGTTAGAACACTTATTGCCGATGTAGAGTGGTGCGAAAAGCACGATTCTATTGCCATAAATAGCTTGTTTAAGGGTTCGAGCTCCCTGTTTTATTAAGTCAACAAGTTCGGGTGTGTTGGCATTGATAAGGGCAGCAACCTCTTCTAAATTTAAGCGTTTCTTTGAAAGGGATTTAGCAATAATATCCAGCACTAATTGTTTGGAAGTAGGCGTATTAGTAATATACTCCCAAATTTCATCCGGATTGATAAAAGGTTTCATTCTTTCATCAGGAATAAGGTATTTTTCTGGATTAAATTGCATATTTTGAATTTATATGTTCATTATGCCAAATGTAATAAAAGTTTTTTAATTAGAGATTTTTTTCTTTAATTAAAAATTGCAATGATTTTTTTTTAGAATGTATGCGTGTTTTTGATTTAATGAGTTAGGTGTTATTTGATAGCGAATACATTCTAGTTGTAATTTTCAACCAAAGTGTTTATTACAGTAGAAGGTTGAGGTTTCAAAATATTACAGTTTAAGGGGTAAACACGAAAAGCCCCGCATTAAAGCGGGGCTTTTACTATTTTTAGTGATAGTCTCTCTTTGGTAGATTCTATCACTTATCACTAAATAGTTTATTTTCTCAATTCAGCTTGTGCAGCAGCTAAGCGTGCTATAGGTACACGGAAAGGAGAACAACTTACATAGTTCATGCCTGCTCTAACGCAAAACTCGACTGATGAAGGTTCACCACCATGCTCACCACAAATTCCGATTTTAAGCTTGCTATTCGTGTTTCTGCCTTTTTCAATACCAGTTTTGATTAATTGACCAACACCTTCTTGATCTAATACTTGGAACGGATCAGCCTTTAATATTCCTTGATTTATATATACAGGTAAGAATTTACCGGCATCGTCACGAGAATATCCGAAAGTCATTTGCGTTAAGTCGTTAGTTCCGAATGAGAAAAACTCGGCATGTTCTGCAATTTTATCCGCAGTTAAAGCAGCACGAGGAATTTCAATCATTGTTCCTACCATATAATCAATAGTATCACCTCTTTCAGCAAAAACTAAGTTTGCTACTGAACGAACGATTTCTTCTTGTAATTTGAATTCTTTTACTGTTCCAATAAGCGGAATCATGATTTCAGGGAAAGTAGCAATGCCTTTTTTCTTCAAGTCTAGAGCTGCTTCGATAATAGCACGAGCTTGCATCTCAGTGATTTCAGGATATGTTATACCTAAACGACAACCACGATGGCCTAACATTGGGTTAAATTCGTGCAAGTCTTCTACTTTTTGTTTTACTACTTCAACAGCAATGCCCATTTCTTTAGCCATTGCTTCTTGGTTAGCCGGTTCGTGAGGAACAAACTCGTGTAAAGGTGGATCTAATAAACGAACAGTAACCGGCAAGCCAGCCATTGCACTAAATACATCTGTAAAATCTTGTCGTTGAATAGGTAATAATTTTGCTAAAGCAGCTCTTCTGCCTGATTCATCATTAGCTAAAATCATTTCACGCATTCTGATAAGTCTTTCACCTTCGAAAAACATATGCTCTGTACGACAAAGGCCAATACCTTCAGCACCAAAGTCGCGAGCAACTTTACAATCTCTTTCAGTTTCAGCATTTGTTCTAACGGCAGTTTTTCTGTATTTGTCGGCTAATTTCATAATATCGCCAAAATCACCACTTAATTCAGGGTCGATAGTAGCAATTTTACCTTCGTACACTTCACCGGTAGTGCCGTTTAATGAAATCCAGTCACCCTCTTTGAAAGTTTGTCCGTTAGCTGTAAATTGTCTAGTCTTAGCATCAATTTTACAATCACCGGCACCAGAAACACAACACTTACCCATTCCACGAGCAACTACAGCTGCGTGAGATGTCATGCCACCTTTTGCAGTTAGAATACCTTTTGCGATATCCATACCTTCTAAATCTTCTGGAGAAGTTTCAGTTCTTATTAATATTGAAATAGGAAATTTTGATGCTTCATCTGCGTGGAATACACATTGACCGGTAGCTGCACCCGGAGATGCAGGTAGTCCTCTTGCTACAACATTTGCCGCTTTAATAGCTGTTTTATCAAATACAGGGTGTAATAATTCTTCTAATTTATTAGGCTCTTGACGAAGAAGTGCTGTTTTTTCGTCAATCATACCTTCTTTTAACATATCCATAGCGATTTTTGTCATCGCTGCAGCAGTCCGTTTGCCATTTCTAGTTTGAAGCATCCATAGTTTACCATCTTGGATAGTAAATTCCAGGTCTTGCATGTCTTTGAAATATTTTTCTAATTTGTCTTGAGTATCGAATAACTCTTTATAAACTACAGGCATTAACTCTTCTAAAGAAGGGTAGTTAGCAGCTCTATCTGTTTCAGTAACACCAGCTAATTCAGCCCATTGCAATGAGCCTATTTTAGTTATTTGTTGAGGAGTTCTTACACCGGCTACAACATCTTCTCCTTGCGCATTGATAAGATATTCTCCATTAAATAAGTTGGTTCCATTTGCAGCGTCTCTAGTAAAGGCAACACCGGTACCAGAGTTGTCTCCCATATTACCAAAAACCATTGCTTGTACATTCACAGCTGTACCCCATTCTTCAGGAATTTGGTGCATTGCACGGTAGTAGTTTGCTCTTGGATTCATCCAACTGTCAAAAACAGCACAAACAGAACCCCATAGTTGTTCCCATGGATCAACCGGAAAATCTTTTCCTGTTTGTTTTTTAACAGCAACTTTAAATTTAGTTACTAGTTCTTTTAGATCACTAACAGTTAGTTCGGTGTCGTTTTGAACGCCTCTATGTTCTTTCATCTCCTCCATTATCTCTTCAAATGGATCATCATCTTCTTTTGATTCAGGTTTCATACCTAAAACAACACCACCGTACATTTGAACGAATCGTCTATAGGAGTCCCATGCAAATCTTTCGTTACCTGTTTTTTTAGCAATAGCTTCTACTGCTTCATCATTCATTCCAAGGTTTAATACAGTATCCATCATACCCGGCATAGATACTCTAGCACCGGAACGAACTGACATTAATAAAGGATTTTCTTTTGAACCAAATCCCATTCCCATGATTTTTTCAACATAGTTCATTGCTTCGGCACATTCACTTTTTAATAATTCAATCACCTTTTCTTTACCAAGTTGATTGTATTCAGTGCAAGTGTCAGTTGTGATAGTAAATCCTGGAGGTACAGGTACTCCAATTAGGTTCATTTCTGCAAGGTTTGCACCTTTACCTCCCAATAAATTTTTCATATTGGCTTTACCTTCAGCTTCTTTGTTACCAAAGGTATAGACGCGTTTTACATTCGACATGTTTTTTCTGTTTTAAGTTACTATTTTTTATTGATAATTAATTATTCGTTGCTAAATGTATTTGTTGTAAGCTAGATGGAGATTTTTTTTATTTTTATTAATATAATACAATAGTAATAAAGTTAGATTGAGTAAAAAAAAAGCTTGTTGTAGGGTTGAATTATATGAATATAATCAAATACTTATCATGACAAGAAATAGTCAATGTTTTGTAAGTTTTAAGAAATTCATAAAATATGACTTTTGTGTCATTTAAAACCATGCAAATTTAGATAAAATATCAGTATTTATACATGCAAATTTTAAGATATGTGATTTTTTTTTTATGTTTTTACATTACATTTATTTAGTTATTTAAAACTTTATAAATTGATTGGTTATGCGAATTAAGGGTTGAAAAGTACAATAAACAAAAATCTGCTTCCTAATTGTTGCCACGGAGTGGCTTAATGTAAATAACCGCGGGTGTAAACCCGTGGAAAAGGCACTGACAGAAATTCCAGCCCCGAAGTGGGCTGAACTATATATTATAACATTCAACCACTTCGTGGCTGTTTTTGTTAACTTGAATATACACGGGTTGACACCCGCGGTTATTAATATGTATCCCTTTCAGGGATTAATAAAATACAAATAAAATTTTCAACCC
>CAMDGD010000015.1 GCA_945897785.1 Paludibacter jiangxiensis
ATGAGTAAATCGCACAATATGCCGGGTTGGCGTATTGGTATGCTTGCCACCAATGAACAGTTTATTGAGTGGATATTGCGGGTAAAAAGCAATGTAGATTCCGGCATGTTCCGTCCCATGCAATTAGCTGCTGTTGCAGCCTTGAATAATGATGAAGCTTGGCATCAGGAGATGAATACTGACTTGTACGAGCGTCGCCGTGTTTTGGCCGGGGCCATTATGGATAAACTGGGTTGTATATACGACAACAATCAGGTGGGGATGTTTTTGTGGGGAAAAATTCCCGAAAAGTATTCCGATTCAGGCGAGTTGGCCAATAAGGTTTTGTACGAAGCCAATGTGTTTATTACTCCTGGGTTTATTTTTGGCGATAAAGGGGAACGGTATATTCGAATATCTCTTTGTGCTACCGAAGATAAGTTGCAGGAAGCCTTGGATAGAATTACTCAGATAATGTAAAGAAATAACATAAATACGATTAATATGGAACTAGAAAAATTGCAATTAGAAGGGGTTGAAGACAGACGCCCTATAATTATAGCCGGTCCTTGTAGTGCCGAAACACAAGAGCAAACCTTACAAGTTGCCCGTGAGCTTGCAGCTCAAGGTGTAAAAATATTTCGTGCAGGTATATGGAAACCGCGCACAAAACCGGGTGGTTTTGAAGGTGTAGGTGCGGAAGGCTTGGCGTGGTTAAAACAAGTGAAGAAGGAAACCGGTATGTATACAGCAACCGAAGTAGCTACAGCCAAACATGTGTACGAAGCATTAAAATATGGTGTAGATGTACTTTGGATAGGAGCACGAACAACGGCTAATCCTTTTGCGGTGCAAGAGATTGCTGATGCTTTAGAGGGAGTAGATATTCCGGTACTGATAAAAAATCCTGTTAATCCCGATTTGGAATTGTGGATTGGTGCAGTAGAGCGAATTTACAATGCAGGTTTACGAAGAATTGGTGCTATACACCGTGGATTTAGTTCGTATGATAAAAAGATTTATCGGAATCAACCTCAATGGCATATGCCGGTAGAGTTAAAAAGGAGAATTCCCTCTATTCAGATTATTGGTGACCCTAGCCATATTGGCGGAAAGCGTGAACTTATTTTGCCATTATCACAACAAGCTATGGATTTGCAATTTGACGGTTTAATTATTGAAACACACTGCAATCCGGATACTGCATGGAGTGATAAAGATCAACAAGTAACACCACATGCCTTAAACGAAATAATGAATAAACTTGTGTTGCGTGATATGGCACAATCTACCGAAGACCTAACTGATTTACGCAATCAAATTGATGAAATTGATAAAGATATTTTGGAAGCGTTTGCTAAACGGATGCGGATTTCTGAAGAGATGGGGATGTTTAAAAAAGAACATAATGTATCTATCTTACAACGGACTCGTTACGATGAAATGCTTGAGAAGCGGATTGCGTTGGGTGAAAGTTTGGGCATGAGTCGTGAGTTTATGCGTGTAGTGGTTGAGGCTATACATGCGGAGTCTATCCGAAAACAAATGGATATAATGAATAAATAAGTTTTTTTTTTGAGAAGGTGGTTTGTAATAAATAAATGTAAAAAATGAGAATATTAATTCTTGGTGCAGGAAAAATGGGTACATTTTTAACAGATGCCTTGTGCTTGAAACACGAGGTTGCGTTGTTTGATACTGACCCTACTCGTTTGCGTTTTGTTTTTAATACCCTGAGGATGAGTGATTTGAAAGAGGTTGAGGCATTCCAGCCTGAGTTGGTGATAAATGCAGCTACCTTAAAATATACCATTCAAGCTTTTACCGAAGTAATGCCGTTTTTACCCAACACAACAATATTGTCAGATATTGCTTCAGTGAAAACTGCCTTGCCCGATTTTTACAAATCGACGGGTATGCGCTTTGTTTCTACCCATCCCATGTTTGGACCAACCTTTGCCACTTTAGATAACTTAAGCACGCAATATGCTATTATTATTGAAGAGTCTGATGTTGAAGGTAAAGCCTTTTTTCACGACTTTTATGCTTCTTTGCGCTTAAGTGTTTTTGAATATAGCTTTTTGGCGCACGATGAAACCATAGCATATTCCTTGTCTATTCCTTTTGCATCAACCTTGGTATTTGCCTCGGTAATGAAAAAACAGGAGGCTCCCGGAACTACCTTTAAAAAACACATGGATATTGCCCGCGGATTATTGTCGGAAGACGATTATTTACTATCGGAAATTTTGTTTAATCCGTTTACTTCGAAGCAGGTAGAAAAAATTCGGGAACAATTGGGCGAATTGTTGAAGATTATTGAAACCAAAGATGGTGAAAAGATGCAGGCATTTTTGAAAATGGTGCGAAATAATATTGCGTAGCAGTATCTAAAGGAGCTGTAAAAAAAGCAAAGTACGTTTTGAACTTTGCTTTTTTTTGTGCTTTATTTTTAAGCGATTGTTTCTTTTGGATTAGCGCCGTATTCATTGTCTCCCGGCTGACTATCTTTTATGGCAAAAACCAAAAGAACAATACCCCCAACAATGGGTATTAATCCTATTAGTAACATCCAACCACTTTTGCCAATATCGTGTAATCGGCGAACGGATACAGCTAGCGATGGTAGCATAACGGCAATACCGTATATAGCATAAAAGACACCATATCCGGCATCTGTAGCTAAACCGGTAATATTGTCGATGATTGCTGCTATACACATAAAAATCATATTGAATAACATAAACATCCAATACTCTTTTCTTCTGGCGCGTCCGCTAAAAACAACATACTTTTTTAAAACTGAAATATACAAATCCATAATAAAAAATGTTAGGTTTTTATGCTTACTCTTTACGGTTTTCAGCATCTCCGGAGAATATTACTTCTTGTTGCAAATATCCTTAAAAAATGTGAAAAATAAAAAATTTTATGATAGTATTTTTTTTATTAGCGATGTTTTCTCCACTTCCATTTTTTAGTGCACTCAAAACAAACAAAGGTTTTGCTGGTAATTGGCAGTATTAACCCAAGTAAAAAGATAAGTGTGATGGTTAAAAAGTTGGGCTTTCTTTCTTCTCCTATGTTAGTTGAATGGCAATAAGGGCAGTGCTTCTTGTTTTTTTCTTTGGTAAGAGAAATGACTTCGATTATCTCTTCTGTTTCTTCTTTGGTTAATACAAACCCGCCTTCTTTTAGTAACTCAACAGCCTTTTCTTCTTCGGTACTAGGAACGAGCATTTTTACACCGCCAATGGCATTGGAGTAAAAATTAAATACTTGTGTGGTAAGTTCGTCTTGTAAAAAAACGGGAATACCTTCCGATTCCAAAAATGCTTTAGCTAAATAGGCATCTTGAGGATACATAAACACTTGTATTACTTTAAAATCGTTCATTTGTTTTCAGTTAAATTGTCGAAAAAGAAAAATCGAACGGCTGCTTGTACAGGATTTATTTCTTGGGCATAGCCAATGGTACGGTTGTTTTTATCTGCTATTTGTCCCTTGTTTTTGATATATCCTAAGGTGCTATGGTTGCTGTCTTCCACCCGCCCGTCTTTTTTTACATAGCCTATGGTTTGGTGGTTTCGGTTTTGTATTCTTCCATCAGCCTTGATGTATCCTATGGTACGGTGATTTCGGTCTGTTATGCTGCCATCAGTTTTAAAATAACCAATAGAAGCATGATTGCTATTTTCTATAGTGCCATTCGACTTGATGTATCCTTCGGTGTAATGGTTACTGTTTTTTATTGTTTGCGCAGAGACCAATAAATGACAAAATAACACTAACGTAATGAGGCTTGCTTTTTTCATTTTCTGTTTGCCAATTAATCAAACAATGATTTTATTCTTTTTAAAGAATAAAATAAACTTTGCCCACGTAAAAACTGTTTAATTTCTGTCGTAATGATAGTTTACTTTTGCTTCCGTAATACCACAGCAGAACGAGCCGGAAGGTATAAATACAACCAGTCTTTGTTGGTCTCGTGGCTTTTTTGTGTAAAATGAACGATGCTGTCGTCGGCAAGGCCAAATCCACCAAAAGTTTTTGAGTCGGTGTTTAGCACTGCTTTGTATGACCCTTTTGGCACAAGTATGCCATAATCGGTAAACGATTGCGTAGGGTTAAAATTAAACACAAACAATAAGTCTTTCCGTTGATAAGCCACTACTTGGTCGTCTTGCTTATCCCAAAGATGAATGATGTCTGAATCTTCAATCTTTTTGGCATCTTTAAGTAAGGTTATCATTTCGCGGTCGAAATCGCCTAGCCAGTGGTATTTTAAATCGTGGTCGTCAACCAAGTGCCAAAGTCTTCGTGCATGTTTGTAACTCCATCCATTTCCTTCTCTGGGAAAATCTATCCACTCCGGATGACCAAATTCGTTTCCCATAAAGTTTAGGTACCCTCCGTTTATGGTTGAGGCCGTAATTAGGCGAATCATTTTATGCAAGGCTAAGCCACGATCAACTGCAAAGGTTGTTCCTCCTTCAATTTTCGACATGTGCCAATACATATCTTTATCGATTAAACGGAAGATAATAGTTTTATCTCCAACAAGAGCCTGGTCGTGACTTTCTGCGTAACTTATCATTTTTTCTTCTTTTCTGCGATTGGTGAGTTCGAATAAAATATGCCCTACACGCCAATATTGGTCTTCTTCTTCTTTGATGGCTTTTATCCAGAAATCAGGTATCCCCATGGCTAAGCGGTAATCAAATCCTATTCCGCCCGATTCAAATTTTGCGGCAATACCTGGCATGCCACTCATTTCTTCAGCAATGGTAATAGCCAAAGGGTTAACTTCATGTATTAGTTTGTTTGCTAATGTTAGGTAACAAATTGCATCGCCATCTTGGTTGCCGTTGTAGTACGAATCGTATCCGGTAAAATCTTCGTTAAGTCCATGGCTATAGTACAACATTGATGTTACTCCATCAAAACGAAATCCGTCAAATTGATATTCGTCTAACCAATACTTGCAGTTAGATAGTAAAAAGTGTAAAACGCTGTCTTTTCCGTAATCAAAACATAGCGAGTCCCATGCTACATGTTCACGTTTACTTCCTTCGTGAAAATATAAATACGGAGTACCGTCAAATAAACCCAAGCCTTCTTTGGTGTTCTTTACTGCGTGGGAGTGTACCAAATCCATTATAACGGCAATGCCCATGCTGTGAGCTTCATCTATAAGGGCTTTTAGTTCTTCCGGTGTGCCAAAGCGCGATGAGGCAGCAAAGAAATTAGATACATGGTACCCGAACGATCCGTAATAGGGATGTTCTTGAATTGCCATTAGCTGTATACAATTGTATCCGGCTTTGGCAACCCGAGGCAAAATATGCTTCCTGAATTCGTTGTAAGTAGCTACCTTTTCTTCTTCACCCGACATGCCTATATGGCATTCGTAAATAAGTAATGGTGTGTTATTGGGTTTGAATTTTTTATTTTTAAATACGAAAGGGTTTTCGGGAGCCCATGCCTGAGCACTGAATATTTTGGTTAAATCATCTTGCACTACTCGTTTACTCCATGCCGGAATTCGTTCAGCAAAATCACTATTCCAGTGCATCATCAATTTGTATAAATCACCGTGACGAATGGCTTTATGCGGAAGTTCAATTTCCCATATACCATTTCCGATGCACTGTAATTGATATTCCGGTCCTTGATGCCAATTATTAAAATCGCCGATTAAGTATATATCGGTTGCATTGGGTGCAAATTCTCTAAACACCCATCCCTTATCGGTTTTATGTAAGCCGAAGTATAGGTAACCGGTGGCAAAATCGCTTAAGCTTTTTGCTTCGCCAAGTATATCTTTTTCTCGTTGTACGGCATAGTTGTAACGCCCCTCAATAGCAGCCTCATAAGGCTTTAAATACGCATCATTTTTTACAATATTCAATGTGTCCATACCTAGAGTGTATTAGTGTTTATAATCAATGTGTAAGATAGGATAATTTTTTAATAATTGAACACAAATTACACAAAACAAATTTCAACCTTAGTACATAAATAAAAGCATTTAGATATTAAACCTAAATGCCTTTATTTATTTGTAGAAATTTGTGTAATTTGTGTTCATCTTATACTCTCACTTTTACAATTATCTTTCTAAAAGGTCCATCTCCCATACCCGGTTGGTGTCCGTCTTCCGGAAAGAAGATAGCAAACTGACCCGGAACAACCGGAATCAAAGCCGTAGCTTTATCGGTAAAGAAGGTGATGTCTTTTTCTGCATCGTAAGGAGCAGTGGGGTTTTTCAAATCAACCGTAGGAATATATCCCATTGTTTCTGCCGAAGTATATGGTAGTTGAATATCGATGTATTTATTGTGTGTTTCCATTCGGGCTTCGTCTATCGTTTTTCCAGTTCCTTCGGCAAAAATTACGAATAGGTTTTTGCCGTCGAGTTCTACTTTACCAATTGCTTGTTTCGAAAAATCGGTGGTTTTGATATAATCGAAAGCTTGTTTAAAATTGGGATGTAGGCTTTCATACTTCGTTGAGTTTTTTAGGGAGTCTAAAATCATGGTTTTAGTCTATTTTTAAAGTTTGTAAGTAAAGCATATTTATTTGAAGAACGATTTTTTGATACTATTATCAACCTGTTGAATGTAAAAATTTTAATTATTAGGTGTTTAGTATCTCATCTACCGTATAATTTAAAAAATCATTGATAGGATGCATCATTGTAAAAACCTTCATCGATTTTTCCATACAATCATTATGCTGAAAGAATTCATCATTTACTAAATGGGTAAAAGCGTAATGCTTGTTTTTTAGATAATCTGCATCCGGGAAATTTTTTGGAAAGCCACGCGGTACTGTTTTTAGTTTTTCTTCCACATCCACAAAATATCTTACAAAGGTTTTATCTTCTACTATAGCTTTAAAATCGTCAATAGTATCGTAAACCGATTGGCGTACTGCTTTTAGCACTTGGGGTGTTGGGCAATATAAACCACCGCTTAACATGCAAGCACCTAATTCAATATGAATGTAATAGCCTGCTCGTTCGCTTTTTCGACCACCACCGGCTGAAATGTATGCCCCAAAATGGTTCTTGTAGGGAGACTTGTTGTGTGAGAAACGCACATCGCGGTATATGCGGAAGATACAATCCTTGGCTTGTATACCTCTTATTGATTCATCAAATTCAGAAATGCCTATAATCAAGGCAGAAACTAGTTGTTCGAACTCGACCAAGGCGCTCTTATACTTGTCCTTGTTTTCGGCAAACCATATGCGGTTGTTGTTGTCTTTTAATTCGCTTAGAAAATGGAGTATGTTTTTCCCGTTCATAAAAAATAAGTTTGTACGCAAAGATGCGGAAACGCAAAGTTATATTTTTCTTTGTTTTTTTTACAGCATATAACTAAAAACAGCAAGTTTGAATTGAATAAAGGAATAAGGTTGAATTATTTCCAAATACTATTTTGCTATTAAGGTTGAAGAATTTTTAAGAATATGGTCTCATAAACTGTTTTAAAATAAATTGAAATAGAATTTGAGTTCATAAACTAGACATGATTTATATGATTAACAAGTTTTTTTTCATATCTATATTACAAGTAAATCGTGTTAGTCCTGTCTAAAAATAATATTTAATCAGTTTCTCAACTTGTTATGATTAAACCTTATTTATTGTTTAATAACCTTAATAGCTAAATCATTTTTCTACATGAAGTTACCTTATTGCCTTATTTTTCTTATTTTTGCATTCTCATTTTAGATAGATAAAGATGCAAGACAAAATTAAATCCCTCTCGGCAGAAATTGATCAATTTAAGGCTGCAAAGCTTGATGAATTAGAAGCGTTGCGCATTAAATATTTAAGTAAGAAAGGTGAAATAACAGCCCTTTTTACTGATTTTCGCCATGTGCCTAACGAGCAAAAGCGCGAAATAGGACAGTTACTTAATGTATTGCGCGATAAAGCCCAAGATAAAATCAATGAGCTAAAAGATGCCTTGGAGAGCAAGCAGGTATCAGTAGCTGGTGTCGATTTAACACGTACTCCAGATTTGATTCCTTTAGGAACAAGGCATCCATTGTCTATTGTAAAAAATGAAATTATTGATATTTTTTCTCGTATAGGTTTTACTATAGAGGAGGGTCCGGAGGTAGAAGATGACTGGCATGTGTTTGAAGCCTTGAATTTTGCCCCCGAACATCCGGCGAGAGATATGCAGGATACCTTTTTTATTGAACAAAACCCTGATGTGTTACTTAGAACTCATACCTCGAGTGTGCAGTCGCGTGTTATGAAAGCACAAAAACCACCTATTCGGGTATTGTGCCCCGGTAGAGTGTACCGCAACGAAGCCATTTCTTATCGTGCACACTGTTTTTTTCATCAAGTAGAAGGTTTGTATATTGACAAAGATGTTTCTTTTGTCGATTTAAAACAAGTCTTGTTGTATTTTGCCAAAGAAATGTTTGGCGAACATACTGAAATTCGTTTACGTCCTTCATATTTCCCCTTTACAGAGCCCTCGGCTGAGATGGATATATCGTGCAATTTATGTGGAGGTAAAGGCTGTCCATTTTGTAAACATACCGGATGGGTAGAGATATTGGGCTGTGGTATGGTAGATCCTAATGTGTTGAAGGCTTGCGGCATTGATTCTAATGAATATACCGGTTATGCTTTCGGAATGGGAGTGGAGCGTATTACGAACTTAAAATTCCAAGTAAAAGATTTGCGTTTATTCTCAGAAAATGATGTACGGTTTTTACAACAGTTTCAAGCAGCCTATTAATTTGCTGCATTGTTGATAATTTTTTAGTACAATATAACGCTTTATAAATACGACTTTCAGCAAAGGGAGTCGTATTTTTTTGTCAATAAACAGAAAAACATGTTTTAAAATGATGTTATTTAACATAAATATATTATTTTTGTACTGTATTTTGAATGTGTTTTACAGTGGGTGTAAAAACAAGCAAGGTATTCACAATAAAAATTTACGCTTATGAAACTAGTAAATGACAGAAATTTCTGGATGACGGTAAAAGTAATTTTACTATTTCTGGTAATTAACTTAATGCTGATGTATGCTGTTATTAAATGGTAATTTCAGTGTTAAATTTGAAGAACAAAATGTTCTGTTGGTCACTCTAATACTATGAATTACACTTTTTATTATTTTAACTGAAAATCTTGAATTATTACAGAAAAGACATGTTATGACGAATGTATACTTTACAAACAATAACCGTTCAAGCAATTTTATGAAAACTTTGTTGCCTATTGTAACCCTTTTGCTTTTGGTTTTGTTTACTTCAGTATATGCCGAAGAAAAAGTTCTTTTATCCAATAACTTAGATATAGAGTTTGTTTTGGTTAAAGGCGGTACATTTAAAATGGGTAATACCTTTGCAGGTGCTGGTTTTGAAGACGAGTTGCCTGTACATGAAGTGAAATTAAGTGATTTCTATATTAGTACTTATGAGATAACTCAATTAGAATGGGAAACCATTATGAAGAGTAATCCGAGTACATTTAAAGGAAAAACGAAACCGGTAGAAAACATCAGTTGGTTTGATGCCATTGGGTTTTGTAATGTGTTATCAGAAAAAGAAGGCTTAACACCATGCTATAAAATAATGCGTAATAATAGTGTAACCTGTGATTGGAACGCTAATGGTTACCGTTTGCCAACAGAATCTGAGTGGGAATATGCTGCACGAGGCGGTAACGAGTCGAAAGGGTTTATGTTTTCAGGAAGTAATGATCCTGATGAAGTGGGTTTTTATAAAAATAGCAGTAAGGGTATGACCCACCCCACTGGGTCGAAGAAACCAAATGAATTGGGTATTTATGATATGAGTGGAAATGTGTGGGAATGGTGTTGGGACTGGTACATGTACTCATATTTTCCTGTTTTGAAAGCAAATCCAACAGGCGTAGAGTCTGGGGTAGAAAGATGCAGAAGAGGTGGTAGTTGGGCACAAATATCTAAGTCCGCTCGAAGTTCTAACCGTTTAGGATCCCCACCCGAATTAAAGTTTAATTATGTAGGTATTCGTTTGGTAAAAAATGCCCGATAATAGTTACTGCAAATAAATTTTTTATATATGCCGCCTCCTAATTAGTAGAGGCGGTTTTTTTTGGCATATCAATTGATTAGAATAGGCCTTTTTAGTTGACGAACAATCTTTTCTGTTTATTATTCTTATATTCAGATAATTACAATAATAATTAAAAAGTGTTTTGTAGTAATAAAAGTAATAATCTGCCATTCTGTCTATTGTGGCTTTTTTTACCCTTTAATTGTCATGTTTATATCCCTTAGCATATGCAAATAAAATTTGATCATGTATTGTCGGACGAGAATGAAATGGAGCAATCTGAATTTATTCCGTTAATTTCTGATGGAGAAGAGAGGTTTGATTTTGAAGGAACAGAAGGCGATGCATTGCCTATTCTTCCTTTAAGGCACATGGTCTTGTTTCCGAGTGTTGTAATGCCAGTTAGTGTAGCCAGAAATAAGTCTCTTCGGTTGGTGCGCGAGGTGTATAATCAAAACGGAATATTAGGTGTTTGCACACAAAAGGATATGAAGGTAGATAATCCAGGATATGAGGAGTTATATACCGTGGGCACGGTAGCAAAAATTATTCGTATTCTCGAAATGCCTGATGGCTCAACTACTGTAATACTTGAGGGTAAAAAACGAATGGGCTTACATAGTTTCGTAGCCTCTGAGCCATATATTCGCAGTAAGGTCTTGTTAGAGCCAGAGTTGGTTCCTTCTGATGATAATCGAGTATTTGTAGCCTTAATAGAAGCCATAAAAGAGTTAGCCATAAAAATTATTAAAAACTCAGGCTCTATTCCACAAGAAATTTCTTTTGCAATTAAGAATATTGAGAATCCCGGTAGTCTAATCAATTATATCTGTGGAAATTTCGGATTAAAAGTGTTGGATAAACAGCATTTGTTGGAAGTAGCCGACTTGCAAGAGCGCGGATATCAACTGCTGGAATTGTTGAATAAGGAGTCGCAATTGCTTGAAATAAAGGTATCTATTCAATCTAAGGCACGCGAGGATATTGAGCAACAGCAACGTGAGTATTTTTTGCATCAACAAATGAAAACCATTCAGGATGAGTTGGGTGGAGACGGAAAACAACAAGAAATTGTAGAAATGCAAGAACGGGCTAAGTCAAAGAAATGGTCGGAAGATATTCGGAAGATTTTTGAAAAGGAATTGGCTAAGTTGGAACGAATGCATCAACACGCGCCAGATTATGGGGTACAATCGAATTATGTAGATACACTATTAAATATACCCTGGGGCCAATATACCAAAGATAATTTTAACCTAAATAGAGCTCAAAAGGTGTTAGATAAAGATCATTTTGGCTTAGAAAAAGTGAAGGAACGGATTATTGAACATTTGGCGGTGTTGAAACTTAAAGGCGATATGAAATCACCTATTATTTGTCTATGGGGACCTCCTGGTGTAGGGAAAACGTCTTTGGGGAAATCTATTGCCCAAACATTAAACCGGAAATACATCAGGATGTCGTTAGGTGGTTTGCATGATGAGGCTGAGATTCGTGGACATAGGCGTACTTATATTGGAGCAATGCCGGGACGAATTGTACAAAATATGATTAAGGCTGGCTCTGCAAATCCGGTTTTTATTTTAGACGAGATAGATAAGGTTAATTCTGATTTTAGAGGAGATCCTTCTTCAGCCTTGTTGGAAGTGCTCGATCCGGAACAAAACAATGCTTTTCATGATAATTTTTTGGATGTTGATTTTGATTTATCCAAGGTGTTGTTTATAGCAACAGCTAATAATTTAAATTCCATTTCACAGCCCTTACTCGACCGTATGGAGTTGATAGAGGTAAGTGGATATATTTTAGAAGAAAAAGTGGAAATTGCAGCCAAGCATTTGGTGCCAAAACAACTCGAAAATCATGGTATTCCTAAGGATAAGGTGTGTATTTCGAAAGCTAGCTTAAAAGTTATTGTAAATTCTTATACACGTGAGTCGGGTGTTCGTGAGTTGGATAGGAAAATTGCGAAGCTTGTTCGCAAAGTAGCTCGAAAAATTGCTACGGAAGAATCGTTTACTGTTGATATTACTCCCAATAACTTGCCCGATTATTTGGGTAAACCAGACTATACCAAAGAGCGCTACGAAGGCAATGAGTATTTTGGCGTAGTAACCGGTTTGGCGTGGACAGCTGTAGGCGGAGAGATATTGTATGTTGAATCTAGTTTGAGTAAAGGTAAGGGGGGTAAACTAACACTTACTGGTAATTTGGGCGAAGTAATGAAAGAATCGGCAATGTTGGCCTTGGAGTATATCAAGTCGCATGCAGCATTATTAACTATTGACGAAGCGTTATTTGACGAATGGAATGTGCATGTACATGTGCCTGAGGGAGCTATACCAAAAGACGGACCATCGGCAGGGGTTGCTATGATTACTTCTTTGGCCTCTAGCTTTTCTAAACGAAAAGTAAAAAAAGAATTGGCTATGACCGGCGAAATTACCTTGCGAGGCAAGGTGTTGCCTGTTGGCGGTATAAAAGAGAAAATATTGGCGGCTAAAAGAGCCGGTATAAAGGAAATAATCCTTTGTGAAGAAAATAGAAAAGATATTGAGGAGATTAAAGACACCTATATCAAAGGTTTACATTTTCACTTTGTAACAGATGTGAAGCAAGTATTGGATATTGCGTTGATATAATGTAGTGTTTTTTTATTGATTGAACGCAATTTGTTGATTTGCCGAAAAAATAATCAACATTCATAAGGCTTATCCATCGCTCAATTAGTATTTGTAAAGCTAAAACATAACCGTCTATCGTATAAATTTTACCGAAAAGGGATACAAAAAAAGGTTGACTCGAAAGAGTCAACCTTTTTTAATATATAGCTTTGTCTATTATTTGTTGATGATAATTTCAACACGACGGTTTTTAGCTCTGCTTTCAGCATCATCGTTACAAACCAATGGTTTTTTAGAACCAAATCCTTCTGTAGTAATTCTGCTTTCAGCAATTTTATTTTTAACTAAATACGATTTAACTGCTTCAGCTCTTTTTACAGAAAGCGGATTGTTGATAATATCAGAACCGATATTGTCAGTATGGCCTAAAATTTTAACAGACCAGATAGTGTTTTCTCTTAATTGAGCAACAATTGTATCTAACACAACGAATGCATCTTTTGTTAATTTAGCTGAACCAGTTTCAAAAC
This sequence comes from Paludibacter jiangxiensis, assembly GCA_945897785.1. GTDB lineage: Bacteria > Bacteroidota > Bacteroidia > Bacteroidales > Paludibacteraceae > JAFGVL01. The sequence continues at coordinate 13,217 of CAMDGD010000015.1, forward strand.
CAAATGTAGAGATGTTGTATTGAGCGCTGTCGCCTGTTAAGTAACCAGGATCTGTTGCGTTAAGGTGTCTGTAAAGATCTTTACGCGTTTTAGTAAGCTGTTTAGTAAGTTGATCCATTTGGTATTGTTGACCCATGATGATATCTTTAATAGCTACACCATCAATACTGTCAGAACTTTCTCTAGCTTCAAGTTTTTTGATAGCTTCAGCTTGACGAGCCATTTCGTATTGTAGTCTGTCAATAGCTTCTTGAGTACCTTCTCTGCGGGTATTCATTTTTTCGAAATCAGTTAAGCTGATATTTCTAGTATTGTTAACACCGTTAAATTTGTAACGAAGGTTAAGGTCGGCTACATAAAAATCTTTAAGACGACCATTTAAGTCTTGTGCAGTTGAGTTCCATTGGTATTTTCCTTCTAATCCTAATTCAAGACTTTTAGAAAGGTTGTATGCAAAGTTAACACCGAAGCTTGAAGATAACGATAAGTTTTCTTCGCTAGTGTCACCCATCCAAATACCTGAACCTAAACCATACACAAAGTAAGTATTAAATCGTTGGCTTTTTAAGCTTCTGTATTTAGAAACAATGTTAGATAAATTGATAGCAGTAAATGCTTGTACTTGATTAACTGCAGTTGCTTGAGATACAAGTAAGTTAGCCGCATCAGTATTGTTGCCAATATACATGTAGTCTAAGCCTAAGCTGAAAAATGGATTAACAGTTCTTTCAACAGATAAGCCACCGGCAAGGTTAAATGCTCTGTCAAAAATTGAGCTTGAGTATTGAGAACCTCTAGCTGTAGCTACACCACCTTTAAGTCCAACAGACCATTTTGATAGCTCAGTAGTTTGTGCAAAAGAGCTGCTCATTATTGTTGCAGCAGCAATTACCAATAAAAATTTTCTTTTCATAATTGATTTTTTATAGAGTTAGAATGTTAAAAAGCATGTTTTTTAAATAAACAATGCAAACATAGCTAAAAAAAAGATTTTTGCAAATAAAAATAGTAGCTTTTTTTGCTACTATTTTATACAATTTGCAATTGAGACTCTTTTATGCTTCAGAGCTTTCTTCTTTTTCAGCTTCTTTTTTTGCTTTAGGGCTTGTTTTTTTTGTTGCTTTATCCATTTCTTCAGCATCTACCTCTTTGGTAGCTGTTTTTTTGCTTGCTGCTTTTTTAGGTTTTGCTTCTTCTGTAATGGCTTCGCTTGCTTCTGCTGCTTTTTTTGTTTTCTCTACAGCATCATTGGTCATTTGATCTTTTAAATCAACCAAGGATTGAAGGTCACCCAAAGTGGTTTTTTCCATAGTAGAAGAAGTTGTTTCTTTTTTCGCTTTTTTGCTCGCTGGTTTTTTGGCTGTAGAAGTAACTTCTTCGCCATTTTCAATTTTCTGAGCATCTTCGTGAATACGGCTGTGCGAAAGAATGATACGTTTAGCATCTTTGTTGAATTCGATTACTTTAAACGATAATTTTTCTTCTAATTGTGCTTGAGCCCCGTCTTCTTTAACCAAATGTTTTGGAGTGGCAAATCCGTCAACACCATAAGGAAGAGAGATAACAGCACCCCTATCTTGCATTTCAACAATAGTTCCTTCGTGAATAGAGTTTACAACGAATAGCGTTTCAAAAACATCCCACGGATTTTCTTCCAGTTGTTTATGACCTAAGCTTAAACGACGGTTGTCTTTGTCTATTTCCAATACGGTAACATCTATATCGACACCAATTTGGGTGAATTCTGATGGGTGTTTTACTTTTTTAGTCCAAGAAAGATCGCTGATATGGATTAGCCCGTCAACGCCTTCTTCTATTTCTACAAAAACACCGAAGTTAGTAAAGTTACGAACTTTAGCTGTGTGTTTAGAGCCGGTAGCATATTTGGTGTCGATAGCATCCCAAGGATCTTGTTTTAGTTGTTTGATACCCAACGACATTTTGCGCTCGTCTCTATCAAGAGTTAAGATAACAGCTTCTACTTGATCGCCTACTTTCATAAAGTCTTGCGCTGAGCGAAGGTGTTGCGACCATGACATTTCAGATACATGGATTAATCCTTCAACTGCAGTAGCTATTTCAATAAAAGCACCATAATCAGCCATAACCACTACTTTTCCTTTTACTTTGTCGCCTACTTGTAGGTTAGTATCCAAGGCATCCCATGGGTGTGCAGAAAGTTGTTTAAGACCTAAAGCGATGCGTTTTTTCTCGTCATCAAAATCAAGAATTACGACATTTAATTTTTGGTCAAGGTTAACAATTTCTTCCGGATGAGTTACGCGACCCCATGAAAGATCGGTAATATGGATAAGTCCATCTACTCCACCAAGGTCGATAAATACCCCGTAAGAAGTAATATTTTTAACAGTACCTTCAAGTACTTGTCCTTTTTCTAATTTAGAGATGATGTCTTTCTTTTGTGCTTCCAATTCAGCTTCAATAAGTGCTTTGTGAGAAACCACCACATTCTTAAATTCGTGGTTAATTTTTACCACTTTGAATTCCATGGTTTTGTTCACAAATACATCGTAATCACGAATAGGTTTCACATCAATTTGTGAACCAGGAAGGAAGGCTTCTATGCCGAAGATATCTACAATCATACCACCTTTTGTGCGACATTTGATAAATCCTTTGATGATTTCGTCGTTTTCTAAGGCAGCGTTTACTCGTTCCCATGAACGGGTTGAGCGGGCTTGTTTGTGTGATAAGATTAATTGACCTTTTTTGTCTTCTTGACTTTCGATAAATACTTCAACGGTATCGCCAATAGCAAGTTCTGGGTTGTAGCGGAATTCGCTCATAGGAATTACCCCATCCGATTTGAAGCCGATGTTTATTACAACTTCTCTTTTGTTCATCGAGATAACTGTTCCATCTACTACTTCGCGGTCTTTTACCAGGTTTAACGTCTCATCGTATGCTTTTTCTAAATCTGCGCGGTTCATGCCCGAAGGTATCCCTTTTTCGTAGGCATCCCAGTCAAATTCTGTTTCGGTAATTTTTACCGATTCTTTTGGTGTTTTTTTGCTTGCAGATGGAGCTTCTTCAATCACTTCTTCAGTAATTGGAGCTATTTCTTCTGTAGCTGTTGGTGTTTCTTGAGCCGGAGTTTCGGTTAAAATTTCCGGAGTTTGCACATCTTCAACGATGTTTTCTTCGTTTGTTGTCATGGTTTAAATTTTTTCACTAATCACTTAGTAGGTTAGACATTATGTTGTTTAAAATTGGGCTGCAAAGATAAGGATTATTTATAATTTACTGTTGCTATTGACTGAATTTATTTCGTTGATTTTTAAAAAATTATTGCTTTGTTTGGTTTTTACCAAGCCTCAATAAAAAAAACGGCTATCTTTGTGCTGTATTTTCGGATATGGGAACACCGTGAAATTCGGTGACAGTACCCGCTGCTGTAATTCTATCCTCCATTGGGGGTTTTTGTGCAATCCACTGTTCGCCACGGCGAATGGGAAGGAACAAAGTAAAAGATGAGTCAGAAGACCTGCCGCAATACACTACTATCATTTTAAAACTTTCGGGAGAAAAAGTTTCATGGAAATTCGCCATTCTGTTCGTTATTTTTCTACTGCAAAAAATCAAGCCATTTTATGGTTGCGATTGCTTGTGTTGTTATGTTTTTCTACCATTGTAGCAGGACTATGCGCACAGCAAGATAGCCTAAAAAGTATACAGTTAAAGACCTTAACGGTAGTAGATAAATCTGTCGATGTTTTTTTCGATCAATCTACTTATAGCTTAGGAACTCAACTCACAACTGCCGATAGCGCTACATTGTCGCAGATGCAAAGCAAGTCCTTGGCTTATTATTTACAAGAGCAAGCTAACGCTTTTATCAAACAAAGCGGTAATGGTATGTTTGCAGGTATTTCGTTGCGAGGTACTGCCGCTTCGCATACGGCTGTAAGTTGGAATGGCATAGTAATCAATCCACTAACAATGGGGCAGGTCGATTTTTCGCAATTGCCCTTGTTCTTTTTCGATAAGTTGGCTGTGCATGCCGGTGGCGAAAGTGCCCTGTACGGAAATGGTGCTATTGGGGGTAGTGTGTTGTTAGGTAGTAGTAGGGTGTACGAAAAAAAATGGCGTGGGTTGATGCAACATACTGCCGGAAGCTACAATTACGGGTTTACCGGTGCTAAAGTGCAGGGAGGAACAGAAAAATGGCAAGCCAAAACGGCTTTTATATATAATCAATGTGCCAACGATTTTACCATAGAAAACGAAACTTTCTCTGGAACAGAGTTGATGAAGCAACAAAATGCATCGTTTCATAACTATGGTGTTTTACAAGATGTGTCGTTTCGGCTATCGCCCAAAGATGAATTGTTGTTACATGCTTGGCATACTTACTTTTACCGTGAAATACAGCCATCTATCCAAAATAACTTCGATTCGGCGGCATACGACAATATTCTTACCCGTAATAGCATTTTATTGGCTACCTTCAAACGAAACACTCTGCTTGCGTGGGAGTCGAGCGTAGCTTATATAAACGATTATCAGCTTAATATTGATGATGTTGTTGCTTCAGAGCAGTTTCTTTTTTCTGCCCATGCAAAGACAAATTGGCGCAATGTATCGTTGAAAACGGGATTTTCATCGCAGTATATTGTGCCACAAGTATATGCTTACAATAGTGGCGTGCAGGAATTTAGGGCCGATATTTTTGCCTTAAGTCGATGGCAAGTCAATGCTTCTTCAAAGATAAGTGCCGGTTTGCGTCAGGCCTTTGTTAGTAATATTTCCGTTCCTTTTACCCCATCTGTTGGCTTCGAATCGCGCTTGTGGCGAACCTTACATCAATCGTTATACTTGCGTGGAAATAGTTCTCGTAGCTACAAAGTACCTACATTAAATGATCGCTATTGGGGAGGGCTAGATAATCGTTATTTGCAATCGGAAGATGGTTTTGCTAATGAAATAGGACTCTCATATGGTATTCAGAAGCCTGTTTATGAGCTTTCGGCAACCACCGCAGTGTATTATAACCGCGTACACAATTGGATTATGTGGATGCCTCGGGGCGATAGTTGGAAACCCCAGAATATCGATTTAGTAGATGCAAAAGGTGTTGATATTCAGCTTAAACAAAGCTATACCCTTGCCACATTTAAAGCCTTGCTGTTATTGCAGTATGCATATACGCAGACTATTGTTGTAGAGGGATTTAGTGATATGACTCCTTTTCGTGGGCGACAAATGCCACTTATGCCTGAGCACACCGCAACAATGCATTTTACTCTTGAAAGTCCCAAGTTTTTTGTCAGGTTTTCTACCCAATTTGTTGGCGAGCGCACAACATCGAATGTATTTGATAAGATGGAGCCCTATTATATAAGTAATGCCGCAATTGGGTATACGGTAAAATGGAATAAGCAATTGTTGTCGTTTTCGGTTGAGGGGAATAATTTATTTGATGTAGTATATCAAACTGTACCTTTTAAGGCGATGCCTTTGCGTAATTATTTAGTCACAATTAACTATGTATTTTAAATGAAACGGATTGTTGGCCTTATTCTTTTATGTTTGCTGATGCTTGCTTGTGTTCACGAAGACCCAACGGCAAGCTCTCGCAACTATGCATATAATTGTATATTCGTTAATATGGGGAATTATGCTGAGTCGAATGGGAGCATAGCCTTATATAATTCGGCTACAGGGGAGCTTAATCAGGAGGTGTATGCCAAGGCAAACAACAGAGCGTTGGCAGCCATTATTGAGTCGGTTGTTTACCATGAGGATTTTTTGCTGTTGCTTTGTAATAATGCAGATAAGCTAGTTTTTTTGAACCCGCAAACTATGCAGGAATTGCGCGAACCCATAACGGAGATAGGAATTCCTCGGTATGGGGTGATTCAACAAAATGTTGCTTATGTATCTTGCTGGGATAAAGTTAACAAGCAAAGCGGACAGGTTCAAATTCCGCAACATATATCAAAAATTGATATAATTTCGAAAACAGTAATAGGTAGCATACCTACCTCGGGCAAACCGGAAGGACTTTTGTTGTATGGCGACACGCTTTTTGTTGCTTCGGGGTATGGGTTGGAAGTTTTTGATTTAAGTGCCGACACTTTACTGAAAAAAATCGATTCGCAGTTCTCTCAAGCCGAAGCGCAACAACTGCTGATGGATAAAAACAAGCAACTCTGGCTTTCGTTAGGTTCGTACGGAGACTCGGGTGGGTTTATGGTAGTGGATATTGCTTCCTTAACGGTTACTGCACAAATAGCTGAGCCCAAGCTTTTTTATGAAGGAGAAATAGCGTTAAATCCCACAAAAGATAGGCTGTATTTTCTTTCGGCTGATGGAATTGTAGGGGGGCAATCGGCAGAAGTGCCTACCTCAATTTATGCTATTGCTGTTGATGCATATCAAGTTTCCTCAACTCCGGTTGTTAGTGGGGTTGGATTTTACGGTATTGCCGTTGACCCCGTTTACGGAACCATTTATACAGCCAATGTAAATGGATTTATTACCAATAGCATGAGCTATGTATTTTCGCCATCGGGAGTAAAAATAAACGAATTTTTGACAGGAGTAGGTACCTCTAGGTTTGTATTTAAATAAATCCGTTTTATGCTTTATCTTAACTTGCTATTTTTATTGCCTACATAAATTGCATAAAAGCCCATTCTTGTTATTCTGACACTGATTTTTCTTCTTTGCCTAATAGCATAAAATGCAAGCGGTTATGCACATTTACTTCGCTGGTGCCGTAATCGAAATCGAGGAATAGTAAATTGATATCGGGATAATCTTTTTTGATTTTCTTTTCAATTCCTTTGCCCACAACATGGTTGGCAATACAGCCAAAGGGTTGAATACAAACAATGTCTTTTATGCCTTGTTTAGCATAACCGGCAATTTCTCCCGGTATTAACCACCCTTCGCCGTACTGGTTTAATAAATTTACCGTTTTTGAGGCTAATTCAGCTTCTTCGCGTACATTCTCTACGGGACGATAGCGGACAAACTTGGTTAGCATTTTTTCGTATTGAGCAATGTATTTGTTAATCACAATTTCGCTTAATTTGGATAATCCGTTCCAACCGCCTTTGGGAGCAACAAATTGTGCTTCTTTAACCTCGTTGTTGATAAATGTTTGCATAAAGAAATTGGTAATAGGAGGTATGGCTACTTCAACGCCTTGCTCCAATAGCCAGTTTATTATACCGTAGTTACCAAAGGAATTGTATTTTACATAGATTTCGCCAATAATACCAATTACCTGAACCTCTTTTGTGGTACAAGCAATGGCATTATATTCATTTATTGCTTCTTTTAGCAGTTCTCTTAGTTGTTTGTGTTTTTTTAGGCGCAGTAGTTCGGTAGATAGTTGCAAGTATTTGTCGCGCAAAGCTTCAGATTGTCCGCTTACCAACTCACGACTAACGGTTGAGTAGTAGAGTCGCGACAAGGCATCGCCAAAAAATATGGAATGTAAAACGGTGAAAAACACCTTTTTAAAATCAAATTCGAAACCTGGTTGGTCGTTGATTGTTCCTGCTCCGGTAGTAATAGCCAATACAGGAATGTCTTTATATCCGGCATTAATTAAACTTCGTTTAATCATGGCAATGTAATTCGTTGCCCTACATTGTCCTCCGGTTTGGGTAATACCTACTACTACATCGTTTAAATCGTAGTTGCCACTCTGCAAGGCACTTAAAATATCGCCAACCACCAATAAGGCAGGATAGCATATTTCGTTGTTCATGGCTTTTAGTCCTACATCCAGCGATTGTTTCGATGATTTTGGCAGATTGACAATTTTGTACCCCATCAATTCGAAAATTGCCGGAACAAAAGGAGAGTAGAAATCGCCAAACCACGGGGCTAAAATAGTTTTCTTTCGGTCTTCTGTTCCATAAGGTTTGGTTGTTATAAAAGCCTTTTTTTGAGTTTCGGTGTGTTGTTTTAGTTTGATGGATTCGACCAAGGAACGCAACCGGAGTTTTATCGATCCGGTGCTCGCAATCTCGTCTATCCGAATTAAGGTAAACGATTTGTTGTTTCGTTTTAATATATCTTTTACTTCATCAACAATAATGGCATCCGGACCGCAGCCAAAAGAATTCATTTGTACAAAATACACCGGTACGGTTTGTTGGCTTACCCAAGCTGCTGCATGTAAAATACGGTTCGGATAAGCCCATTGTGAAATGGTAAAGTATTCGGTTCTAAACGAGTTGTTGTCTTTTTCGATAGCAATTTCTTCGTTAATAACAGCAACGCCAAGGTCGGATAGTATGTCCGAGATTTTTTGATGAATCAATGGGTCGGCATGGTATGGATGTCCTGCCAACATAATTATGGGTTGTTTTTTTTCTTTCGCTTGAGCAACAATAGCTTCGTTTTTTTGTCGGATAGCTTCTTTGTATTGCTCTTGTTGTTGATAGGCAATTGCAAAAGCTTTATCGGCTAGCTTTTTATCTACTCCCAAGCTAGCCAAGTATTTTACACAGGCCTTTTTAAGTAATTTGGTATCTTTAAACGAAATAGCGGGCGAGTCGATGGGAATTCCTGTTTTAATATTGTGTAACACTTCCGAGTAAGCTGTAACAATAGGGCAGTTGTAGCAGTTATGCGCTTCGCTGAATTCTTCTTTTTCGAATAAGATAAAAGGATAAAAAATGCGGTTGGCTCCTTGTTCCGCTAAATCAATAATATGTCCGTGCGACAGTTTAGCAGGGAAACAGATATTGTCAGACATAATTGTACCTGAGCCTTTTTCGTACAGACTTACTGTACTTTCGTTCGATAAAATTACTTCTACCCCCGCTTGTGTAAATAAGCTTTGCCAAAAAGGGAAGTTCTCGTAAATGGTAAGTATTCGTGGGATGCCAATTTTAAGAAAAGCAGTTGCTTTTTTAGGGTCTTGTTTAAATAGAATTTCTCGTTTGAAATCAAAAATGGAAGCACCTCGTTCTTGTTGTTCCGGATTATTGGTAAACACCTTTTCGCATTTATTGCCCGAGTAACACTTTTTGCCGTTGGGGAAGTCGAATATGGTAATTTGGCAGTTGTTTGTACACGCTTTGCAATGGGTAAATTTTGTGGTGTAGCCTTCGGTTATTGTTAGGTTTTCGAAGCCAATAAAAGTTGATGGTTTTTCGTTTTGTTTCGAAATGGCATAAAGCGCAGCACCATACGCTCCCATTAATTCGGGTTTATCGGAGCAACTTACTGTTTTTCCGGAAAGCATCTCCAATGCCCTAAAAACAGCTTGATTTTTAAATGTGCCGCCTTGAACCACAATATTGTCGCCAATTTCTTTTACATGTTCTAAGTTTAATACTTTATACAAACAGTTTTTTACAACAGAGTAAGCCAATCCTGCCGATAAATCTTCTACCGTTGCTCCATCTTTAATTGATTGCCGAACTTTTGAATTCATAAATACGGTGCAACGAGAACCTAAGTCGCATGGTGCAGTTGATTTGCATGCCAATTCCGAGAATGCTTGAGCCGAATAACCCAAGTTTCTGGCAAACCCTTCTATAAAAGAACCACAGCCTGACGAGCAAGCTTCGTTAATTTCGATATCGGTAATAGTATCATTTTGTGCAAAAATGGCCTTGATATCTTGTCCCCCAATATCGAGTACGAAAGACACCTTTGGGTCTATTTTTTTTGCAGCTAAGTAGTGTGCTATAGTTTCAACAATGCCATGGTCGAGGTTAAGCGCCGAATGAATTAAATCTTCACCATACCCTGTTACCGCAGCCCCACTAATTTGCAGTTGGCTGTTGTTCGCTTCCAATTCTTTTTGAAAATCGAGTAATCCTTTAATAACGGTATTCAATGGATTACCTTCGTTGTTGGCATAGAAGGAATACAGCAGATTTGCTTCGGGGTCGGTAATTACAATTTTTGTAGTGGTAGAGCCGGAGTCGATGCCTAAGAACGCCTGTTGTAGGCGGCTTACTTTTGTTTTTGGGATAGGTACAATATGCCGTTCTTTTTCCCAAGCCGCAAGTGGTTTTTTATCAGAAAACAAGGGTTCAAGATGGGCATTGTTTGGTTTTAAGTTTGCCGCATAATTACTTAGTTGTTCAATAAATTGGCTGATTTGCGTTAGCGTATTCTCCTTTTTTGCCGAAAGCGCAGCACCTAAAGCTGTAAAAAGTTGAGCGTTTTTGGGTATAGCATAATCTTCTGTTCCAAGTTTTAATAGGTTGACAAATGCTTTTTGAAGCGAAGTGATGTAAGTCATTGGACCTCCGCAAAATACCACCTTTGGTAACATATCACAACCTCTAGCAAGGGAGTTAACTGTTTGTAAAGCAACCGCATGAAAAATGGAAGCAGCAATATCCGAAGCATCAATTTTACGCGCAATTAAATTCTGCACATCCGTTTTAGCAAATACCCCGCAACGAGAGGCTATGGGGTAAATTTTCGTGCTTTTTTGTGCTAGTCCGTCAAGGTTCTCGATAGGAATGTTTAGCAAAGTAGCCATTTGATCGATAAAAGAACCCGTTCCGCCGGCGCAGTTTCCGTTCATGCGAATATCCGGTGCTTTACCTTCTACCAACAACACCAGTTTAGCATCTTCACCACCTATATCGATAAGCGTTTTTGCATCCGGATAAAAAGTTTTTAGCGATTTGGTTACGGCAATTACTTCTTGAACAAATTGCAAGCCCATCCGTTCTGTTAGCCCCATAGCTCCCGAGCCGGTAAGGCAGATAGTCATTTCTACATCGCCAACTGTTTCTTTTAATTCGTGTAAAATTTCGGTAATGGTTTCAATTAAGCGGGTGTAGTGCCTGCGGTATGATTTATATAATACATTTGCATTTTCATCAAGGGCTACTACCTTAGCTGTAGTAGAACCAATATCAACCCCTAATTTTATATAGTTACTTGTCATCGAATGCTGTTTTTGTTTTTTTTATAAGTTTATGTGTCGCTTATTTTACCGCAAGCCATTGCGTAATCATTTCTCCCACTACTTTTTTTCTATCTTCGATAAACGAATCGAATGTTTCTTGTTTTTCGGTTAGCAAAAAAGTGTCGATTATCGGTCGGCATATAAACGGAAATAAACATAAGCTAGCCACGCAAAGTACCAGTTGCGATATCTCAAAGGGCCTTATTTTTCCTTCGGCTACTTCTTGGTTAATTTGTTCCCGTACCGAGGTGAAATTGATGACTTGCGATTTTTCTTTGATAAACTCGATAATGGCTGTTGGGTCTCGTTGTATTTCGGTTGCCACAAATCCGGGTAATTGTTCGTTTAAATGCAAAAGATCTAGGTAATTGTTTGCTATTTCAACAATTTTTTCGGTAAGGGGTATCGACTTATTTATCGTTTCGTTGATTTTAGGAATGGTATTGTTTATTGCTTCGGTAAAAAAAGTTTCGAAAAGCTTGTCTTTATTTCTGAAATAATAATGTAGTGAAGTACGGCTTATTCCGGCTTCGTTGGCAATGTCTTGCATGGTAGTTTCTGCGAGTCCTTTTCTTAAAAAAACGCTTTGTGCTGCCGAATGTATCCGTTGCTCTTTGCTTAATTCTTTGGTTATACTCATAGGTTTATGCTTGTTTCTGACAGTGTAGTTTGACAGAGCTGTCAAAAATAGAAATAAATTTTCAACTTTCTGAATGGGATTATCGTAAATTCATCAAAAATTCATCAAAAAGTAATTTGTGATACGATTTGCTAAAGCAATTTTACTATTACTTTTTTTTAGGATAGTTCTTAGAACTGTTTAATTTAATTGTAAATTATCTCCCTTCGGTCATTGTTCGTTGTTTTGCATTGCTAACAGGTATATGCATAAATGCACTATGCTACCTTGTAAAATGCTGATAAAAATCCTTTTTTATTTCGTTGTATTTTTAGTAAAGGGTACATAGAAACAAAAATATATTTGTGAAAATTTGGCTCATTTGTATTTTTTGTGATGCTCATTTTTTACTTTTGCTCCAAAATATAAACGATATGGTAAAATACAAACGAATATTATTAAAGCTAAGCGGAGAATCGCTAATGGGTAACAAGCAACAGGGTATAGATGAAGTACGGTTGGATGAGTATGCGAATCAAATTAAAGAAATTGCTGAGTTGGGCGTAGAAGTTGGAATTGTGATTGGTGGCGGCAATATTTTTAGGGGTTTAAGTGGAGCTTCTAAGGGGTATGATCGTGTAAAAGGTGACCAAATGGGCATGTTGGCTACCGTAATTAATAGCTTGGCACTTAGTTCTGCGTTAGAGAGTAAAGGTGTAAAAGTACGCGTGCTTACTGCCATAAGAATGGAGCCGATAGGCGAATTTTATAGCAAACAAAAAGCCCTTGAGAGTTTAAGAAATGGCGAAGTAGCCATTTTTTCTGCCGGAACAGGCAATCCTTTTTTTACAACCGACACAGGCTCATCACTCCGCGCTATTGAGATTGAAGCCGATGTGATGCTTAAAGGAACGCGCGTAGATGGGGTTTATACGGCAGATCCGGAAAAAGATAAAACGGCTACCAAGTTTGATGAAATTACTTACGATGAAATTTACACCCGAAACCTCAAAGTAATGGACCTTACTGCTACCACTATGTGTAAGGAAAATAATATGCCCATTTATGTTTTCGATATGGATACTGTGGGTAATTTGAAACAAGTGGTTTTAGGGGTGAAAATTGGGACTTTGGTGCGGAATTAGTGCGCATACATTGGTTCTTGTTGTTTTATACAAAGGTAAAAATTGATGTTCTTTTGTATATTTCATAAGCATTCTGTATTTTTGCACGGATTAAAATTGAAAAACTATGGCAGAAGTAAATGATTATTTAAAAGCGGCAGAAGAAAGTATGGCCGGTACTATCCTTTTTTTGGATGAGGCCTTAGCGCATATTCGTGCCGGAAAAGCCAATGTGCGTATTTTGGATGGTGTTCGCGTAGATTACTACGGAAATTCAACTCCTTTAAGTGGTGTTGCAACCATTACTACCCCCGATGCTAAAACCATTGCCATACAGGTTTGGGAAAAAAGTCTGATTTCGGTGGTGGAAAAGGCACTTATCAATTCTGATTTAGGAATTATGCCGATGAATAACGGTGAAGTAATTCGCTTACAAATTCCGCCTTTAACTGAGGAACGACGGAAGGATTTAGTAAAACAAAGCAAACATGAGGGCGAAGAGGCTCGAATTAGCATTCGTAATGCACGCAGAGATGCTATCGAATCATTGAAAAAAGAAATAAAAAACGGCTTATCCGAAGATATTGAAAAAGATGCTGAGGCGAGTGTGCAAAAACTGCACGATAAATATGTGAAAATGGTAGAAGAGTTGCTTGCCGCTAAAGATAAAGAAATAATGACCGTTTAACGAGTTTTACTTTGATACATATAGTTGTATATACATTATCAAATGCCATTTCGAAAATTCGGAATGGCATTTTTAATGCAAAAATTAGAAACACTGTACTGCTTTGTTTTTTTGTTTTGGCGCAAGGGCATGCTTTTACACAACAGAACGATTCATTGCAAGCAAGTAAGCGCAGTTTTATTGTAGTTCCAATTGGGTATTATCAGCCAGAAACAAAGGTGGCTTTAGGCTTTGCCGGTGGGTATTATTTTAAAAGCAATGATCTTAAAAAGATTAGTAGTATATCGTATAGTGCTATCTACACTTTTAATAATCAGTTTATTTTTCATGTTTCGCCCAAAATATACTCAAAAGATAAGCGCTATTATTACTATACTGATTTTGGACTTAATTATTATCCGGATGTTTTTTATGGGGTGGGAGCCAATACAATATCCGAAGGAAGTAATTATGTTTCTCGGTACGTAAAATTAGCGTTTCAACCACAACGGTTTTTGTCTAAGTATTGGTCGGTTGGTGCCAATTACTTTCTTCGGGCCGAGTCGTATACATATAAAGAAGAAACCGTTCTGTCTGCTCGTTATTCGCCGTATGTAAATCCGTATTTTGTACAAGCGCTCGGCATGGTTATTACTTACGACTCGCGCGATAATCTGTATTATACCGAAAAGGGTTTGTTTAGTAAATTCAGCACTTGGTTTTCTTCGAAATATTTTGGTAGTGATTATCAAACAAGCTATTATAATTTTGATACCCGATACTACATGCCTTTAACTAAAAAGCATATCTTTGCTACACAGTTTTATGCTTCGTTTGTAGCCGGAAAAGCTCCTTTTCAGTTTTTGCAAACTATTGGTGGACGGGATAAAATGCGTGGTTTTAGAGAAGGCGCTTTTTTAGATAATACAGCGCTCGTGCTGCAATCAGAATATCGTTTCCCAATTATTAACCGTTTAAGGGGGGCTGCTTTTGCCGGTCTTGCACAAGTATTTGATAGCTATGATTATCAGTCTGACAAACTGAAAATTGCCTATGGTGTAGGTCTTCGTTATCGCTTAAATGATGCTCGGGTGCATCTTAGGTTGGATTACGGCAGGAGTAATTACGGCACGCAAGGGGTATATATTACCGCAACAGAAGCATTTTAATGCTTATAATACAACCAAATATATTGCTTATATGCACAAGGGATTAGTTATAAAAAATACAGGCAGTTGGTATTTGGTAGCAACCGATTCCGGTAAGCAAATTGAATGCAAAATAAAGGGCAGTTTTCGTTTACAAGGAATTCGTACTACAAACCCTATTGCAGTTGGAGATAAAGTACTTTTTGACCTAGGAAACGAAGGAAATGGACTGATTCATACTATCGAAGAACGGAAAAATTACATTATTCGCCGTTCGTCAAATTTATCCAAGCAATCACATATTCTTGCGGCTAATCTCGACCAGCTTTTTTTGCTTGTTACCGTAAATTATCCGGAAACATCAACCATGTTTATCGATCGTTTGCTAGCTTCTGCCGAAGCATACCAAATCCCCACATCTTTAATTTTTAATAAGGTAGATTTGTATTCGTCTGAGGAATTACGGTATTTGGAAGCCATTATTTTTTTATACGAATCGTTGGGTTATCCTTGTTTTAAGGTTTCGGCCTTGCATGGCACCAGAGTAGATGAGTTGCGTGCTGCCTTAGTAGATAAAGTGACTTTGTTTTCCGGACATTCGGGAGTAGGGAAGTCTTCGCTTATTAAAGCTATTGATGCTACTGTTAAACCAAAAATAAGTAATATATCGGAATACCACAATAAAGGAATGCATACCACTACTTTTTCTGAGATGTTTGCCTTGAAAAGTGGGGGCTATTTAATTGATACTCCCGGCATTAAAGGCTTTGGTACCATCTACATTAAGCCCGAAGAGGCTTCGCATTATTTTAGAGAAATTTTTGCTGTTTCCGGTGGGTGTAAATTTAATAATTGTACACATTCGCACGAGCCCGATTGTGCGGTAATAAAAGCTGTCGAAAATAACGAAATAAGTCGTTCAAGGTATACAAGTTATTTAAGTGTACTTAACGATGATGATGAGGAAAAGTACCGTTAATTTTGCTACTTTTGTTTCTTGCAATAATCACTAAACTATAGCTTAATTCTATGTCTCTACATTACGAAAAATACGAGCGACTAAAAATGCTTTTCATCGTGCTTTCAGTATTGTTGGTAATGGTTGCTGTTTATGCTACCAGCGTATTGATAAAGAATTTGTCGGAGCAAGAAAAACATAATATTGAGGTTTGGGCTGAAGCTACCCGTAAACTTGTTTCAGCCGATTATCAGTCAGATATGGATTTAGTGCTAAAGGTTATTAATGGAAATAATTCGGTGCCAGTTCTATTGGTTGATGAACAGATGAACTTAGTAAGCGAAGATTATGGTATTAGAAATATTGATTTGCCAGAAGAAAACAAAGCCGATTTTATTAAAGAAACTATCAACGATTTTGGTAAAAAACATGCCCCAATTGTTGTCCATATTGATACTAATACAAAGTATTATGTGTATTACGACGAGTCTTTTTTAATAAAAAATTTAAGTCTAGTCTCATTTATCCTATTTTCAGGGTGTATAGTTTTTTTTATAATGGCTTTTATTGCTTTTTCTAATACCAAAAAGGCAGAGCAAAATCAGATTTGGGTGGGCTTATCGAAAGAAACAGCACATCAGTTAGGAACCCCTATTTCTTCGTTGTTGGCGTGGACGGAGATATTGAAAACGATCGACATTGATAAGCAAATACTGCGAGAAATGAGCGAGGATATTGATCGCTTAAGTCTAATAGCAGAGAGGTTCTCTAAAATTGGGTCTAATCCTACTTTGGCACCTTTGCCTTTGATTATAACACTTAATAAAGCAGTCCTTTATATAAAGAATAGGGTGTCCAAAAAAGTTATTTTTGAAACTAACTATCATATTTCAGAAACAGAACAAGTGATGTTAAGTGCTGCTCTTTTTGAATGGGTAATAGAGAATTTATGTAAGAATGCTATCGATGCCATGGATGGAGAGGGTAGGATTGTAATAGAGGTAAATACGGTTGATAATTATTATTGTATAGATATTCAGGATAGTGGCAAAGGAATTCCGAAATCAAAATACAAAACCATATTTACGCCGGGCTATACTACTAAAAGACGAGGCTGGGGCTTAGGCTTGTCTTTTGTTAAACGGATTGTAAATGAGTATCATTGGGGAAAAGTTTTTGTAAAACACTCCGAGATGGATGTTGGTACTACTTTTCGTATCTTATTGCCAAAAAAGACTTAGTGTAAGCATTTTATGCATGTTTATTTAAATGTATTTGTTGTAAAAAAAAGAAAAAAAGACAAATGTTTTTATTTCTATATAGAAATATGTAACTTTGCCCCGTTTTATTAGACCTATTGCATATGGGAAAATTTGATTTGTATAAGGTTCCCTTAAAGGCTATTGCAGAAGGAACTCACTTGTTTGAATATAATCTGGATAACGATTATTTCAAGAAAATTGACAGTCTCGAAGTTCAGAAAGGAAAGGTAAAAGCAAGTGTTAAACTAAAGAAAGCAGCCGCTGCTTATGAATTGAATTTTCAATTGGGTGGTGTGGTTTCTATTCCGTGCGACAGGTGCTTGGATGATATGGAGCAAGAAATTGCGTATAATGGGAGGTTGATTGTAAAGTTTGGTAATGATTTCTCGCAAGAGAGCGATGAAATAATTGTTATTCCGGAGGCAGAAGGGGAAATAAATATAGCTTGGTTTTTATATGAGTTTATTGTATTAAGCATCCCTGTAAAACATGTCCATCCTTCCGGAGGATGCAATAAACTAATGAGCGGTAAGCTAAAAAAACATCTTACCCATAAAGTTGCTGATGAAGATGACTATGATTTTGATGATTTTGACGCATCAGACGATATCGAATTAAGTGAAGAAACAGAAAAAGACATAGATCCCCGTTGGGATAAATTAAAAAATAGTATTGACAATAATTAATAGATAGAAAAATGGCACATCCTAAGAGAAGAATCTCAAAACAAAGAAAAGCGAAAAGAAGAACTCACGACAAAGCAGTAGCTCCAACATTGGCGGCTTGCTCAAATTGTGGGGCAATGCATATTTACCATACCGTTTGCGGTGAATGTGGCTATTATAGAGGAAAACTAGCGGTAGAGAAACTGGCAACGGTTTAAGTATAGTGTTGATTTAGAGAAATTGAACTTGCCCTAGATTTATTTAGGGCAAATTTTTTTACTACCAAAAAAGATTAGCTACATGATACATGCTGTAATTACCGGGATTGGCGGATATGTTCCCGAGTATGTTTTAAATAATGAGGAGCTGAGTACAATGGTTGATACTACCGATGAGTGGATAATGACTCGCATTGGTATTAAAGAACGGCGTATTTTGAAAGGTGAAGGGAAAGGGGTTTCGTATATGGGCGAAAAAGCTATTAAGCAATTGCTGGAAAAAACAAATACTAAACCTGAGGAAATAGAAGTGGTGATTTGTTCAACCACAACACCTGACCATATGTTTCCTTCAACAGCATCGATAAGTGCTGAGAAAGCAGGGATTAAAAATGCATTTTCCTTTGATATCTCTGCTGCCTGTTCGGGGTTTTTATATGCATTAGAAGTTGCTTCAAATTTTATTCAATCGGGAAAATATAAAAAGGTAATCGTATTATCCGGCGAAAAAATGTCGTCGATAACCGATTATACTGACCGTACTACATGTCCGCTTTTTGGCGACGGTGCAGCGGCTGTTTTATTAGAGCCTACCGAAGAGAACTTTGGGGTAATAGATGCCTTGTTGCATACCGATGGGGTGGGTTATCCTCATTTGCAAATGAAAGCGGGCGGTTCTGCATACCCATCTTCTATAGAAACAATACAAAACAGACAGCATTTTGTGTATCAAGAAGGTCAGCCGGTATTTAAATACGCTGTTACCAATATGGCCGAGATTTCTGCTGAAGTAATGGAAAAGAATGGTTTGTCTGCCAATGATGTAAACTGGCTGGTACCGCATCAAGCTAATTTGCGGATTATTGATGCTACGGTTAAACGAACCGGTGTGAGTTACGATAAGGTAATGATTAACATTGAACGATTCGGAAATACCTCGAGTGCCACAATTCCTTTGTGTTTGTGGGAGTGGGAATCTAAATTGAAAAAGGGAGATAACCTTATTCTTACAGCTTTTGGGGCAGGGTTTACTTGGGGTGGAGTGTACCTTAAATGGGGGTATGACGGAAAATAAGTATATTTTGATAATATGATGCAAAGCACAATTCTTTTGGAGTTGTGCTTTGTAGTTTTTATGCATCGCATGTGTTTATTCAAAAATTGAAAGCTCAATCCTTTTATCTATCTTTGCAACAGAAAAAAATACTTATGCATAAAGCCGGATTTGTAAATATTGTAGGAAACCCCAATGTGGGAAAATCAACGCTCATGAATGCTTTGGTCGGCGAGAGAATTTCAATCATTACCGCTAAAGCACAAACAACTCGTC
The DNA here is from genome assembly GCA_945897785.1 of Paludibacter jiangxiensis. Lineage (GTDB taxonomy): Bacteria > Bacteroidota > Bacteroidia > Bacteroidales > Paludibacteraceae > JAFGVL01. The sequence continues at coordinate 32,132 of CAMDGD010000015.1, forward strand.
ACCGCATTATGGGGATTGTTAACGGCGAGGATTTTCAGATTGTTTATTCTGATACTCCCGGCGTTTTAAAGCCAAACTATCGCTTGCAAGAGTCAATGCTTGGCTTTTCTAAATCGGCTTTATCAGATGCCGATGTGTTGTTGTATGTGGCCGATGTGTTTGATACTGCCGAGAAAAATGCCGATTTCATTGCTATGGTAAACCAAAATGAGGCGGCATTACTTCTTGTGATAAACAAGATTGACCTAATTGATCAAGGGACATTGGAAGAAAAAGTAGCGTATTGGAAAACGGCCTTGCCTAAAGCAGAAATATTGCCGGTTTCGGCTATAAATAAATTTAACTTGGAACCGCTTTTGCGCAGAATTAAAGAGTTGCTGCCGGAGTCGCCGCCGTTTTTCGATAAAGAAGCGTTAACAGATAAACCGGCGCGTTTCTTCGTGACAGAAATTATTCGCGAAAAGATTTTATTGCATTATGATAAAGAAATTCCTTATGCCGTTGAAGTGGTTGTGGAGGAGTTTACCGATGAAGAACGAATCATTCGTATTGGAGCTGTAATTTTTGTTGAACGAGATTCGCAAAAAGGGATAATTATAGGGCATCAAGGCAAGTCACTCAAAAAAGTGGGTACCGAGGCTCGGTTGGATATGGAGTCGTTTTTTGATAAAAAAGTGTTTCTGCAACTTTTTGTAAAAGTGGAAAAAGATTGGCGTAGTAAAGATACTAAGCTAAAAGGATTTGGTTATAATCTTGAATAATAGAATGATATTAAAAATTTAAAACAGCAACTAATTGTTTTGATTTTTGATTTTTAAGTATTTACTAGAGGGCTGGCACAAAAGCCGGATACTCTCAAAATTAATAATATGGGTAATTTAGTAGCAATTGTTGGTAGGCCTAATGTGGGCAAATCAACTTTATTTAATCGATTAACAAAGAGTCGCCGAGCAATTGTGGCCGAAGAGGCAGGAACAACGCGCGATAGACAATATGGCTTGTGTGATTGGAATGGAAGGGAGTTTTCTGTTGTTGATACCGGTGGATGGGTGGTTAACTCTGACGATATTTTTGAAGCAGAAATTAAACGACAAGTGGTATTGGCTATCGAAGAGGCTGATGTGATTTTGTTTATAGTAGATATACTTAACGGTATTACCGATTACGACGAGCAAGTGGCTTCTTTGCTTAGGAGGGGAAAAAAACCGGTGGTGTTAGTAACAAACAAAGCCGATACGTATGAGTTTCAGTACCAGGCAGCCGAGTTTTATAAATTAGGGTTGGGAGACCCTTTTGTAATTTCTGCCATTAACGGCCTAGGCTCCGGTGAATTATTGGATGAGGTATTAAGCCATTTGAAAAATGAAGGAAATGATGAGATTGACGATACCTTGCCTCGTTTTGCTGTTGTTGGCAGACCGAATGCCGGTAAATCGTCTCTTGTTAATGCTTTTTTAGATGACAATAGAACTATTGTTACCGATATTGCCGGTACCACACGCGATTCAATTTATACCCGTTTTACAAAATTTAATTACGATTTTTACCTCGTAGATACCGCCGGAATACGCAAAAAAGCGAAAGTAAACGAAGACCTGGAATACTATTCGGTAATTCGTTCTATTCGGGCTATAGAAAATTCGGATGTGTGTATTTTACTGCTTGATGCTGCCAGAGGTATCGAGAGTCAAGATTTAAATATATTCTCCATTATTCAGAAAAATAAAAAAGGACTAGTTGTTTGTGTAAACAAATGGGATTTGGTCGAGGAAAAAGAGAATAAGGATATCAAGAAGTTTGAGAAGAATATTCGGGAACGGTTGGCGCCTTTTACCGATTTTCCCATTATATTTACCTCTGCCGTAACAAAACAACGTATTTTTAAAGTAATAGAAACTGCCGTAGCTGTTTTTGAGAATAAAAAACGGAAGGTGGCAACAGCAAAATTGAATGATTTTATGCTGCCTATTATCGAAAAAAGTCCGCCTCCGGCACTTAAGGGAAAGTACATTAAAATAAAATATGTAACACAATTACCTAACACACAAGTGCCTACTTTTGTGTTTTTTGCCAATTTGCCGCAATATGTGAAAGAACCTTACCGGCGTTTTCTCGAAAACCGTATTCGCGAGGAATATGATTTTGAAGGAACTCCGATACAGGTTTTTATACGACAGAAATAGAAAAGTATGTAAAGGAAATTCAATTAGGATTTCCTTTACTTTTTTAACAAAAAAGTTAACTATTGTTTCTTTTTTAATAACAAACCTTTTGCTTATGTTATTTATAAGTTGCTTGTATAACATATAAAAACCCCAAATTAAGGCGATTATTGCCATTTTAACTATTGTTTTCTATTGTTGAAATCTTTATTTTTACTGAAATTTTTTAAGCTTATTTATAGTCACTACTTTGTAATAGGTAGTGCTTTTTGTCAACTAATTTGAACTTTATATTGCTATTTTCGCAATAGTTAAAAATCACCCCTATGAAAAAGTCAACCTTACTTTTATTAAGCCTGTGTGTTAGTGTGCTGTCTTTTAGCCAAGGCCTTGTAACCAAAACAGTAAATGTTAATACTCCCGGTGAGTTAGCTACAGTACTTAATGCTGCTGATCGTAGTACGGTTACTGATTTAATTATTACCGGTATTATTGATGCACGGGATTTTAAGTTTATGCGTGATAATATGCCAAATTTGGCTAAGTTGGATTTAAAAGTAAGGGCTATTGCCGCTTATACCGGTGCAGATGGCCCGTATGGTGATGTGCGCACAATTTACAATGCGAATACCATCCCACAAAGAGCATTTTATAATGCGAAAACTTATGCCGGTAAAATTTCCTTGGTATCTGTTTCGGTATCTGTTTCGGTAAGTGGAAATATCTTGCCCGAGATTTCGATAGATGCTGAGGCTTTTACAAATTGTACAGCATTATCAACGATTGAGATTCCTGCAGAGATTGCTTTTTCATCAATTGGAGCATCAGCTTTTTCGGGTTGTATTGCTTTATCTTCAATAAAATTACCTGAATCGGTAATCTCAATAGAAGCAACTGCTTTTGCCGGTTGTAGTAGTTTAAGCGAAATAGTTATTCCGTCTTCAATCTCATTTATTCCAAATTCAGCTTTTGCTGATTGTAGTAGTTTGCGAAAAGTAGTTATCCCTGCTTCGGTAACTTTTATTGCTGATGATGCTTTTGAAGGATGTGGATTGATTACAGAACTGACAACTCCTTTTGTAAAGAATAGAGAAAAGAACATTTTTGAATCAGCCCCAAAACTTAAAAAAATTATCATTCCGGAAGGGGTTTCATCTATCGAAGATGAAGCTTTTTCCAATTGCAATGGATATACTTCTATTGTTATTCCGGCGTCAGTAGTTTCGATAGGAAATGCTGCTTTTGCTTATTGTAGTGCTTTAACCGAAATGAAGATTCCGGCTTCTGTTTCTTCTATAGGTAAATTGGCTTTTGTAGGATGCAGTGGAAATATTAGTGTAGATGAATTAAATAAGGATTATTCAAGCAAAGACGGGGTGTTATTTAACAAAACAAAAACAAGTTTAATTCAGTGTTCGCTTTCAAAAATAGGTCTATACAGTATCCCAACCACTGTAAACTCAATTGAACCCTCGGCTTTTGCCGGATGCAGTTCTATCTCATCGGTAACCATTCCGGCCTCTGTTACTACTATTGGGATGAAAGCTTTTTATTATTACAGTGGATTGATTGAAGTGGAGAATACCAACCCAAATTATTCAAGTATTGATGGTGTGTTGTTTAATAAAGTGCAAACTACATTAATTCAATGTCCTATATCAAAATCGGGCTCGTATGTTATTCCTTCTACCGTAACGACCATTGGTAATTTTGCTTTTTCAGGCTATAGTGCCTTGATGTCTGTTACAATTCCATCTTCTGTAACATCAATTGGAAGCAATGCTTTTTCTGATTGTAGCGGGTTGATGTCAATATCCATTCCGGCTTCGGTTGTGTCAATTGGTACAGCAGCGTTCTCCGGTTGTACTAGTCTTACTTCGTTAGAATTGCCTGCTTCAGCTACATCAATAGGGAACGATGCCTTTTCAGGGTGTAGTAGCATAACAACCATTACTATTCCGCCAACAGTAACTTCTATAGGGAGTAATGCTTTTTCTGGTTGCTCTAGTTTAGCTACTGTTTCTATTCCGAACTCGGTTACTTCTATCGGCAGGGATGCTTTTGCTAATTGCAAAGGACTGACTTTTGTGCATATTCCTAATTCTGTTGTTTCAATTGGTATGGCGGCTTTTAAAGGCTGTAGTAGTTTAGCTTCTATTACTATTCCAACTTCGGTAATATCGATTGGCGTATCAGCCTTTGAAGGGTGTAGTAGCTTGACGACTGTTACCATTCCTAATTCAATTATTTCGATAGGAACAGCTACTTTTGCTAGTTGCATGGGCTTAACTTCTGTAAATATTCCTACTTCTGTTACATCAATAGGCGTTTCTGCTTTTGAAAATTGCAAAGGCTTAACTTCGATAAATATTCCTACTTCTGTTACTATTATTGGTACTTCAGCTTTTAGTGGCTGTAGTAGTTTGGCCTCAGTGGTTTTGTCGCCTAATTTAACAACGATAGGTGTTTCTGCATTTTCCGGATGTAAAGGCTTGATGACTATATCGATACCGGCATCGGTAACTTCAATTGGTAGCAGGGTGTTTTTTGAGTGTAGTGGGTTGATTTATGTAGATGAATCAAATCTAAGTTATTCGAGCAATGAGGGCGTGTTGTTTAACAAAGACCAAACAACCATAATTCAATGTCCGGTGTCCAAATCGGGGGCTTATCAAATACCAACAAAGGTTAAGTCGATTGAATTATCCGCATTTCATGGGTGCAAGGCTTTAACTACAGTTAAAATTCCGGCAACAGTAACAACTATTGGCGAAGGCGCTTTTTATATGTGTAGCGCACAACTTGAAGTAGAAACAGGCAACGAAAAATATGCCTCTGTTGATGGAGTGCTGTTTGATAATACCAAAACTACTTTGATTACTTGTCCAATTTCAAAGGCAGGTATTTATACCATCCCATCCTTGGTTACAAGTATTGATAACGGCGCATTTATCGGTTGTGAATCATTAACTTCAATTTCGGTTCCTGCCTCAGTAAATAAAATTGGGAGCTATGCTTTTTCAGGATGCAAGAATTTAATTTCGATGTATATCAATTCCTCTATTCCTATAAATTTACGCTTCGAGAAAGATGTTTTTCAAGATATCAACAAGTCTTCTTGTATTTTATATGTGCCGGTTGGCTCACGACCAGCGTATAAAGGAACAATTCAATGGAAAGATTTTGCTAATGTTGTTGCCAATATCCCTGTGTCTCGTTCTGATGGTGGGGTTCAATAGAATATGCGGTTTTCGATATAAAAATAGCTTGTCCAAACGGACAAGCTATTTTTCGTAGCGAGAGGCGGGCTTGAACCGCCGACCTTCCCGATTAATATCGGGACGCTCTAACTAGCTGAGTTACCATTTACAATTAGTTGCTCAATATATTTTCTACTTTTCATCTTTTTAATTTTAAGTTCACGGCAAATAGCATCTGATTTATTATCATATTCTTCCGAATACACAATTTTCCAAGGTCGACCAGATTTTGTACTTGGAGTTGCACCCGCATTATGTCTTACAAGCCTTTTATTAATATCTTCACTTGATCCCACATAAAACTTATCTTTTGTGGCACTAAACAATATATAAACATAATACTTCATGGTATTTATATATTTTAAAAAAAAGGAATGAGATAAATCATTCCTTTTTCGTAGCGAGAGGCGGGCTTGAACCGCCGACCTCATGATTATGAATCATGCGCTCTAACCAGCTGAGCTACCTCGCCATTTTCAAAACTTATAATAAACAATGCTTTACCGCCAAACTTCCCGATTAATATCGGGACGCTCTAACCAGCTGAGCAACCTCGCCATTTGTGTTTTAAGGGTGCAAAGATAATAATAAAATAATTTTCTGCAACTTTTGTTGCGAAATATTATTACAACGAATAGCGATGTATAAAAGGTTCAAGCTCAACTCTCGCTACATAAAATAAAATACATTGAACTTTATTTATCTCTAATCAATTCTCTAAAAATCGTAACTTGACTTCTTCCAACTAAGAGTGGTTGTAGATACTTAATATATTGCAAATATTTTTTTTAAACACCGGTTTTTTCGCACTAAAGTAAATTTTGCATGAACTCCAGAGTTGTCAAATCGGCTTCAAAGGCAAAAGCTCTGCAGGTTGTGCATTATCAAAATAATAAAAGGATTATTTTGCAACATATTGGTTCTGCTGACACAGTAGAAGGACTAAATTATTTAACTATATTAGCCGAAGAATGTATAAAAGATTAAACAAGACAAATTTCTATTTTTTCCGATGAAAATCTCAACAGATTATTTCATCTGAATCAAAGCACTTATAAAATAGTACCCATAAATGCTAAAGGAAATTAAAAACTAAAGGACCTTATTGCAAAATTATTAATACCGCACTAAAAGTTACAAGTTTCGAAAAACATCAAATTTTAAAAGCGTATATTATATCAGTAGTTTTTAGGAAAAATGGAGTGATTTATTAGCAAAGAAGGAAGTTATTACTCAAATTATCAATAAAACTCTCAGTAGTAAATTACTAGTTCTAGAAGTGTTAGTTGAACCTTTTTTATACTCAGGGTGCCGTCAGTAATTTCTTTTATATAAAGGTATTAAGAAGAAAAAAGATGAGGATATACTTAAATAAATGGTTGAAAGAAAATAATATACTAATTAAGGAAATTTATCATAGGGTCAAGAATAATTTACAAGTAGTTCTATTATTACTCGATCCTCAGAAAAAATGATATTCATATTATTTTACATGAAGTACTTATTATAGTTATATTACATGAGAAATTTTCTCAGAATAATAGTGTTTATGTAGTTGATATGAGTCACTAGTGTCCGGTTGTTGAACCTGCATTTGTTCTGAAAGTCCTTTTTGTTAGTCATTTCAGAGGTTTTTAGAATTTTTCGATTTGAATTTTTTCTTGAAATTTGCCCTAAATTAAAATTTGGGGCTTATGAATCAAGGAAAAACTGT
>CAMDGD010000016.1 GCA_945897785.1 Paludibacter jiangxiensis
TTTATGGGCCCTTCGTATTTATACAATCCATTAATTCTACCTAACCCGGTAATGTCTGATCTGGCCGTTCCGTTGCCAAAATTTTCCCAAAAAACAGTATCGCCATACATCACCACTTGTGCATGTGCCATGCTTCCTATCAAAAGCAACATAAAAAAGCAACATTTTAGAAAGGAAAGCTTACGATAAAGTAAAAATTTAATCATGTAATAGTGTTTTTCTTATAAAAAGACCAAGAGTATAAACTTAATAAAAATTAACTACAACTATAGAAAAAAACATAAAGAATTAGTTTTTTTTTGCTTAAAACAAACATTTAACAATTAAGTCACATCTTCAATTTTAGAATACCACGGTAAAAAGGCTTATTTACGAATAGTTGATGATTAACCGCGCTATTTTAGTAATAATTTTACCACATAATTCGCTTTTTCTGTAGCCACACGAACAACACAGGTTTTTTTCTTTGCTGGGACATAAACATCCAGCACCGAACTATTCACCTTATTGTTTGAGTACAAAAGCAAACCCGATTGCTCCCAAACCGTAATATTTTCTATTTTATCGTTAGGAGGGCTCTCAATACGAATAGTATGTTCAGCAATCTGCGTTACAGCAATACATCTATCGCAAAATTCAATATCCTCTTGTTTTGTAACGGCGCTATTTCTAAATTCAACAAACAAATACCCGTCGTTAACTCCTTCTTTATACTGTATAGTGTAATTGTTATTTATTTTTAAATCCTGTTGTTCGCCAGTGCTGGTATTCATTAAAATTACTTCCATATTTTCAAAACTATTAGCCCCTTCAAATTTCAAGGCAATATTTCCAGACAGCTCTGAGTAAATACCTATAGAAGCCATAAACGGCAAGGAACTAAACTGATTCACATCTAATTTTACTTCTTCCAACACGGTATATATTTCGGGAACATCGGTATATTGAGAAAATAGCTTAAAGGCATCTGATTCATCCAATCTATTGTCGGCCATTGGTCTTAGCGCAATAACCGTTGCACTTTTTTTATAGCCGTTATCGCTTATAATATGTAGCACGCTGCTTGTATCTGTAGGCGAAATTTTTTCGATAGCTGCACAGAAACTTGTTTGCAAATCAATTTCTAGTGAATCCGAACTTATCGCTTCTACCCAGAACCCTTGCATAGGCGGAATACTTGCTGAACGATATGCCGGATTAGAGCTAATTCCGCTTCCTGCAACGAAGGTGCTGAAAGTAGTTCCATTCCATAGTTTTATGTTGGGTGATATTTTATCCTGATTTCGTTGATACAAAGCATCTAAATCGATATGCGACATATACGGGTTGGCAACCAGGTTTAAGCCCTGATTTAACGGAATATTGCTATTTTGCAATACACCATCAGCATTTTCGGCTACAAAACGATAAGCTACAGCGGTATCTCTTGGGAGCAATATCGGATTATTTACAAACAAATACCCCGTAGAAGGATGGTAATTATACACGGTGCTTAATAAAGAGCCTTCCGCAGTTGTTCTAGGCAACGAAAAACGCAAATTGGCTGTTTCGTAGGTAATCGGATTCGGATAATGAAAAGTTTTAGTAGCAATAGATACAAAATGTGCTTTGCCGCCAACCAAAGGGTCATTTAATGCTGTAATATTACTTGTCCACATACCCATATTCAGCAAACCGGGATAATATAAATCAGCTTCATCCAACGCAGTAAATTTTTTAGCATACACTACAGGAGAACCTTCAAAATAAAAATCGGCAGCATACATGTTTTTTAAAGGAGGGGTTAAGGAATACCACTGATTTCTTTGTAAAGATAACTCAACAAAAGCCTTTTCGTAGTGTAAAAACTGCAAGCCCAATACGCCGGCTCCGGGGTTAAACGATATAGAAGCACATGTTGCGGGACAAGAAATTATTGGATACGGCAAAGCTTCCGTAAGTGTAGGTATTATAGCAGGCGAACAAGTAGTAGGCACTCCATTTGTCCAGTTAGATTCAAGATGCCAATCGTTATTTACAGCACCCGTCCATATGGTTGTATCAGAAATACAATCAGTGCTAACAGGAGGGCAGTCGGCTGACTTAGTTGTTTCTAAATGCATTTGATCAAGTATAATTGGCACCTGATTGGTCATAACCTCAACAAACTGTTCATCGATAGAATTAGTGCTTGAAATACCAGCAATATCAGCTATTGAATTACTGCCAATACTAGGCTTAGGCGCCAAATTGCTAACTACGGCAAAACGAAGTGGGCTCGATGAGCTTATGCCCAAATTTGGTAAAGAAGTAAGTTGTTCAAAAGGAATAAAAAAGTCGTAGAAATAATCAGAATCGTTGTTGTTTTGACTTAAAGCTAAGGCTCGGTGGGCATAATCGGAAAAAGGATATTCGGCAACTACTATTGGGTTTGTAGTGCCATCAACAAGATATAGGTTTATCGATTTTTTAGTCAATAAGGCAATTTCCACTTCAAAGCCGGGATTGCCAGGAACTGCATTTGTATCAGCCGTATTTTCTTCAACCCCAAATTTTTGATCGGTATCAATTAAAATGCTATACCCTTTACTGTTTGGAGCGTAATTATCAATCCGTATTCTAAAAAGCAACTGTTGTCCGTCAAAATGAATTAACGCAGCGTACTGCTGTTTATCTTCATCGCCTACAATATCAGCAAAACTAAAGGCCGGTCCTTGTAATAAATCGTTCGACAAATCATTATTTACAATGGGAATATACGGTATTTCACTGTCAATAAAATCATTGGTATAAGCATTCGAAAACTGAAATTGATTATCTCCCCCTAATTTTAGTATGCATTCATCATTAGTTGGATCGAGAATAGAAGCTCCCTTGCCGGCATTGTCAATAATAATTCCCGGCATTTGAGCCAAAATTGATAAGCCCAAAAAGTAACTTACTATAAAAATTAGCGACTTTTTCATGACTAGACTCTTTAATAAAATGACAGTGAGTGTGTTCTTGTAAATTTAACAAAAAAATACAAGATTTAGCGAAATAATAGAATGTTACTAAACAGTTTTTTATGTTAAAGATTTTTATTTCATTTTTTCTGCCGCAAGCACAAAAAAACGCAATGTTTTTGCCTAATGCATAACATTGCGTTTGTTGTTTAGATGCTTCTATTACAAGCCAAAACTATATAAATGCTACTCTTTAAATAATAGCTTAATTACATACGATTTGTGTTCTGTTTCTACACGAACAACACAAGTTTGGTTTGGTGAATGCACTTTTGCCTCAATTTCTGCTCGATTGATATTGTACTTGCTATAAAGCATCATACCCGATTTTTCCCAAATGGTTACATTTTGAATTTTATCGCTTGGGGGACTCATAATGCCGATGGTATTCTTGTCTTTTTGATACACTTGAATACACCTATTCCCTTCGCAGGAATCAGCTTCTGATAAATCTGTTTCGGTAGTCGAATTTGCACTTCTAAACTCAACAAACAAAAATCCATCCGTATGTTCGCCATCAAAATCGAGAATATATTCGCTATTAGCCTTTAGGTTTTGTTGCTCACCGGTTAGGGTATTTAGCAAGGTAACATCAATGCTATCGAAAGTATCTGAACCATCAAAAGTTAGTGTTATCGGGCCTTGTTGCGTTGTTTTCACCCCAATAGGCACTATGTAAGGCAAAGAGCTAAATTGATTAATATCTAAGGCAACCTCATCAGCTAAAGAATACACCTCGGGCACATCAGTATATTGAGAAAACAATTTGAAAGCATCATCATCGCCACTTGCATTCGACGCATTTGACCGAAGGGCTATAGCAGCAGAGCTTTGTTTAGCGCCATTATCTGCTTTAATGTGCATTATATTTGTTGGGACGCTAGTGCTTCGTAACTTGGTTACTTCATCTACAAAGTAATGTGCATCTAAATCAATCAACATAGTGTCGTTCACTAATCCTTCAACAAAGAAAGCCTGCATAGGAGAAATACTTGTGCTGGTTAAATCAAGACTAGAAAATATTTCGCTACCCGCCATATAAGTTGTAAATGTGGAACCATTCCAAAATTTAACTTTATTGGAAATTACACCAACATTTGAGGCATACAAGGCATTAAAATCTAGATGACACATCATGGGGTTACCCACAAAATTTAGTCCGATTTGAACTGGCACCTTGATATCTTGTAACACATTTGCCGTATCTTCCATAGCAAAACGATAGGCTAAGAAACTATCCCTTGGCAAGTAAATAGGATATTCGGTAAGTAATCTGCCGGAATAAGTGCTATACGGATACGCTATTTCCATCAAACTATCGGGAACTACTTCTCGTGGAAAATAGTTCATTTGATCGGTCATTTCATAAGTAATGGCATTGGGAAAATTATAGGTTTTATCGTCCACTAAATGAGCAAATCCCATGCCTGGAGTTAACGACACATTAGCACTGGCAAAACCTCTCGACCAAGTACCAATATTTAAAGCACCTCCGGTGTAAAGTGAATCGGGGTTTATTTGATCAAACAAACGCATCCAAGTAACAGGGTGTCCTTCGAAGGCATAATCGGCCGAATACATCTCTTTTAAAGGCGCTGTTAGCGTGTACCATTTTTCTCGTTGTAAATTGATTTGAACATAAGCCCTTTCGTATGAGAGTTGTTCCAATCCAAGCACTCCACCACCAGGTTCGAACGTAATCGATTTACACGCTGCAGGAGCAGAAATTACCGGATAGAATATACCGTTGCCCGGATCAGGGATAACTACATGCGTACATATATCCGGTTGCAAATCAGTCCAGTTATCATCGTTAGTCCATTCGTTGCTTACGGCACCTGTCCATTGCGTAGTATCTGTTACCATACCGTGTGTAACCTCTACAGCTGTTCGAGTTGCGCTGGTACAAGTACCAAAAACAGTTTCAGCATAGTATGTTACTCCAGTTTCAAGAGGTGTATCTATTGGCAATGGCGTACCACCGCTGGCAGAACTGTACCATACCACGGTACCCGGACCGCTAGGATATGCATCAATATCTAACAAAGTAGATTCATAACAAACGAGTTGTTGCGCATTTGCTGTTGGCGGAAGAGGATCGCCTTCTTCTGCAGTAACCGGAGTTCTGTTGGTGCTAGTGCAGGAATTTGAATCGCAAATAGCCTCAACGAAATATGTTATACCATCAACTAGAGCCGTTGAAGTGGGCAACTCTACCCCGCCAAATGAAGCATCATACCATTTAAGACTAGTACCCTCAGGTACATTTACCAATAAATCGGCCAAGGTTCCGGCATCACAAAAATACTGAGTAACAGGTGCTATAGGAGCAATAGGTCGTAAGCCGGGGAAAAACAAAATATTATCAGCCACTATAGCATCACAAGTACCCACCGGCAGTTTTGACGCTTTAACACTAATCATTGCCGTATCCATAATCTGATAGGTAGTAAGTGTAATATTTGTGCCATCACCCATCCGTCCATAACCAAAAGTTGTGCTGTCGGAAGCTAATATCGGTTCATAATATACCCCAGCTTCGGAATTTTGAATAATAATTTCGCCGTAAGTACCATCGCAGAATGACTGTGTTACAGCAGTAATAGTTACCGGATCGGGGTAATCGCAAAGCACAATTACCGCAGCGCTTGCTGCGCTTTCACATTCGCCTGATGCAATTACACGCACTTGAATTTCTGAACCGGTTGCGATATCATACGCCGGAATACCTGTGGCTTCCCAACTTCCGGCAGTACTTGCCGTAGTTGTTCCTATATAAGAACCCTCTGTATATACATTTATCGTTAGCGGATAAGCACCCCCGGAAATTGTTCCACTAACGGAAGTATCTCCTTCGGTAGGTGCATTAATAGCTATGGTGTATGCCGTAATAGCTGTTTGTGCGCTAAAAGTTATCGTATCACTATCAATGCTTGGGGTTAAGTCTGTTCCTGCTGTAATAGCTGCCGTGATCTGGTCACCAGCCTGTAAAGTAATACCGCTTAGTGTCCATGAACCATTTGCTTGTACGGTCGTTGAACCAAGTACAGTACGGGTAGGATTTACTTTATAAACCGTAAGGGTAGAACCCGGAGCTTCTACTGAGTACCCACTAACAGCTGTAAGCGGATAAGTTGCATTACAATCTACCGTAGCAATGGTTGGAAAATATGCCTGACGGGTAACATAAACGGTTACCGGATCGGAATAACATTTGCCATTTTCTATTTGCTTAAATGTAATCGAATCACCTAAGGCTAAGCCACTAAAACTTGAACTAAAAGCAAATGGAGCAGTTAAACTTGTATAAGCCGGTGTTTGAGGAATACCGTTTACATATATCAATATTTCTGTGTTAGCAGAAATACCGGTTCCTTCAATACTGGTAGTAGAAATAGTAATTGGCGAAGTTGTAATAGTTGGTATGGTACTAGCACCGGTGGTATAATCACAAGAAAGGTATTCGTACGATTCGCATAAGCCCGGTTCTTCGAACACAAAACGATACACACTCGAACCAATTGCACGCACAAAGCATTGTCCTGTTTGACACTCAAATTTAACGGTTTGGGGTTGTGCTGTGGTTATTATTGGGTTTGTAGCCCCTGTTTTCAACAAAGCTACATCAAATAAAGTTCCATCGGTATTGTATAAATATATTTTTGTGCCTATCGGTCTGTTAACAGTTACTTCATAACCTTTATTTCCACTAATTATATCTATTTCACCTGCTACGGGTGGATTGGTATAATTGATACAATCATCTACAACCTTTTCATCACAATCGTCAGCCGAGGTTCCTTTTCCCGGGGCTGTTGCTGTTGCCTTAACAACTTGTCCGGCTTCTAAAGTAACGGAAGGACTAAGGGTAACAACATCAATACTCCAAGCATTAGCCGAAGTTGTGGTGGTTCCACTTCCAATCAAGGTAGTTCCATCACTTTGATATACAAACACTTCGATACTAGTTCCATCAGCCTCAATACTTGTTCCGGAAATCGTTACACTTGAAGTATAAACGGAGTTTATTGGTGGACAAACAGACCGTTCTTCTATGCCGTCATTTACATCAGTAGGAGCAGTAGGTGTTTGCGCAGTAATAGTATTAATAAATTTCTCATCAATACTATTGCCGGGATAACTTCCACCAACATCAGACATGGAATTACTTCCTATAGAAGGACTTGGATTCATATTGGTTACGATAGCAAAGCGAAGTGGTGTGTTTTCGTCCACACCAAAACTCGCTAAACTCGCAATCGGTACAAAGAAATCGAAAAAATAATCCGGATCATCGCAATACGAACTTACGGCAACTGATTTTTGAGCATAATTTGCATACGGAAGCTCCGTAACTAAGGAAGGAATTAGGGAGCCATCAATATTATAAAGAGCAACCCCGTGGTTCGTCATCAAGGTTACTTCAATTTCAAAACCCGGATTACCGGGTAGGGCATTTGGATCTGCTTGCGGACCGGTAAAGCCAAATTTTTGATCGGTATCTATTAACACAGAATAAGCTTTCGAATTAGCTACGAAAGCCGCAATACGCATACGAAAAAGCAAAGCAGAATTGGCATTATCCCAGTACATTAATGCAGCATTCTGATCAGGATTAGCACCACCTACCAATTCACTAAAATGGCAAGCACGCCCTTGTTCAAGGTCGTTAGTTGGATCAGAAGTCACAATTGGCACATACGGAATTTCACTCTGGCTAACATCACTGTTGGGCGGATTGGTAAACCCAATTTGAACACCATCGGTTTTTTTCGAAATGTATCCGTCACCATCAGGGTCAAGGATAGCCGCTCCTGTGCCGGCATCCGTAAGAATTAACCCCGGTGTTTGCGCATATATTGCCATGCTCAATGCGAAAACTACTGTAAGGAGAATTTGCTTTTTCATTGCTCTAGTTTTTATAATTGGAAAAAGAACAAAACTGCTACAACCTTAGTGGATTAGCATATATTAGAATTGTTTTTATATCTGTTTAAAAATATACATTGCAAACGATAAATCGTTTAAAAAAGCATCTTCTTCAGAAGTAGTAAAAGACATAAATTAGATTGAGATAAATTTAATATCTTTTAAGGAATTAAACAAGGGTTAATATGCTGTTTTTAAACAGCATATTAACCATAAAAAGCTGTCTTATTAGACAGCTTTTTATGGTTTTGAGAAGATAAAATTGAATATAGTAATACATTTTATCAGTTTTTATATTTTAACATTTACAGTTGCACAAATGCCTGTTCAAAATCAGCAATAATATCGTCGATATTTTCTATACCTACAGAAACACGAAGCAAGCCTGGCGCTACACCGGAGGCTTTTTGTTCTTCGGCAGAGAGTTGCTCATGTGTAGTTGCTGCAGGATGAATAATAAGTGATTTTGCATCACCCACATTGGCTAAATGGCTTAGCAAGCTTACTGAATCTATCAATTTATCGGCTAAGTTGGGTGAGCCTTTCAATTTAAAAGTTAACACGCCACCAAAACCTTGTTTTAAATATTTTTTGCCTAACTCATGGTACTTGCTGCTTGTTAAACCCGGATAGTTTACATATTCTACCTTGGGATGTTTTTCCAACCATTCGGCTAAGGCTTGTGCATTATATACATGCCGTTCAACGCGGAGTGACAATGTTTCAATGCCTTGTAGCAATAAAAATGAATTAAACGGGCTGATGGCATTTCCCCAATCTCGTAAGCCTTCGACTCGCGCTCTGATAATGAAAGCAATATTTCCAAAAGCACTATCAGCGCCAAAGGCCTCCCAAAAAACTAGCCCATGATAACTACTAGAAGGCTCGGTGAAAACGGGAAATTTTCCGTTAGCCCAATTAAAATTACCGCCATCTACAATAATTCCACCCAAGGAGGTGCCATGGCCGCCAATCCATTTTGTTGCCGATTCTACCACCACATTAGCTCCATGTTCTAATGGACGAAACAAGTATCCGCCGGCTCCAAAGGTATTATCGACAATTAATGGAATATCGTGTTTTTTTGCAATAGTCGCAATAGCTTCAAAATCAGGTATATTTAAATTTGGATTTCCAATTGTTTCCAAATACAAGGCTTTGGTATTTGTATCTATTAACGCTTCGAACGCAGCCGGAGTATCGTCGGGTGTAAACCGAACCTCAACGCCCAACCGTTTAAACTGATTTTTAAACTGATTATATGTTCCACCATACAAATGTGCGGTGGATACAAAATTATCCCCAGCCTGAAGAATAGTATTAAGCGCTAAAAACTGCGCCGACTGTCCTGATGCCGTAGCCAAAGCAGCAACACCCCCTTCAAGAGCAGCCATTCGTTTTTCAAACACATCGGTAGTTGGGTTCTGTAGGCGTGTATAAATGTTACCAAACTTTCGTAAACCAAAAAGATCAGCACCATCTTTGGCATTTTCAAATACATACGAACTAGTTTGATAAATAGGTACTGCGCGCGAGTGCGTAGTAGCATCTGGCACTTGTCCCGCATGTAATTGCAGGGTTTCGAATTTTAGATTTTTAGTATTCATATCTTTTTACGTGTAGATTATACCACAAAATTAGGGGAATTTGACTAAACATTACATCCCTTGTTTGGGGTATTTTACTACCACAAATGAGGTATTATGAGGAAAGGTGGAAATTACTTGATTATCAATAAACTATCAATAATATGAACAATCTTTTTGAATTCATCTTCATTAAAACCTAAGGATTGATAGACAACAAGGCCGTTTTTATTGATAATATAACTACGAGGAATGATATCTTTAGCGAAAGAACCGAATATTTTTTTGTCCTTATCGGCGTAAAACGGTAAAGAATAATTGTTTTTTTCAATAAACTTGCGTAAATCAGTCTGATTATGCCCACGTCCTACAATCATCAATTCAAATTGCTCATTATCTTTATGCTTGTTCCATATTTCTTCGGTAATTTTCGGTAATTCTTTTTTGCAAGGTGGGCACCAAGTAGCAAAAAAGTTTAGTAACACAACCTTTCCCTTTAAGTCGGACAAATGCATGTTAACCGTATCGTTTTTCACAAATGAAAAATTGGGTGCTTGATCGCCGGCATTGATAATAGCATAACGATCAGCTTTTTGTGCATAACAAACAAAAGAGATGCACAAAAATACAAGCAATAAAGAATGTGGCGTACGCATAGGATTAAAGTTTTATCATTACAACAATATAGTACTTTGCTTTATCACAAAATTAATATATATTTCCAAAAATTAGCAAAATTTTTATGTTTTAACAAAAATAGCCAAAGATTGTTTATTTATACTATATTTTATGGTATTATATATATCTTTGTGTCAAAATATATCAACCTATAAATTAGAAGCGCATGTTAGTAAAAACCTTTGGAGCCGCTGTGCATGGCATTGATGCAACAATTGTAACCATCGAAGTAAATGTATCTCAAGGAATACAGTTTTTTTTGGTAGGACTACCTGACAATGCCGTAAAAGAAAGTCATAAACGAATTCTTTCGGCTTTGCAACATAACGGACTGAAAATTCCGAAGATGCAAGTCGTTATTAATATGGCTCCGGCTGATATTCGCAAAGAAGGCTCGGCCTACGACTTACCCTTAGCCATTGGGATGATGGGAGCAGATGGTTCTGTAGTTTCCGATGAAATCGACAAATTCGTTATCATGGGAGAATTATCATTAGACGGCAGCGTGAATCCTATAAAAGGAGTATTGCCTATTGCCATTAAGGCCCGCGAAGAAGGATTTAAAGGATTTATTTTGCCAAAACAAAACAGCAAAGAAGCTGCTGTAGTAGATAACTTAGCCATTTATGGGGTAGAAAACATCAAAGAAGTGGTTGATTTTTTTAACGGTGAAATCAATTTAACGCCTACTATTGTTAATACGCGTGAAGATTTCTTTGCCAAAAGTGATCTATTTACGGTTGATTTTTCCGATGTAAAGGGGCAAGAAAGTGTAAAACGAGCCATAGAAGTTGCTGCATCCGGCGGACATAATATTATTATGGTTGGCCCACCAGGAGCCGGTAAATCGATGATGGCAAAATGCATTCCCACAATTTTACCTCCCTTTGGATTGCATGAGGCCTTAGAAACAACAAAAATACATTCGGTAGCCGGAAAATTAAGTAACAACACCTCGCTAATGACAGAGAGACCGTTTCGGAGTCCACACCACACTATTTCGGATGTTGCACTGGTTGGCGGCGGTTCTTTTCCGCAACCGGGCGAAATATCTTTAGCCCACAATGGTGTGCTATTTTTAGATGAATTGCCCGAATTCAAACGAACCGTACTGGAAGTTATGCGACAACCACTGGAAGACAGAAAAATTAGCATCTCTCGTTCAAAATCATCGGTAGATTATCCGGCAAGTTTTATGCTCGTAGCATCAATGAATCCATGCCCTTGCGGGTATTATAATCATCCCGACCGTGCATGCATTTGTGGTCCCGGACAAGTGCAAAAATACCTTGGACGCATATCAGGGCCTCTATTAGATAGAATTGACATACATATTGAGATTGTGCCGGTGCCATTTGAGAAACTTTCCGAACAACAAGAAAGCGAGAAAAGCACTTTTATAAGAGAGCGTATAATTAATGCAAGAAAAATACAAGAAATTCGATTTAAAGATATTCCCGGCGTATACTGCAATGCACAAATGTCGTCAAAACTATTGCGTAAATATGCAAACCCCGATGAGACAGGGGCTTCTTTATTGAAAAATGCTATGCAACGGCTAAACCTTTCGGCACGCGCTTACGACCGCATACTCAAGGTGGCTAGAACAATAGCTGATTTAGAAAATTGTGAGGATATCCTTACTGAACATATTGCTGAAGCGATTAATTATAGGAATCTGGATAGAGAGGGATGGGCTGGTTAAATATAGGATATTATCAAGACTCACTCAAATTCTTCCAAGGGAGAGAGGGCTTCGAAAGCACTTGTAGTGTTTTTATCTTTTTTTTAAACTTTTTTATTTTACATTCTATATATGTTTCGTGCCAAAATAAATGTAAATTTACTCTTCCGACAAATTCAAACTCTTTTAGGAAAGAAACAAGCCCTGAAAATACATCCATACCAAATATCGAGCAAGTTTTCCGATGAACATGGCGAGTAAGACAATCCAAAATCGACAGCGTAAAAATCCGGCAGTTACTGCAATGAAATCACCCACAGCAGGTAAAAAGGCAAAAAATGCGAGCCAATCACCATACCGGTGAAACTTTTTACTCCATCTATCAATCTTATCTTTTTTTACGCCTAAGTATTTATCCAACCACTCCAGCTTGCCAATCATTCCTAGCCAGTAACAAGTAACTCCGCCTAGCGTATTGCCTAAAGTAGCCACAGCAACACAAACCCATGGATCCAGATTCATAGTAACAACAACAGCTGTGAAAACAAGCTCTGAAGCAAAAGGAAGGATGGTTGCTGCCAAAAATGCTGCCACAAACAAACCAATATAGCCCCATTCGGCAAAATCGATTAAGGCATTGTTACTCCATTCCAATAGGCTTAAAAGCATAGTATTTGGTCATTACAAGGTGATGGAAAAAAGGGTAAATAAATAATTAAGTAAACAGAAAAAAAGTAGGGTGAAAAAGAGAATGCGGGTAATTAAGCTGTTTTTTAATGAGAAAAAATGTGCGTAAAGCATGCTTGAAAAAACAGTAGCCAGAATAAAAATAATAGGAAGATTATTTGATTTAAGAAAAAACAATACTACAAAAAAAACAAAAGCTACAGCAATAAAACTAAGCATGCGACTTACTTTGATTTTATCGCTAAAGGGATCCTTTATAATTGTATGTATAGCAATTATGGCAAAAGCAGACAGAACAACTAAATAAATAACTGTAGCCATAGTAAATTGCCAATATACAATAACTTCAAATTGTTTTATAAAGAGATAAAAATAGCTTATTACATCACCATCCAATATAAAAGCTAAACCAATAAAAAACAAAAAAGGAGTAAGTAGCCCAAGTGTATTTGCCAAGAAAGTACGGGTAGTTAATCCTTTAAGTCGTTGAATGCCGAAAAGTAGGACCGGCCAAAAAAGTAAAAGTTCTACAGAAAAAAATGACCCCAACGCTACAAAAAGACCAATATTAAAGGCATTAAATACGGGTTGTTTGGTATCGTACGAAGCAAATAATTGCCAAACGATAAGTAGTAAAAAAAGCACGCTTAACTGTGAAAAATCAAAATGGTGCAGTTGAATGTTGGTGCCAATTAGAATAATATAAAAGAAAAACAAGAGTGAATTACGCATGCGAATAAAGGAAAACCGATTGTTTAGTTGCAGCAATACAAAACCAATAAAAATACTAAATAAAAAAGCAATAAATTTTGCCCACAAGGGAGAGAACGCTGCATAATTGCTTAATGCTGTTGAAAAGGCAGTATTTTGCTTAACCCACAGGGCACTTGATTCAGCAAAGAACAAAGGAATCACCCACAAAATAATGCTCAAGAAAAACGGAATAAGAATTCCTGGAAGTCGAGGCTCAATAAGTATTTTTAAAAAATTCTTCATACTGCTCTGTTTTTTTCAAGCAATGCAATAGCATGTTGTTTGTCTCTATCCAATTGAGCAATTAATTCATCAACGCAGGTAAAGGAAATTTCGTCGCGCATCCTGCCAATAAACCTAACAGCGATTTGCTCGTTATAAATTGTTTGATTGAAATCAAGAATATGCACTTCGATGCTTGTTGTTTTTGTGTCACTTAGTGTTGGGCGCACACCAATATTGAGCATGCCCCCATATACGGTAGTATGTAGTAGTACTTCCACAGCATAAACTCCATGAGGTGGAAGTATCTTGTTTGTTACATTCCGGACAATATTTGCCGTTGGAAAACCAATACGTTTACCAATATGTTGCCCGTTTACCACAGTACCTTCAATCTGGTAAGGATAAGACAACAACTCGGCAGCCGCATCCATTTGCCCCTTTTCTATCAACTTACGAATAACCGATGAACTAATATGCACCCCTTTATGCAAAAAAGGAGATGCCTCAATAATACGCAAGCCAAGCTCCTGAGCATACACCATATAATCGGCCATAGTTTCTTGGCGGTTTTTACCAAAACGATTGTCGTAACCAATAAACAAAGTATGTACGCCCATTTGTTTCACCAAATGCTGTTTGATAAAATCGTAAGCCGATAAATTAGCCATTTGTTTATTAAAAGGCAAAAGCACGCAAGCATCTATACCAAAATCGGCAAGAAGAGCCATTTTTTCTTCATTATTTGTTAGCAGTGCAGGAACATAATTGGTAGGAAGAATGGTTTTGGGATGGTTTTCGAAGGATATAACCAAGGATTTTTTGCCTAGCTTGACTGCTTCATTCTTGACCAAATTAAGCAAATAACGATGACCTAAGTGTACACCATCGAAAAAACCAACCGTAGCGATATAAGTTCCTTGAGGAATAGTTGCTGATGGATCTATTCGTTTCATCGCGCTGTTATAGGCTTAAAAATTGAACTGAAATCTTCATTTTCTTTTACTAAATAGGTTTGAAACCCTAATTCTTGCGCCATTTCAATATTCTGTACACCATCATCCAAAAACAATATCTCCGATGCAGGCACTTGTTCTTTTTCCAGTACGTAATCAAAAATTGCCTTATCTGGTTTGGCTAGTCCAAGTTGATATGATAGGTAGCAATGGTCGAAATAATTATCGATCGATAGGCCATTTTTAGCAAACTCACGCAGAGCAACTTGCTCAAAATGAATAGCATTGGTATTGCTAAGCATAAGCACCCTGTATTGTTTACGCAAAGCTAATAACAAATCTAATTTATAGTGTGGAATATCAAGTAAAAAACTATTCCAAGCAAAATCGATGGCCTCATCACTAACATCATGCGAACTCATTTCTTTAATAGCTACACGAAAATCATCTGCCGATAGTTCTCCCCGTTCTAAGCCCAAAAAAATGCCAGATTGGGTATATTTACTTATAAAACTATCCACTCGAAGCCCAATATTTGTGAAAGCCTGTAAGCATCTTTGCTTATCAAGATTAACCAATACCCCACCAAAATCAAATAAAACCCTTGTTATTCCTTTCATATACGGTAAAATTTCATCTATCTGTTTTGCAATTAAACAAAAATAACTACTTTTGTGACTCGTTGCAAAGTTAATAGAAATTTGCAAACGGGCCCATAGCTCAGTTGGTTAGTAGCACCTGACTCATAATCAGGGGGTCATCGGTTCAAGCCCGGTTGGGCCCACTCTTTTACATAAAGCCTTGCAGTTTTGCAGGGCTTTATATATTTACAGTAAAATAGAACTTTAAAAGGTTCTACCAAATTTATAAATATCTATGCCAAACATAAGGAAAATTATTAAAGGCAAATTTAGCCTATAATACGTTATCTTTTTTTTATTAATATCCGAAAAAATTATATTTTCAACGTGTAGGCTCTGTTTATTAAAAAATGACCGACTTTTATAAGTCGGTCATTTTTTAATAGTTTATGCTTGAGTTTAGTTTGCCATTTCGGATAAGAACTTGATACGAACCATACGAATTTCTTCTTCAGAGAAATCCTCTTCTCCAAGTTCAGTTAAGGCTTCAATAATCTTATCTGTTTCAGCATCGCTAAAATAATTGTAAATGTCTTGAATGTGTTCGTCATCCATTATTTGTTTTAAGAAATAATCAATGTTGATTTTGGTGCCCGAATATACAATAGCTTCTACTTCTTCAAGAAGTTCTTTAAATTCTATTCCTTTGGATTCGGCAATATCATCTAAGGCAATCTTTCGGTCAATAGCCTGTATTATAGATACTTTTAGTTTAGATTTGTTGGCAACAGAACGAACGCGGAGATCCTCCGGGCGAATAATCTCGTTTTCTTCGACATGATTTTTTATCAGTTTAAGAAAGGCTTCTCCGTATCTTTTGGCCTTACCGCCACCAACTCCCGGAATATTTTGCAATTCGTCCATAGTAACCGGATAGTTGGTTGCCATGGCTTCTAATGAGGGGTCTTGAAAAATGACAAAAGGAGGAACCTCTAATTTTTTTGATAGTGTTTTTCGTAAGTCTTTAAGCATAGAAAATAACACCTCGTCAGCAGCCCCACTTCCTCCGCCTCGGGTGGGTGTTTCTTCTTCATCATCTTCTTCAAAATCATTGTCTTTAGTTATTTTGAATGATGTAGGGTGTTCCATGTACTTTCTGCCCTCAGCTGTCATTTTTAATAAGCCATAATTTTCGATGTCTTTATCAATAAAGCCAGAAATCATTGCTTGTCTAATTACAGCATGAAGGAATCGTTCATCTTCATCTTGATAGGCAGCAAAAAGCTCCAGTTCATCATGTCCGTGCGATTTAATATCGGCAGTTTCTTTGCCTTTTAGAATATCGACAATGTGCTCGGCTTTAAATCGTTCTTTTAGTAAAACGATAACCTCTAAAATTGCACTAATAAATTCTTTTCCTTCTACTTGTTTTTTTGGATTCATACAGTTATCGCAACTTCCACAGTTTTCTTCGGTGTAATCTTCACCAAAATAGTGTAACAATAATTTTCTTCTACACACAGATGATTCGGCATATGCAGCTGTTTCGAGCAACAGTTGTTTGCCTATTTCTTGCTCGGCAATAGGTTTACCTTGCATAAATTTTTCAAGTTTTTGTAAGTCTTTGTTTGCGTAAAAAGTCAAACAATGTCCTTCACCTCCATCGCGCCCGGCTCTTCCGGTTTCTTGGTAATATCCTTCCAAACTTTTGGGGATATCATAGTGAATTACATAACGCACATCTGGCTTGTCTATTCCCATTCCAAAAGCAATGGTAGCTACAATTACCTCCATTTTCTCCATCAAAAATGCATCTTGATTTTGGGAGCGAGTAGCAGAATCAATACCGGCGTGATAAGGGAGCGCTAAAATACCATTTACCTTTAAAGTTTCAGCTAATTCTTCAACTTTTTTTCGACTTAAACAGTAAATAATTCCCGATTTGCCTGGTTGTGATTTTATATATTTGATAATTTCTTTGTCAACCTGTTTGTTCTTAGCACGAACTTCGTAATATAGGTTGGCTCGGTTAAAGGATGATTTAAATACACGAGCATCCTGCATGCCTAAGTTTTTTTGTATATCGTGTTGTACTTTTGGTGTAGCAGTAGCTGTTAAGGCTACAAGAGGTGCCGTGCCAATTTCGTTTATGATGGGGCGTATTCTGCGGTATTCCGGCCTAAAATCATGGCCCCATTCCGAAATACAATGAGCCTCGTCAATAGCATAAAAAGAAATTGTTATTTGTTTTAGAAAGGCGATGTTTTCTAATTTGGTAAGCGACTCCGGAGCCACATACAACAGTTTGGTTTTACCGGAGAGGATATCTTCTTTAACTTGATCGATGGCCGCTTTAGAAAGGGATGAGTTGATGAAATGAGCAATACCGTCTTCCTCACTGAAGTTACGCATGGCATCTACCTGATTTTTCATTAAGGCAATAAGCGGAGATACTACAATAGCTGTCCCATCCATTATTAATGAAGGAAGTTGGTAGCACAATGACTTTCCTCCTCCTGTAGGCATCAACACAAATGTGTCATTTCCCTCTAAGATATTCTGTATCACCCCTTCCTGATTTCCCTTGAAAGAGTTGAAACCAAAATGCTTTTTTAAATGAGGAATGAGGTTAATCTTTTTTGCCATGAAATATGTTTCGTTGTTCGTTGGTGAATAACCATTTATATTATTGCTTGAAACAAATTTAAAACAAGTTTGTTAATTACTCCTGTTTTTTCAGAAAAAGTTGTGTTAAATCAATAAAAAAATGAATACGATGTTTTCTCTTTTTTACTGGGGGTTTATTATTCTGTTTTAAAACGAGATAAGTTTACTTTCTCAATTTTTGTTTGAGCTAAATCTAACGTGATGGTAAGTTCATTAATGCTTTTGCTGGGTACTTCATACATTTCGTCCATAATTATCGATTCCACCATAGAACGAAGTCCTCGAGCACCAAGTTTAAATTCCATGGCTTTATCTACTATATATTCTAGTACATCTTCTTTAAAAACCAGCGTTACACCATCCATAACAAATAACTTGGTGTATTGTTTAATGATGGAGTTTTTTGGTTCGGTGAGTATTTTTCGTAGGGCATCCCGGTCAAGTGGATTTAAGTATGTGAGTATTGGTAGCCGACCAATTATTTCGGGTATTAAGCCAAAAGATTTTAAGTCTTGCGGAGCAATATATTGCAGTAAATTATCCAACTGAACTTGACTATTGTTTTTACTTGCACCGTAACCAACTACGCGGGTATTTAGTCGATGTGCAATTTTACGTTCAATGCCATCGAAAGCGCCACCACAAATAAATAGAATATTTTGGGTGTTTACCGGAATCATTTTTTGGTCGGGATGTTTTCTTCCTCCTTGTGGTGGAACATTAACAATCGACCCTTCAAGCAATTTCAGCAAGCCTTGCTGTACGCCTTCGCCACTTACATCTCTTGTTATGGAGGGATTGTCGCCTTTGCGGGCAATTTTGTCTATTTCATCGATAAAAACGATACCTCTTTCGGCTTCTTGTACATTATAATCGGCCACTTGCAATAGTCGGGTAAGTATGCTTTCTATATCCTCGCCTACATATCCGGCTTCGGTAAGTACAGTAGCATCTACAATGGTAAACGGCACATGCAGTTGTTTGGCAATTGTTCGCGCCAAAAGAGTTTTTCCTGTACCTGTAGAGCCTACTAGAATAATGTTCGATTTTTCGATTTCAACATCATCATTCAGTGAGCTTTGTAATAAGCGTTTGTAATGATTGTAAACAGCAACGGAAAGGTATTTTTTTGCTTCGTCTTGTCCAATAACATATTGGTCGAGGTACGATTTTATTTCTTTCGGTTTGGGTAGTTCTTCTTGCTTAAGCTGAAAATTAGTTGTTGATTTACTTATCCGATTCTCTTTTAAAATATCTCCGGCGGCTTCAACGCAACTATTGCATATATTAACCCCTTCGCCGGTAATCATTAAGCCCACTTCATTTTTTGAGCGACCACAAAAACTGCATTTATCGTTTGGTTTTGCCATATTGTGATTTACCAATGGAAAGAGAGCCTTTCGCATTGTTCATTTTATCTTTTATCGTTATTTTGATTTCTTTTCTCTGAATAAAATCTCGTCAATCATGCCATATTCTTTAGCTTCTTGAGCAGTCATCCAATAATCTCGGTCAGAGTCTTTTTCAATTTGTTCAAAAGGTTTACCTGAGTGGTCGGCAATAATCGAATACAATTCTTTTTTTAATTTCTGTATTTCGCGTGCGGTAATTTCAATATCCGATGCCTGACCTTGTGCACCACCCATGGGTTGGTGTATCATTACGCGTGAGTGTTTTAAGGCTGACCGTTTGCCTTTTTCGCCGGCAACCAGTAAAACAGCAGCCATAGACGCAGCCATGCCGGTACAAATAGTGTTGATATTGCTGCTAATATATTGCATGGTATCGTAAATTCCTAGTCCGGCATATACAGAGCCGCCGGGAGAGTTTAAGTAGATTGAAATGTCTTTTCCAGGATCAGAAGAATCTAGAAAGAGCAATTGTGCTTGAATAACATTCGCTGTATAATCGTCTATTTGAGTGCCCAGAAAAATGATTCTATCCATCATCAATCTTGAGAAAACATCCATTTGCGTAACATTCAATTGCCGTTCCTCTAAAATAGATGGAGAAATATAATTACTGGTTATGTCAGCGTATTGATCAAGAGCCAAGCCGTTCATTCCTAAATGGCCGGTAGCAAATTTTCTAAATTCGTTATTCATACAGTTATTTTTTTAATTAGTTAGCTATCAAAAAAGGCTTTTGGCACTTATCAGCAAAAGCAAAACAAATGTAAAAAAAAATGTTTGCAATTACTAAAGCCAAAAGCCTTTTTTAAAAAGATGCTTTACGCTTATTTTGCTTCGAGCATTTTGTTAAAATCTTCGATAGTGATTTTTTTTGTGTCTAGTTTCACATTTTCTTTGATAATGGCAACTACCTTATCGTTAACCACACCGTCAATCACATTTTTTATCGATTTTTCATCCTTAATCATGTCTTTTACATAATTATCAAGGATGTCGTCTGGTACATTTGGCATGCCGTATTGTGCAAATTGCGCCAAGGCAATTTTTCGTCCGTAAGTATTAATATCTTCTGCTTCGACTTTTACTTCGTTGTCTTTAGCCATTTTTTCTTTAATAAGATGCCATTTTAGGTCTTCAATCATGGCAGCATAATCTTCGTCCAATTTCTCGGCACTCATCTTTTCGTTGCTAGCCAATACCCATCTTTTTAAGAATGCATCAGGAAATACTACTTTTTCAAGTTTTTTTACCAGTGCCTCACGCGCATCAAAACCAAACTTATAGTTACTGTCGGCATCTAAATTGCGTTGGATGTTTTCTTTAATTTTTTCGCGAAATTCAGTTTCTGTTTTTACTACACCTTCGCCGTACACCTTATCGAATAAACTCTCATTTATTTCGCTTTCGATATACCTGGTAATGCCGGTAATTGTCATTTCAAAATCGGCCGTGATATTTTCAACATCATCTTTAGTTATTTTAAGTAAAGAAGCTATCTCTGCAGGATTTTCAAATGCCTTTGTTGGATTAAATTTGATGGTATCACCAATTTTTGCTCCGATAAATAATTTTTTTTGTGAGTTGCTTTTGATGTATCCCGGGCTTAGTACTCCGGCTTCAACCATTATGCCGTTTTCACCAGCACCAACTTCTTTTAAATCACCTTTGATAACATCTTTTTCGTCAACCTCGGTAACTTGAATATACTGACCAAAACGACCGGTGTATTGTTTCACCTGATTTTCGATCATTTCATCTGTAAGGCTGATTTCGTAGAATTTGATTTTATCTTTTTTATCTATTGTAATATCAAATTCAGGCGCAAGTCCTAGGTCGAATTTAAATTCAAACTCGTCCATTGTATCAAAATCGATAGGCGCTTGTTCTGTTTCGTTTGGAAGTGGTTCGCCTAGAATATTCAGGTTATTTTCTTTGATATAATTGAAAATTCCGTCAGAAACCACTTTGTTGATTTCTTCGGCAAGCACTGCTTTGCCATACATTTTCTTTATCAAACTAACGGGAACCATACCAGGACGAAATCCGGGGATATTCGCTTTTTTGCGGTAATCGCGTAAGGTTTTTTCTACTTTTTCTTCGTAATCGGCTTTCGACACTTGTAAACTTACTAGTGCATTAACGGCGTCGATGTCATTTTTAACGATGTTCATGTCAACAAATTTTGGCTAAGTTTCTGATAATTTGGTCTTTTGTAATGGGGTGCAAAAGTAATCATTTTTCGAACAACCACAAATTTTACACGAATTTATAAGGATTTATTAAGAAGAAAAATGCTTTCTTATTTATTCTTTAACCAAAAAGCGAAAAGCGTAGGCCCTGCCGTCGTCGAGGGTTAAATAAAGTACGAAAAAGCCGGGCGATTTACTAAAATCAAGCTTGGTTTTTTCTTGTTCGGTAGTTGTGGCATAAATGAATTTTCCGGAGGCATGATATATTTCTATTTTTGCCGATGTTATTTGCGAAACAATAAAATCGCATAACTCTAGGATTAGCGTTTGGTCTGTTTTTACTGGGTTAGGGTATAGTTGTCCAATTTTTATAGCTCCCTCATAGCTATCAATTTCTTTTTCGCACGAAAATAAATAGCTGCTATCGGCCAACATGATTTTAACTTGATAACTGCCCGAAAAACCATCCATATCAGCTATCATTATTTCCGTTTCGTTAGTTAATGGCTGTCCGTTTTTATACCAAGTAAAGTCTATGGCCGGATAAGTAAGGGTGTCAATAAGTAAAACGGTTGATTTTGCAATAATAATATCGGAACTAAGGTTGATGGTAAAGGCAAATGGGAACAAAGCACTTTCTACCCCTATGCTATTACTAAACTGTAAAGAGGCCGTATAATTTCCGTATTTCACAGCACTCGGAATGGCTATAAATAAACTGTTTTCTGCGGGGACTGGTTGGTAAGCGGTATTTGAAAATCCCGCATTTAGAGCTTTTGTATCATACACTATACGGTATGCACTAGTTTGTCCGCCAAGCAATACATACTCTAGTTGGATGGCTTCTCTGTCGCACGAGCTTGCTGAATCCGTTAGTATTTCGATGCTTGTTTCTTCTATAAATTGCTGATTTACGGTGATTGTGATATCCGGTACGCCGGCAGCAGACAAGGTGATAATTGCCTGTCGGTTTATAGGGTTGGTGTTTGTGCTCACGGAAATTTGCGCTGTAGCATTTCCCGATGCACTTAGAGGAGATACCACAACCCAAGGTTCCGATGAAGAGGAGCTCCATAAGGTGTTTGATTGTATGGCAACAGATTGTGTGCCGCCAAGCGCATCAAAGTCCAATTCGTTTGAAGCAGCTTGCACAAAAGGAGCGCTTAAAATGATAACAAAAGATACTGTATCGCTAGTTGCACCACTTGTGTCGGTAGCATACCATCGCACCGTGTCGTTGCCTGTATAAAAAGGATTGGATGTATAGTATATGCTATCAAGAATTATACTTGCGCTACCGTTTGCTGTAGTTTGGTAAATATGGGCAAGCAAATAACTGTCGTCGACATCTGTAATAGCTAGTTTTATTTTTACCGGTAACCCTGCAATGCCTGTAACTAATGTATCTCGTGCAACTGGAGGGTCGTTTACGGGTAAAACGGTAATTAGTATCCACGAGGCACTTGAAGCCCATCCATCGTCTGCTTTAAGTTGAATTGAATCGACCCCGAAAAAGTCTGTCTCCGGAGTATACAAGATTGTATCTTTATAAATGATAGCATTGCCATGAGTGGGAGAACTTAGTATGCTGTAATAAATGCTGTCGTTGTTTGGGTCTATAGCATTAAGTGTAAAAAAAGTAATGCTGTCTTCGTTGGTGCTGTAATTTGTTGTTTGAATTATTGGTGGCTGATTGTCGATAATTACTACCGTGGTAGCAGTATTTCCCCAAAGGGTATCGGGAAGCAACGCATTCTTTTCACCTATGCGATAGGTAAAAGACAGTGAATTTCCGTTATTTACAGGAGGAGAAAAGAATAGGGTAGTGCCGTCTGTAGTGCCATTTGTGATTGGTCCGGTGGTAAAAAGTAAGGAGTCTTTTCCTGTTTCATAATCGTAATTGTTGGCAAAGCAGCTGTTCATTGGTATTCCGTAATTAGCCCCGGTTACTCCGGTTCGTATAGTATCCGGAAAAGCAAAAGGGGCATTATTTACACCTTGTAGTGCCGGATAGGTGGAGTCGTTGCGGATACCCCAAGTGCTTGTATAGTTTAGGCCGTTGACAAAAGCCGCATCTTTCATTTCGGCAATGCTTACTCCGACAATTGGATTAGCAGGGGTCAGTTCAACACCAATATCAACAGTTGTGTTTGTTGTTTCTGTATTATAATAGCAGGCAGTAAATATTCCGTTGAAACTACTGCCGGCAAAACCTCCTGAGAAATTAGCTCCAGAAAAGCTTCCGGCATTGTAACAACTATCAACAGTAGCTGAAAAAATTTGGCCAATAAAACCACCAATGCTGGAGGTGGTACCTATAACATCGCCTGTAGAATAGGTGTTTTTTATAGTTGATGAGGCTCCGTATCCGGCTATACCACCTATAAAACTTGCTCCCTTGCATAAGCCGGTTTGGTAGCTTTTTGAGATAACAGCTCCGGTAAGGTATCCGCTTATGCCTCCCACATAGGTATTTCCTTCAATAGTAGCTACATTATAACAGGCTTGTATTGTTGAGTTTGCATAGCCACATATTCCGCCTGCATTGGTGTAGCCAAAAACATGGCCGTAGTTACTGCAAGAAGCAATAGTTCCTCCGCTAGTGCGGCCTGCAATTCCGCCTCCGTTTTTAGATGAGGCTGTAATAGAACCACGGTTATAGCAATTGCTTATTGTGCAAGCGGAAGTGGTATAACCCACAATTCCTCCGGCAAATTCTAAGGAGCTGATATTACCGCTGTTGTAGCATGCAGAAAAAGTTGCTGCACTAGCATATCCGGCAATACCGCCACTGTATAAGTTGTCAGCTCGAATACCGCCTTCGTTCCAGCAGCCAGTAATAGTAGCGTTTATTGCATAGCCAACAATACCTCCTACATTATCAACAAGACCAATAACAGAGTCGGTATTATAGCAATGACTCACGGTGCTATTGTTGCAGTAGCCAGCTATGCCACCAACAAAAGCCCTTCCTTTAATATACGCATTAACTAGCCCTACGCTATCAATTAACGCGGTATTGTTTAAGTACCCAAATAATCCAATGTTGTTTGTAGCAGGCCTGTTTATGTGTAAGTTCTGGATGGTTTTCCCTTTACCGTAGAGTTTTCCGGTAAAAGGAGCTGCACTAGTGCCGATAGGAATAAAGCCCAACCCCCCGTTTTCGCCGGCAGATGCCGATGCATCAATATCATTGTTGAGTTGATATATTTTCGCCTTGCTGTAAGTAGCATTTATGCCCACTCTTTTAAGGTCGGCATAATCTTCAATTTTATAAGGGTTAAGCTCGGTTCCCGCGCCCGGAAGCACTCCGCCTGCGCCAAATAGGCAAGTAGATAGCACGATGAAGAAAATAAGTAGCCATTGTTTGTAAGGCATATATCCAATATCTTTTAACACAAAGATAGCTATTTTGTTAATTTAAAGATACTTGTAGAAGATAATCTTTTAGAAAAAAAGTAGTTGTTTTTGTAAAACTCCGGGGTAAGAAAAAAAGGACGCAAAGCTTGATTAAAAAATCAGTTCTTTGCGTCCTTTATGTTATTGTTAAAAACAACTAGCTTTTTGCCAATTATTTAGTAATTGTTCAAGCTTATTTTTGGTTCTTAATAAATGCATCAATGCCTTCAGCGGCTTTTCGTCCGTCGCCCATGGCTAAAATAACGGTAGCACCACCACGCACAATGTCGCCACCGGCAAAAACTACAGGGATTGACGATTGCATTTCATCATTAACTACAATGGTTTGCCATTTGGTTATTTCTAATCCGGGGATAGAACTTGGCACAATAGGGTTCGGTGATACGCCAATAGCTACAATAACCATATCTACATCGATAGTTTCGATGGCTCCGGGTATTTCAACCGGACTACGTCGGCCTGATTCATCTGGTTCGCCAAGGGTCATTTTTTGTAAACGCATTTGCGTTACCCGTCCTTTTTCATTACCTAAATATTCTATTGGGTTATGTAAGGTCATAAATTCTATACCTTCTTCTTTGGCATGTTTCACTTCTTCAATACGAGCAGGCATTTCTTCTTCAGAGCGACGATAAACAATCATGGATCGTTTAGCTCCTAATCGTTTAGCTGTACGCACAGAGTCCATTGCCGTATTTCCACCACCGATAATTGCTACATTTTTTCCGAAGAAAACAGGGGTGTCCGATTCAGGGTTTGCCGCATCCATTAAGTTAACACGGGTAAGGTATTCGTTCGAAGAAAGGATATTGATTAAATTCTCTCCATCAATATTCATAAAACGAGGCAATCCTGCTCCGCTACCAACAAAGAAGCACTTGAACCCTTCAGCTTGCAAATCTTCTAAGGTAACTGTTTTACCTACAAGGCAGTCGGTTATAAATTTTACGCCCATTTTACGCAATACTTCTACTTCCACATCAACAATTACATTGGGCAAACGAAATTCAGGAATACCATATTTTAGTACACCGCCAACTTCGTGTAAAGCTTCGAAAACGGTAACATCGTATCCTAATTTTGCTAAGTCGAGCGCACAAGATAATCCGGCTGGACCACCTCCAATTACGCCAATCTTAGTACCATTGGCAGGCGCACATTCAGGTACATCCATTTTGCCACTTTCTCTTTCGTAGTCGGCTGCAAATCTTTCTAAGTGTCCAATGGCAACAGCTTCTTTTCCCATTTTTACATGGATACATTTGGCTTCGCATTGAATTTCTTGTGGACAAACACGTCCGCACACTGCTGGTAAGGCGCTGGTTTTCTTAAGTACTTTGGCGGCTTCTAAAAAGTTGCCTATTTCAATATTCTTGATAAATCCGGGAATGTCGATGCTTACCGGACAACCTTCTACACAACTTGGATTAGCACAATCGATACATCGCTGTGCTTCTTTTATTGCTTGTTCTGCCGTTAACCCTTGGTTAACTTCTTCCTTGTTTTTGATACGGTAGTCGGGAGCTAGCTCATTCATATGTACACGCGCAGTGCTTGTGCGGTCTTTTGCTTTTATGTTTTTACGCAACTCGTCGCGCCACGGTGCATTTCTATCTTCAGCCATCTTTTTTTGAGTTTCTAGTGTTAATTTTTTGTTTTCTTATTGAAGTTTGCAAGAGTTAATTTGCAAAGGGTTTTATAAAGCTTTGCAGTTTTCTTCTGCTTCAATATCTTTATATGTACCTAGCCTGGATATCATTTGATCAAAATCTACTTGGTGTGCATCAAACTCGGGACCGTCAACACAAACGAATTTTGTTTTCCCTCCTACAGTTACACGACAACCTCCGCACATGCCAGTTCCGTCAATCATTATTGTATTTAACGATGCCACGGTAGGAACCTCGTATTTTTTTGTAAGTAACGAAACAAATTTCATCATTACTGCCGGACCAATAGTTACGCATAGATTTACTTTTTCTCGTTGAATGATTTCTTCTACACCGTTAGTTACTAATCCTTTTTTGCCGTATGATCCGTCGTCGGTCATAACTACAACTTCATCTGAATATGCTTGCATTTGTTTTTCAAGAATAATTAAATCTTTACTTCTAGCCGCAAGGATAGTAATAACTTTGTTTCCTGCTTTTTTCAAGGCTTCAACTATTGGCAACATCGGAGCAGCACCAACGCCACCACAAGCACATATTACGGTGCCAAAGTTCTCAATATGTGTGGCTTTACCAAGCGGGCCAACAATATGACCTATTTCGTCGCCTTCGTTTAAGTTACACAATTTTGCCGATGAGTGACCAACATTTTGAATAACTAATGTAATTGTTCCCTTGTCAATGTCGGATGATGCAATCGTTAGTGGAATTCGTTCTCCTTTCTCGTCAACCTTTACCATTACAAAATGTCCTGCTTTACGAGATTTTGCAATTAAGGGAGCCTCAATATCCAAACGAACTACTTTGTCAGAAAAAACCTCTTTTTTTACAATTTTGTTCATAATATTAGGGTGTATTTGTTGAAAAATGAGTCCAAAAGTACATTAAATAGTAATCAATTACAAATAAGAATTGTCAATTTCGTAAAGAAATCCGGCTAAGTCGGTTTTTTTATTTTTCTTTGTAATGATAATTTTCATATGCTATACTTATGTCTGTAAAGATTAAAGCGCTAGGCACGAAAAAAGAGTTAAAAACCTTTATCAAATTTAACTTAGAATTGTATAAAAACAATGCTTTTGTTGCACCTCCGCTGCAACAGGATAAAAACCCTGCGTTTGATTTTTGCGAGGCAGCCTATTTTTTGGCCTATAAATAAGGGAAAGTTGTTGGTCGAATTGCAGCAATATAAATAAACCATGTTTACAATATAACAAAACAATGTAAAACATGGTCGGTTTGGTTGGGTCGATTTTGTCGATGATTACGAAGTTTCAGCAGCTTTGTTTGCATAGGCCGAGGATTGGTTAAAATTGAAAGGGATGAAAGCAGTTGTTGGTCCGATGGGCTTGACCGATTTAGATTATGAAGGCCTATTAATCGAGGGGTTTGATAAGATGAGTACAATGGCTACTATTTATAATTATCCGTATTATTCGAGCCACATTGAATAGTTGGGGTATATTAAGTAAGTCGCTTGGAGTGAGTATTTAATAACCGTGCCTACGGTTTTTCCGGAACGATTTACACGGGTAGTTGATATACTTATAAGCAAGTACGGCTTACAGGCAAAGCAATTTAAATAATGCAAGGAATTGATTAAAAACCATGGTCAAAAAATATTCGATTTTTGGAATATTTGTTATGCTGAGTTGTATGGTGCGTCTCCACTTACACAGTGCCAAGTTGATCATTATAAAAAAATGTATTTTAACTTTATAAGTATAGACACGCTATCTGTTATTGTCGATAAAGCGGATAATGTAATTGCTTTTGGTGTGGCATTGCCTAGTTTTACAATGGCTTTGCGTACAGCAAAGGGACATCTTTTTTTCCGTTGGTTTTATACATATATTTCAAGCGATGAATAATATGACACCGTTGATTTGTTGATTAAAGGTATTCATCCCGACTATCATAGCAAGGGTATTATTGCGCTAATTTTTGCCGATGCGTTTCCTGAATATGTTAAAAAAAGGATATAAATACTGCGAAAGCAATCCGGAATTCGAAACAAACCATAAAATAACCCAGCAATGGGGTTCTTTTGAAAATAAACAAACAAAAAAACGACGGGCTTTTATTAAGCTATTGTAGGAGGAACTTGTGTATGAAAATTTTTATTGAAACATTACAGCCCCAACCCTTATGGCAGTACTTTTATGCCATTACACAATTACCTCATCCATCTGGTTATACGGATAAGATAAGGCAGTTTTTGCAGGATTTTGCCGCATCGTTGGCACTCGAATATAAAACAGATAGTGCCGGAAATGTACTTATTTGTAAACCGGCTTCCGTTGGATTAGAACAAGCTAAAACCATTATTCTTCAGGCCCATATGGATATGGTGCCACAAAAAAACAGTGGAGTAGCGCATAATTTCGAAACAGATGCGCTGCAAGTCTTTGTAGCTGGTAACTGGGTAAAAGCTACTGATACAACTCTTGGGGCAGATAATGGATTGGGGGTAGCCGCAATACTAGCTGTTCTGGCATCAAATGATATCAAGCATGGGCCTTTACGAGCGCTTTTTACCAACGATGAAGAAACTGGTATGCATGGCGCTTTTGGATTGGATAAGGCTTTTTTGCAGGGCGATATTTTGCTGAACTTGGATTCGGAAGATGAAGGAGAATTGTTTGTAGGATGCGCCGGAGGGATTGATGCTGATTTTGTTTTTCCACTCGAGATGGTTACTGCTAATCCTGACGATATGGCTATAGTAATAGCTGTTTCCGGATTGCAGGGCGGGCATTCCGGTATTGATATCCATTTGGAACGGGCAAATGCAAATAAATTACTGTTTCGGTTTTTAAAAATGGCTGCTACCTCATGTGATGCTCGTTTGGCTAGTGTTTTAGGTGGGTCTTTGCGAAATGCTATTCCGCGCGAAGCAAGTGCTGTAATAAGTATTCCTGTCAATAAACGGGATGGGCTAATTCGTTTGCTCGAAGAAACAAGTGTTTTGTTTAGTAAGGAATACTACGGAATAGAAACGGAGTTAAGGTTAGATCAAAAACCGCACGATAAAGTTAAATGGGTTTTTTCGAACGCTTTTCAAGAAAAAATAATACATACCGTATGTGCCGCACCTAACGGTGTGTTTAATCATATTCCCGAAATGCCCACGGTGGTCGAGTCATCGTCAAATTTAGCCGTAATTTTAACAGACGAACGAAGGTTGGTGATTAAGTACTTACTAAGAAGCTCTGTGGAATCGAAAAAGCAAGCTCTTTGTGCTATGCATGATTCTTTTTTTACCCTTGCCGGAGCTTCAGCGGTTTTCTTTGGAGATTATCCCGGTTGGCAGGCAAATTTCGAATCACCGCTACTTGCTGCTATGCGCGCTGTTTATAAGGATAAGTTTGGATTAGAACCAACCGTTAAGCTTATTCATGCCGGACTAGAATGTGGTATTCTTGGGGCACTGAATCCGCAGTTGGATATGCTTTCTTTTGGACCAACCATTCGTTTTCCGCACTCTCCCGACGAGAAATTGGCTGTTGATTCAGTGCAACGGTTCTGGGATTTTTTAATAGCAGGTATTGAATCTGTAGCCACTAATAAAAACGCTGTATAATAACTTCCAAATGAAAATTTCTTTTCTGTTTTCTCTTTTGTATATCGCTTGCAAATAAAATAGTATAAGTAGATGAAATATATTGTGCTACGGTTCATTGTAAAGAAAAAAAACTTATATTTGCACCTCATTTTAAAAAACTAATAGTTAAACTCTTAAAATAATTTCAAATGCAAATAAAAGGATTTATCAAGGTAATTGCAAGCGCTTTAATTCTAGTTTGTTTGTTTTACTTGTCGTTTAGCTTTGTAACTAAACATTATGCTGATGAGGCTAAAGCGTATGCTAAAGGAGATATTCATCAAGAATTAAAATATTTAGACTCTCTTTCGGCAACCAAAGTATGGTTGGGTTATACTTTAAAAGAGTGTAGAGAAAAAGAAATCAACTTGGGTCTCGACTTAAAAGGAGGGATGAATGTTATTTTAGAAGTATCTATTCCGGATATTTTGAAATCTTTAGCCAACAATAATAAATCTGAGAATTTCAATAAGGCAATTGAGTTGGCTTTAAAAA
This sequence comes from Paludibacter jiangxiensis, assembly GCA_945897785.1. Lineage (GTDB taxonomy): Bacteria > Bacteroidota > Bacteroidia > Bacteroidales > Paludibacteraceae > JAFGVL01. The sequence continues at coordinate 30,518 of CAMDGD010000016.1, forward strand.
AACAAGCTAGTAGTCAAGCTGACTTCTTGACTTTGTTCGAACGATCGTATAAAGAAATTGATCCAAATGCCCGTTTATCTACCATATTTAGCACCTTTGATTTAAAAGATAAAATTTCGCTTTCATCAACTAACGAAGAAGTGATGCAGGTGCTTCGAAGTGAAGTGGATGGAGCTGTTTCAAATTCATTTAATGTATTGCGAACTCGTATTGACCGCTTTGGAGTGGTACAGCCAAATATTCAACGATTAGAAAATTCAGGTCGTATATTGATTGAACTACCAGGGATTAAAGAACCGGATCGGGTTCGAAAATTATTGCAAGGAACGGCTAACTTAGAGTTTTGGGAAACTTATGAGTTAAAAGATATCACTGATAATCTTATAGCAACAAATACCTTGTTAAAAGATATTTATGCACCACAAAAAGATTCTATTGAAGTAAAGGCAGATACTACTGTTGTAGCTGATCAAAAAACAGCTCAGGAGTCGGCTGTTGATAGTTTAGCGGCATTGATGGGTAGCAAAAAAGAAGAGGGTCCGGATAAAGTTAGTGATGAACAACGGGAAAAAGAAAATCCATTGTTTAGCATTTTGCAAATTAACTTAAATCAAAACGGTCAGCCGGCAGAGGGTCCCGTTGTTGGTGTAGCGCATTATTCTGATACCGCTAAAATTAACCGGTACTTGATGATGCCACAGATTACGGCATTGATGAAATCTGATTTATCGCTAAAATGGGGTGTAAAAGCTATTGACGAAAAAGGACAGTTTTTTCAATTGTATGCCATTAAAGTTACGAATGTGGCTGAAAGAAAAGCGCCTTTAGAAGGGGATGTTATTACCGATGCTGCGAGTGATTTCGGACAGTATTCCTCGTATGCTACTGTAAATATGCAAATGAATCCTGATGGGGCTAATGTGTGGTCAAGACTTACCGAGCAAAATATTGGCAAATCGATAGCTATCGTTTTAGATGGTTATGTGTATTCTGCACCTCGTGTAAATGATAAAATATCCGGAGGTCGTTCTGAAATTACCGGAAACTTTACAGTTGAAGAAGCTAAGGATTTAGCCAATGTGCTAAAATCCGGTAAAATGCCTGCGCCTACGCGTATCGTACAAGAAGATGTTGTTGGTCCTTCTTTAGGAAAAGAGGCTATTGAAAACGGCTTAATTTCTTTTGCTATTGCCTTTGCTTTGGTCTTAATTTACATGATATTCTTTTATGGCATGGTTCCCGGCTTAATTGCTGACGCTGTATTGTTGCTGAATGTGTTTTTACTCTTTGGTATTCTTGCTTCGTTTAAGGCAGTGCTTACCTTGCCGGGTATTGCCGGTATCGTTTTAACGCTAGGTATGGCTGTTGACACCAATGTGCTTATTTACGAGCGTATTAGAGAAGAACTTAGAGCCGGAAAAGGCTTGGCTAAAGCAGTTGCCGAAGGGTACCGCAATGCCTCGTCTGCTATTATTGATGCCAACCTCACAACGATAATAACCGGTATTGTATTGTTTGCTTTTGGTACCGGACCAATTAAAGGTTTTGCTACTACTTTAATAATTGGTATTGTTACTTCTTTAATTACTGGTTTTATTCTATCTCGTGTTATTTTTGAGAATATTGTTAAATCAGAAAAATATAGAGATTTGTCTTTTACTACCAACATCACTAAAAACTTTTTGCAAAATATTCAAATCCGTTTTGTGGAAAAGAGAAAAATTGGTTATTTGCTTTCAGGAATAATTATTATAGGATCTTTTATTTCTTTTGGCGTAAGAGGATTAAATCAAGGGATTGATTTTAGTGGGGGGCGTAATTACATTATTAGTTTTGAAAAAGCGGTAAAAACAGAAGAAATTAAAGGTTTGCTTCGTGATGCCTTTGACGGGCAAACACCGGGTGTAATAACCATAAAATCAAACGAGTCGTCGAATGATAATAGAATTAGGGTTTCTACCAATTTTAGAATTGATGATAATGCCGAATCTGTAGATGATGATATTCACACCCGTTTATATAATGGCCTAAAACCATTATTGGGAGACGATGTTACTCAAGATTCGTTTGTTAATAATAGTATTTTAAGTTCTCAAAAAGTAGGGCCTACTGTTGCAGATGACATTAAAATATCTGCTATTTGGGCAATTGTTTTGGCCATTCTTGCTATTGGCTTATACATTTTTATTCGCTTCAGAAACTTGGCGTATTCTGTAGGGAGTATAGTTGCTCTTGTGCATGATGCCATCTTTATTTTAGGTTTATATTCATTATTGTATAGCATTATGCCTTTTTCGTTAGAAATTGATCAGGCGTTTATTGCGGCTATTCTTACCGTAATTGGGTATTCTATTAATGATACGGTAATTATTTTTGACCGCGTACGCGAGTATCGTTTGCTGTATCCTAAGCGAGACGCTAAACTAACGATTAACGATGCCTTAAACTCAACATTGTCACGAACTTTTAATACTACCTTTACAACCTTTATTGTGTTATTTGCCATTTTTGCTTTCGGTGGTGAAAGTATAAGAGGGTTTATATTTGCGCTATTAATAGGTATTATAGTGGGTACTTATTCATCGCTTTTTGTAGCAGTTCCTTGTGCATACGAAATTCTTAAAAAGGATAAAAAAGCAAGTAAAGAATAATCGTTTTTCAAGACAATATAGCAATAAAAAAGCGAGCAGATAAATTTTTATCTGCTCGCTTTTTTATTAGGGTTTTTTAGGCAAATTGGGTAATGTCTTCAGCTGTTATTGTTTGTCCGCCAAGTATAATAAGTCGTTCTACTACATTGCGTAATTCTCGTATATTACCCGACCATTTTTTTGCTTGTAACTGTTCCAGTGCTGCTTTGTCGAACTTTTTGCTGGCTATGCCCTGTTCTGAACAGACTTGTTCACAAAAATAATCAACTAAAAGCGGAATGTCTTCTGTTCGTTCGTTTAAGGTGGGTGCATTTATTAAGATAACACTTAGGCGATGGTAAAGGTCTTCTCTGAAGTTGCCTTTTTCAATTTCTTCTTTTATATTTTTATTGGTTGCTGCAAGTACTCGTACATTGATTTTAATGTTCTTATCGCTACCAACAGGAGATATAATGTTCTCTTGCAAGCATCTTAGCACTTTGGCTTGTGCAGAAAGGCTCATATCACCTATTTCATCTAAAAAGATAGTTCCTCCATTGGCTTGTTCAAACTTACCGGAGCGATCTTTAATTGCAGAGGTAAATGAGCCTTTGGTATGGCCAAACAATTCACTCTCTATTAATTCTGAAGGTATGGCAGCACAGTTTACTTCGATAAATGGATTGTTGTTTCTAGAACTAAGCTGATATATTTGGCGGGCAATTACTTCCTTTCCGGTTCCATTTTCGCCTGTAATAAGTACGCGAGCTTCGGTAGGAGCAACTCTATCTATCATTTCTCGAACTTTATCTAGGGCTACTGATTCACCAATCATTGCATATTTTTTATCTACTTTCTTTTTTAGCACTTTGGTTTCGGCTAGTAAAGTTTTTTTGTCAAGAGCATTGCGAACAGATACCAAAAGGCGGTTTAAGTCGATGGGTTTTTCTATGAAATCGAAGGCTCCTTTTTTTATGCATTCTACGGCTGTTTCGATATTTCCATGTCCCGAAATCATTATTACAGGCGTGTCAATGTCGAGTTCTTTTATTTTTGATAACACTTCAATGCCATCCATCTCAGGCATTTTTATGTCTGAGAAAATAATATCAAAGCTCTGTTTTTTTATTAACTCGAGTCCGGCCATGCCTGTCTCCGCAAGTTCAATGTCGTGTTTTTCGAACTCCAGAATGTCTTTTAGAGTACTCCGGATATTCCGTTCGTCGTCGATGATAAGAATTTTTGCCATACTATAATTTTTGTCAAAGTTGTTTTATTTGTGAACTCATCGGGTATTTGGGGTTGGTAAATCTTTTCAACATGACTTTAAGTGAACCTACCCTGATTTTTGTTTCAATCATTACCGGAACTCTGTTTAGGTCGTCTGTTATCCAAATGGTCATGGCATCTTCTTCTTTAAATACATCGCCTTTAATAACCAATGGCTTTAATTTGATGCAATTGAATTTTTGTTTGTTACGAAGGGTAATTTGTTCTTTTCCTTGATAACTTAACCATAAGTTATAAGGTTTGTCATCATCATCAAAAATGATAGAAAATGGAATTTTTTCGTTTTTTTTAATTTTGGAGAAATCGGTATTCCGCACTTTATATATAGCTGTAATTAAGTCGGTTACAGATTTGTTGATAGATAGTGTATCGATATTTCTAACCCCTCTTCGGCGGTGACAATCGGTAACCACCGAAACTTTGTCTGAGTCAGCCTTTGTAAACCAATATTCGTCCTGAGCCCAATAGCTGTCTTCGCGAACAACCCGTTTGTGGTAATGAGGTAAAAAAGTTTTTTTATCGACAATGGTCATAAATGTATCGCGAACCAAATAAAATTTATCAAAGCTATGTAAGCTGTGTCCTGTAACAGAAAAAACATAGGATGGGTTGTTCTTATATGTAGTTGAATAAGTTGCAAAATCAGCATTTCCGGCATGAATCCAAATTAAGCCCCAGTTATAGTATAAATCATAGCTGATTTTTTCACCGACTTTGAAGGCTATATCGTCACTATTTGCTTGTAAGAGAGCATTGTTAGTGAGCAGCAAAAAAAGTGCTAGCTGAAGGTGTTTTTTGGAAGGAATAATTGTTTTCATTGGTGTAAATTTTTAAATTATTGCTAGCTGGAATTCCACACAAAACTATTTTTTCCCTATATTTAGCAACTCTTTAGGCTTTTGATTTAGTAAAGGTGTTTTTAGGTAGTTCCATGCCTGTTCGATATCCCAATTGGCACGAAGGTTTAATCCTTGCTCATAATAAAAAACTTTTTCTGCTTGTCTTTTTTCAGCATAAACCCCGGAGTCCCATTGTCCATTATTATTTTCATCAATAAACAAACGGATATAGTGCAATCCGGGTGGTATGAATTCAAATACTGTACCTGTTTCTTCGGCTGGAAGTTGTCGTATTACCTGATCTTTGTTGTTAAGAAGTTCAACAACAGCCATAGGATTAAAAGGGCTTATATTAACAATAACCGTTGCGTATTGATCGAGGCTCTTAACAGCAAAAGGAGTAATGACTTTTGAAGATGTTGTGAGGTATTTGCTTGTAAAGGCTGCCGAATCGATGCTTAGTCGATATGCTTTTTCGGCATCCCAAGCATAATTAAACCCATATATAAACCCAAGGCTATCCATTTTTTCTAGGTTTATAGGTATTTCTTCCCATATCGTATCTTTTTTGTACGTTAGATGGATTTTTGTTTCATCAACAGAAAGAATGGGTAAATCGAAGTTGAATATTACCGGACTGTTTAAATCGATAAGCCCTTTTAGGTTTGTTCTTATTGGAAGTAAAAAGTTCGTTTGTTTTTCTTTTTTTGTCGGCTTTGCGTTTTTATAAGTAAGTAGTAGCGTGTCTTTTTGCAGTGCAGGGTTTCCTGCAGAGTCGGTTTTCTGATAGCTGATAGCAAGTTGTAACGTGTCTTTTTTCCAAGTTAAGGAGTCGCTTACCCAGTATGAAATGGTGTCGCCTAAAGCACTGCTTTGTATAAAATCAAGCGAATTCTTAGTGAAATTTAGCGCTTCAATTTCAGGCAGTTTTTTATTGTCTGCCTTAAAAATAAAAGAGAGTTTGTAAGGGAGTTTGCGCTCTGCTTTTATAAAAAATTGGCGACTTATCTTTTCTTTGAACGCAAGTAATATTAAGCTATCCGGCAGAAATACTTGCTTGCTTTTTTTTATTGTTGTTGAATCGGTAGCTACGGTATCTGTTGCTTCTTTAGTAATAACTGAAGGAACGATAAGCGAATCTAAAAAAGCCAGTTGTTCGTTGGGGTCGTTGTAATAATAATCGCGGTTTAAATCGTTTAAGGCAAAAACAAAGTATTTCCCTTCTTTTACGCTTTTGATACTAAACCTTCCCGTTTCGTTTGTTCTGCCTATTCGCAACGGAGGTGTTTTGGTAAATGCGGTATCGCTTAAATTATCGTATATGCCGATTAATAGATTTGGTAAGGGATTTAAATTTGCGGCATCCAACACAAAACCACTTATTTGTAAGCTGTCAATTTGTGGTCCTGTTGAGAAACTATAAGTAAAGCCCGATAAGGCATTTTGTTCTGTAATATCAACAATAGCATCTGTAAAATCGATACTGTAGGTTGTGTTAGGGCGCAAGCTGTCGTTGAGTGTTACCAATATTTTTTTGCTTGCAGTGCGTATGGTTGGCGGTAAAAGTTGAGGAGGAGATATAATTATTTTTTCTTGTGGTTTTTGCAGCGCAATAAATTCATTAAATTCCAATACCAATTCTAGTGTTTTTATATTTATTGCACCATTACTTGGAGATGACTCTATAAATAGTGGAGGCAATTTGTCCTTTGGGCCTCCTTGTGGTCCGAGGCCTCTATTGGCACAAGACACACTGAAAATAAGTAAAAAATATAGAAGATAACGGAAAAGAATTGTTGACATAATTATACAGCTGAATGTTGTTACAAAGCTACAAATGTAATTAATTTTTAGCATAGACTGCCGAAGCTTCTAGTGTTCGTAGCCTTTTTTCAGAAAAATGTTTTTCAAGCTGTTTTAGAACAGTTGTTGGAGGTGTTAACTTTTTGTGCTTTCTTTGGTCAAACTCCCAAACCAATTTAAATTTAACGCCTTATGAAAAAGTTTACCCTTATCATTAGTACGATACTAGGTATTAGTTTTACCGGATGTATCGTCCATCGAACTGTTCATGCGCCTATAGTAATTGCTTCTCCGGAAGCTCCTGTGTATTACGAGACCCCCGTGTATGATTCGAAACCTATTATTTTCGTTGAAGATATTGAGCCATATATTGCTCCAGATTACACCTATGCTTATTATTATGCACCGGAACACAATTTTTATTTCAATCCGGATTCATACCAGTATTGGTGGTATGATCAAAATCAGTGGTATTCGGGTTATGAACTGCCCCCTCGTTACGCCGTAACGGTCCATACAAAGTATATTACGGTTGTTGAGCGAGACAATAATCCCACTAGGTTAAATCATATCCATTCAGCTAATTATAAACAAGGTAATTATGCAAATAAGATACAACGAGTAGGGGATAATAAGCACATATTTATTCAAAAAAATAAAAATACCAAGCAAAATCAGTATAAAAAAGAAGAGACTAAAAGCAATTATGTACAACAAAAAGAGAAGATAGGTATAAATAAAAATCTGGAAAACGATCGCCGTGCTAATGTTGTTCGTCAAGTTGATAGTCCTAAGAAAGAAGACCCGAAACCACAAAGGAAAAAAGCCGTTTCGAACGCCCCGCAGGATAGGGGAAACAAGGGTCGTTTTACTCCACAAAATACTTCTGCCGAGACTAAAGCTGTTGAAGGAACTCCGCAAAAGGAACGGGTTATTATAACTGACAAAAAACCTGCTGATAAAAACAAACAAGAAAAGAACAAGGCAACAGAACGGGAGCCTAACAAGGAAAATGATAAAATAAATGTTCCTGAAAAGAAGAATAATCGTAGTGATAGGTAAACCCTGAACCTAACAGTAAAGAAAATATCATCCAATATATACACTTATTGGATGATATTTTTCTGTAGATATATGAAAAAGACGGAGCGAACCCCGTCTTATCTACTGTTATTAAACGCTGCCAATCGGAGGACAGACGCATCTTGTGTTATAGACATTCAAAAGTAGCTTAACCCCTGTTTTGGTGACTGGGACACCCAAATTAGAATCCAAATATTTTAGCCAGATTTCTTTGCTCTTCATTTAGCAGTAACACCTTTGTCATAGGCTGATTCGTTAATGGTGTTCTTACTGTAACCGAATATATAGTTTTTGCAATTTCAATAGCTTTCTCGGGACTAAGATTTGTATTTTTTATTTCCAATTGCCTTTCAAGTTCTTTATATATCTTGTATGCCGTAAATGCAATACATATAT